>JACKEJ010000007.1:600000-798962 GCA_020633055.1 Sandaracinaceae bacterium | reverse complement strand
AGGTCGTGCGCGTGCTCGCGGCGAATGGTCGCCAGCTCGCGCAGCAGCCCCACGCGGCGGGCGATGTCGGGCTCCGCATTGGCCTCCAGCTGGTACAGCGGGATGGCGGCCTTGAGGTTGCCAGCCTCGCGGTAGATCTCGCGTGCCGCGTAGATGGCGGACACGCGCGTCGGGTCCAGCTCGAACGCGTGCCGGTAGCTGGCCACACCCTTGTCCGTGCGCTGGAAATGCTCGATCCACACGCCGGCCACCTTCTCGTGCAGCTCGGCGATCACGCGCGGTTCGCCCTCGAGACGGGTGAGCGCCTTGATACGCCGCTCGTACAGGTCGATCAATCGGCGCGCCTCGCCTGTGTGCTGGAAGATCTTCTCCAGGCGCGCGGTGGCGTCTACGTGGGTCGGCTGCCTCTCGAGCGCGCGCTCGTAGACGGAGACCGCGCGCGGGATGTCGTTGACGTACCGCGCGATCAGGTCTGCGGCTTGCACGAACGCCGTGGCCGCCGAGCCATGATCCTGCGTGCGACCGGCCCAGCCCACCAATAGGTTGGCCAGCGAAGCGTGGTCGCCGATACGGTGATAGTGCGCGCGGAGATCGGCGAACGCCGCAGGGTCGTCGGGGTTGGCCCGCAGTCGGGCGATGAGCTCCTCAGCGCTTCCGGTCATGGAGGCGCGACGGTATCACGACGGCACCCCGGGATGGCCAGCATTGTCCGACATCAGTGTAGCTTTCCCTTCACTTCTCGTCGGTAGCGCCGCCTCCCCCGCGAGGTCATAACCGGGGGCATGCAGCCACAGGTCGATCCCGTCGCTTGGTTTCGCCAACTGTACGCCGACGCGCGTCAGCACGAGGTGTTCGATGCAGATCGGGCCGCGCTGGCGACGGCCGACGCTGCGGGCGTGCCCTCTGTGCGCTTCGTGCTCGTGCGCGGGGCGGACGAAGCGGGGTTCACGTTCTACACGCACCGGGATAGCCGCAAGGGGCGTGAGCTCGCCCGTGGTGTGGCGGCCTTGGCCTACCACTGGGCCTCGACGGGCGTGCAGGTGCGCGTCGAGGGGCCGGTCAGCGAGGCCCCCGACGACGTGAGCGACGCGTACTTCGCCGGCCGTCCGCGGGGTAGCCAGCTGGGCGCGTGGAGCTCACCGCAGAGCCAGCCAATCGACAGCCGCGACGCGCTGGACGCGCTGGTCCGCGAGACCACGGAGCGCTTCGATGGGCAGGCCGTGCCGCGCCCACCACGCTGGGGGGGCTACCGCTTGGTCCCCACCACCATCGAGCTCTGGTTCAACGACCCCGACCGCCTTCACGACCGCTTCGAGTACACGCGCCTGGACGCGAGCGCGCCTTGGCGGATGCGCCGCCTCGCCCCCTGACTCGCCGGGAACAGCGCGGTGACGCGCCCGCGCGGCGAGCCGGTGGCTCAGCTCGAGACGTACTTGTCGACGCTCAGCGCCCAGCGGATCTCGTCGATGATGTCCGACAGCTCCGAGGCGTCTTTCTCGTACGTGACCTCGTGCCACACGTCGAGCACGCGCGAGGCGTCGACTGGGTCCAACACCTTGATGGTCTTGGCGTCGGCTTCCGCATACCCCCGCTCCCCCGCGCTCTGGCCGACCATGCTGCGCACGCGGTCGAAGAGCTGCTCTGCCACCTCGTTCGGGAAGTCCGAGCGCTGGGTGCGCGCCGTGAACGACACGCGCGCGCTGTCCTCGAGGCGCAGGCGCACCCCAGAGTCCATGATGTGGAAGCGGACGCGCTCGGCGATGTGGATTTCGCGGTCGTCCGTGCGATAGACCTCGACACCGGCTTGGTGGAGGGCGGACTGTAGGCTGCTGAGATCGGCGGGGCGGGACACGCTTTCCTCTCGGATGCCCGGAACGCAGGGCAACTCGGCCACAGGATAGCCCCTCGGTGCCAAAACCTGCAACGCCGAAGCGTCCGCAGCCCCACGCGCGCGTTGGGAAGCCGCCGCGCGCACTCTCAAGCCGGACCCTCCTGAGGGGTCTATCCGCACACGATTGGGGGCGCCGAGCCACGGGGTCGGCTTGCAGGCCGGCGGGGATGACCCCCAAATGCTGGGGATGCATACCGTACTCTACGTGGGGGCCCCGCTCGACGAGGGCGGCGCGCGTGAGCTGCTGATGATGCGCGAGGGCGCCCGCCGCGCGGGCGACGGGTCCTTCGTGTACCAACTCCCCGGGCGCACGCTGCGCCTCTTCGCGGTGAGCGACCCCGGGGTGGCGATGCGCGTCCTGGCCGAGCGCTCGGTGGACGCGCTGGTGATCGACACGCGGGTGGAGTCGCTCACGGGGGCGCCCGACAGCGCCACCCAAGACGGCCCCTTTGCGCTCACCCGCGCGGGGCAGCTCTTGTCGCGGCTCTTTCCCGACGACGAGCTGCACGCGGCCGTCCAACGTGACCGGGTCATCGGCATCGTCGGCCGTGGTGGCGCGGACGCCGCCTTCCGCTTCGGCACCTATCGAGTGCGCTCCGTGCTGGACCAGCCGGCCCTCGACACCCTCGAGGAGCAGATCGCCCAGCAGACCGAGAGGCTGCGGTCCGGGAAGGTGGCCATCTGTCTGGCTGGCGGCGGGGTCGAGGGGCTCTTCTACGAGATCGGCGTGCTGCGCGCGCTGGAGTCGTTCCTCGTGGACCGCGCCATCGTGGATTTCGACTTGTTCTGCGGGATCAGCGCGGGCGCGTTGATCGGCTGCATGCTCGCGAACGGGGTGGGCCCCGACGAGATTGGGCGTGGTCTTGCGGGAGGACGGGCGCGCGTGGACCCGATCCGCCGCGCCGAGATCTTCGACCCCAACCTGAAGGAACTGGGCCCGCGGGTGGCGCAGGCTGCGTCCGAGCTGCTGCGTGGTGGCGAGGGGCCGCGGGGCGCGCTGTCGTCGGTGTTCCGCGCCGTGCCAGGCGGCATCTTCGCGGGGGACAAGCTACGCGACTACCTGGAGCGCCACCTGACGCGTCCGGGCATGCGCAACCACTTCGACGACCTGCGCCGGCCTCTGTTCGTAGGTGCCACGGACCAAGACACGTCGCAGGCGGTGGTCTTCGGCGAGGACGGATTCCGTCACGTGCCGGTGCACAAGGCCGTGCGTGCGTCGGCGGCGTTGGTACCGTTCTACGCCCCCGAGCAGATCGACGGGCGCTACTACATCGACGGCGCGTTCACGCGCACCACCAACATGCGCGTGGCCGTGCGGCAGGGGGCCACCATGGTCATCCTGGTGGACCCGCTGGTCCCCGTGTTCTCGGACACGGCGGGGCACGTCCACTCGCGCGGAGGGGTGTACTCCACCATGCAGGGGCTCAAAGCGCTCATCAACGGGCGCTTCGACAAGGCCGTGCGCGCCATCCGCGAGATGCACCCCGAGGTGAGCTTCTACCTGTTCCGCCCGTATGGTGACGAGATGCGCATCCTGGGCGGCTCACCCATGAAGTACTTCTATAGGCGCGAGGTGGAGGACGTGGCCTACCGCAACACGGTGGACAAGATTCGCGCTTCTTACGACGAGCTGCAGCGAGACTTCGCGCGGCACGGCATCGCCTTCCGCGACCCCGAGGAGGCCCGGGCCCCGCGCGCCCTCGGCGCTGCGGGCGTTTCCCGCGCCCAGCTGGGCATCGGCCTCTGACCCCCCCCGCCCCGAGCCCGTCGGTGTCGTGAGCGCCGCAGCCGCGCGAGGACGGAGAGTGACTCGTCCGTCCTCGTGATCGTCCTCGTGTTCGTCCTCGTGGTCGTGCGCGTGCGCGTGCGCGTGCTCGTGAGGGTGCTCGTGGTCGTCCTCGTCCTCGTCACGAACGCGATCAGGATCACCACCGCGCGCGCCGACGACCCGACGTCGCCGCGCTCAGCCACCGGGGACCACAGCGGATCACCACCGCGCGCGCGAACGACCCCCCAACGGGCGAAACCCGGGGGCAGCCCCCTCTACCGCGTTCCTTCGCTCGCTCCGCCGGCGGCCTGAGGCAGCCGGGTGAGCATCGCCTCGAGCGTCGCGCGGGGCTGGATACCCGCTTCCGCCGCGCGCGGGACACCGTCCGCGTCCAACAGCACGAAGGTGGGCACACCCAGCTGTCCCAGCACGCTCGTGCCTTCGCTGATGGCGTTGTCGGGATCGAAGGTGGTCTCGAAGGCCGGTGACAGGGCGTGCACCCACGCGTCGAGCAGCACGCGTGCGTCCGGCTGGATGGCGACGGCGATGACGCGCACTTCGGGGTGTGCCCGCGTGAACGCGTCGAGGGGCGTGAGGTTGGCCTGGCTGGCGACGTCGAAGGTCGCGAAGAAGTAGAGCAGGATGGGGCGGCCACGCATGTCCCCGAGGAACAGCAGCTCGCCCGTGGGGGTGGCGAGAGTGAGCTCCACCGCGCCTTCCACCGGGGGGCGGTCCGGGCTCGGCTCCGGCTCGGTGGCGTGCGTTTCCTCGCCGTGCTCCCCGACTGGCTGTGGCGGGCGAGGGTGCCGAGGCGGCGGGCTCTGCGCGCAGCCGGACCCGAGCGCAGCAGCCACGAAGAGCGCAGCCAGCGCGCGCCTCACTTGGTGGACTGCCCCGTGAAGTGGTCGTCCTTGTCCGCGAAGAGCACGTTGAACGTGGTCAGGCTGCCGTAGCAGGCCGTCACGTACTGCTGCAGCTGGACCTTCTCGTCGTCGGCCAGGTTGTCCGAGTTGTTGATCTTCTGCTCCAGCACGCGGAGCTTCTCGCGCACCAGGACGATCTTCTTGAAGAACACGTCCATGGGGACGCTCTTGCTCTGCACGCCTTCGCGGCCCGGCTTGAGCTCCACCTCGCCGCCGCGCCAGCGGTCGCCCAGCGACACGTCGCGCACGCCCAGCTCCTCCAGCAGCACCTCGCGCAGCACCTGTTTGAATTCGGCTTGGTCCATGTCGATTCCTATCTCCCTAGGGATGCTGGGGCGCTGCTCGGGTTCGTAGTCCTGTGGGCCGCTGCTGCGCGGTCCTCGGCGCGTAGGCTCGCCGGCCACCTTCTTGCGCGCCAGCGAGCCCGCGAACGACTGCCCGAGCGGCTTGTGCCGGGCGCACGTGCGATCGTCGTACAGGGGCGAAGGCCAGCACCCCAGGCGGCAGTCACCACTCGCCTTGCCCGCATCGTCCCGCCGCAGCGGCACGAAAAAGCCGCAGGTCCCACAGCGTCCGGTCAGGTCGCGTTCGCTCATCGAATGCGAGCCTAGCAGCGAGCGCGCGCGGAGGCATTGGCGAATGCAGCGCTACGTCGCACGTCGCGCCCGGCGCCGCGCGAGCCACCGACGCACCACGCCGAAGGCCACCGCCAGCAGCAGCAGGGCGGGGCCCAGGCGCCACCACAGGAGCGCGCTCGTGATCCAGAAGCGCCACGGCGGAACGCCCCCGACGACGCCGCGAGGGGTCCCATCGGCGCACACGAACGGCTCACCTCGACGCACGGCGCAGGCCTCGAGCGTGGTTCCGTCGGGGCGCTGCGCGGTGAGCGTGAGGGTGCCGTCCGCCACGTCCACACACACGAAGTGATGCTCGGGCGCGTAGGCCAGCTGCCCGTCCCGCCGGTGGTTCAGCGCGTACAGCGGCGAGCCCCCGCCACCGCTCACCACGTAGTGCAGCCCGCTCACGGTGCCCCGCTCGTACGTGTGGTCGTGACCCCCGAAGACCATGTCGGCGTGCTCGCGCACGCTCTGCTCGAGCGCGTCACGCAGCGGCTGGTGGTCTTCGTGCAGCGAGCTGCTGAACATCGGGTGGTGCGCCAGCACCAGGATGAAGTCCTCGGCGTGCGCGGCGCGCAGCGTCCGCAGCTGCTCGCGCGCCCACTCGAGCTGCGCGGCGTCCTCGGGCCAGTCGGTGTTGGTGTCCAGCACCACCAGGTGCAGCGGCCCGAAGCGCCGCGTGTAGTAGGCCGTGCTGCCCATCGCGCGTCCCAGGAAGCGCGTGTAGTGCGGGCGCCCCGTGCCGTCGGGGATGAGCTCGTGATTGCCGAGCACGGGGACCAGGCCCACCTCCTGCGCGAGAGGCCCGATGCTCGCGAACGGCGCCACCCACTCGCCCAGCTCGCCACCACGGGCGGCGAAGTCACCGAGGTGCACCACCGCCTCCATGGGCGCGGCCTGGTGTGCCCGCCGCAGCCCCGCGATCACCCGCTGGTGCTCTTCCTCGCCGGAGCGGCTGTCCCCATAGAGGCAGAGCCGCGCGTCGTCACGCTCGTGGTCGCGCGGGGTGCGGAAGTGGCCGTTGCGCGTGGGCCCCTCGGCCAGGCGCACCTGGTAGGTGTACGACGCGTCCGGCTGCAGGCCGCGCAGTCGCACCATGTGATGCTTGGTGGTGGGGGAGGGCAGCGTGCGCGCCCCTTCGGGTCCCGTGAGGGTCACTTCGGCGGCGCTCGCGCGACGCAGCTCGAACAGCAGCGTGAGCTCGGTCGGCTGCGGATCCATCAGGTAGGGCGGTGTCTGAAAGGTCGGGTCCTGCGTCTGTGCGCGCGCGTGCGTTTCGCGGGCCATCAGGGCGGCCATCAGCAGCGCGCCGAGCGTGAAACTCACGCCGCGCTTTCCATGGGTTCGGAGCAGGGGGCAGGCCATCGTCGTCGAGCCTGCTATAACGTGCGCGTTCGAGGCTGTCTCCCATGGAAGAAAAGAAGTTGAACCAACCCATTCGCGTCGCGGTCATCGGTGGATCTGGCTACACGGGCGCCGAGCTCATGCGCCTGCTGCTCGGTCACCCTCGCGTTCAGGTCACGTTGGTCACGGGGCAGAGCAAGGCCGGCCAGCCCGTGGCCAGCGTGCTCCCCAGCCTGGCAGGCGTGTACCCCGGCGACATCGAGGCGTTCGACGCGGACGACACCGCCCGCCGCGCGGACGTGGCCTTCTGCGCGCTCCCTCACGGCGCCAGCGCGGGCATCGTGTCCGAGCTGCGCGACCGCGGGCTGGTGGTGCTGGATCTGTCGGCGGACTTCCGCCTCAGCGACCCCGCCGTCTACAAGGAGTGGTACGGCGAGCACCTGGCGCCAGCGCGCTTCGGCACGGCGGCCTATGGCTTGGTGGAGCTGCACCGAGAGAGTCTGCGCACCGCGGACCTCATCGCCGTGCCCGGGTGTTATCCGACCGCCGCGAACTTGGCGCTCGCGCCGCTGCTGAAGGCGGGGCTGGTGGAGCCGCAGGGCATCATCGTGGACGCCAAGAGCGGAGTCTCGGGCGCGGGTCGCTCGCCGCTTCCGAACACGCACCTGCCCGAGGCGGCCGAGGGCTTCCGCGCGTACAAGGCCGCGGCGCACCGGCACACGTCGGAGATGGAGCAAGAGCTCAGCAAGGTGGCCGGCGCGCCCCTGCGCGTCACCTTCGTGCCGCACCTCGTGCCCATGACCCGCGGCATCCTCGCCACGTGCTACGCGCTCACCAAGGGCGACGTCACGGCGCAGGCCTGCACGGATGCGGCGCGCGCCCTGTTCGAGGGCAGCCCCAGCGTCGTCGTGCGCGACGCGGGCACGCACCCGGACACGCTGTGGGTGCGGGGCAGCAACCGCGCGCACGTGGGCTACGTCGTGGACAAGCGCGTTGGGCGCGTCGTCGCCATGTGCGCCATCGACAACCTGGTGAAGGGCGCCTCGGGGCAGGCCGTGCAGGCGTTCAACGTGCGCTTCGGCTTCGACGAGGGTGAGGGTCTGCGCGCCCCCGCGATGTGGCCTTGAGCGACCCGGACGGCGAAGGGGCAACGGGTCGCACGCTCGAGGGCGACCCGGCCACGCGCGGGGCGCCAGTGGGCCCGGCCGCGGTGCCCGTGCGCGACAGCTACCGCGTGCTGCATTTCAGCGACGTGCACCTCGAGCAGGGCTTCGTGGGCGTGCGGCGCCGCGACTTCATGAACAAGCGCGGCATCGGGTACCTGAACCTGGCGCTGCATCGCCGGGCGCGCTTCGCCGAGGCGGCGCGCAAGGTCAGCGCGCTGCCCGAGCTCATCAAGCGCGAGAGCGTGCACATCGGGCTCTGCACGGGCGACTACACGGCGCTCGGCACGTGGCCCGAGCTGCGCTTCGCGCGGCAGATGATGGAGCTCGTCGCGGGCGCCACGGAGGACTTCGTCACCGTCCCCGGCAACCACGACGTGTACGTGCCCGACACCATCGCGGACGGGCGCTTCGAGGCGGTGTTCGGCGCGCTGATGCCCAACGACCTGCCCGAGCTGGCGAGCGACGACGGCTGGCCCAAGGTGCGCCTCTATGGCGAGCACCTGGCCATCGTCACGTTCAACAGCGCTCGCCCCAACCCGAGCGTGCGCTTCTCGAGCGGCCGCGTGCCCGACGGGCAGCTGGACGCGCTGAGCCGAGCCTTCACCCACTCGCGGCTCGCGGGGCGCTTTCTGCTGCTGGGCACCCACTACGCGCCACGCCTCGCCGATGGGCGGCCCGACACGGTGCGCCACGGGCTCATCAACGCCAACGACCTGCTGGAGCGGTGCAAGGTCATCACGCGCGGGGCGCTGTGCCACGGGCACGTCCACTACCTGTACCACGTGCGTGAGCCCGGGGTGCGGATGGACCTGTGCAGCGCGGGCAGCGCCACCTACCGCGGGCGCGAGGGCGTGTGGGTCTACGACATCGGGCGCGACGAGGCCTTCGCGACGCCGGGGGCGTGGACGGGGGAGCGCTACGAGCTGGACCCGAGTCGGCGGGTGCGGCTGAACGCGACCTGAGGGCCACGGACGCGAGGCGCTGAACCCCGGGCACCGAACGGGGACCGTAGCCCTCACCGCGCGCCAGCCAATGGGCCCCACGACCCCAGGCAGCCAGCTTCAGAAATGACTGTGACGAAAAGTATGTGCATGTAGGACAAGGTGGTACGGTGTCCAGGTACGCCAGCCCCGAGGTGCCTCATGCTGCAGACCGTCGAAGTCCTCCCGCCCCGCTCCGAAGTCCGTCGCCAGGTCGATATCGAGTGCCAGCTCGTGTCGGATTTCTGGGACGTGCCCATCGAGCACCATGTGCTGGACCTGAGCGCGCACGGGATGTGGCTGTCGTGCGACTACCCGCTGCACGTGGGCGAGGAGGTGGTGGTCGAGCTGACGCCGCCCGCGCGTGACCCGTCCGCCCGTGAGCCGCTGTTCCTCTTTGGCCGCGTGTGCCGTGTGCAGATGCAGCGGCGCAAGCACGAGGATCACAAGGCGGGCATGGCCATCCAGTTCTTCCACGACAGCGAGTTGACGGCCGACCGCCTGGCGGCCGCGCTGGTGGGCATCCCGCCCAAGCTCGGTGCGCCGCGCGCCGCCGCCCGTGAGTGCGTCTGGGTCGAAGAGCTGAATTGACTCACGGGCGCCGTCGGCCGACGCTGCGCGGGTGACGAACGGCAACCCCGAGCTGCGCGACGAGGTCGACCTGTGTCTGCCCGATGGGCGCCTGAACCCTGCTGCGCGCGGGCACTCGCGCCGGCAGCTGCACCGCGCCAACCTGCGCGGCTTCGGGCGCACCAAGCGCTGGGAGTACTGGGGCATCATCACGCCCACGCACGTCATCGGGCTCACCCTGGCGGACCTTGACGTGCTCAGCCTGCAGGAAGTCTTCTTGCTCGACCGGGCGACTGGGCGCGAGCGCTCCATCCCGTTCGCGGCGCCCATGGGGCTGGGCGTGCGCTTGCCCGACGGGCTGCCGCCGTTCGAGGCCACGGGGCGGGGGCCGTACAGCTCGTTCCGTTTCACCGGCGAGCACGCACGCCCTGGCCGTCCGGCGGGGACGCGCTTGCACGTGCGGGTGCCACGTGTGTCGTTGAACGCGTTCGTGGAGTCCGCCGGCGACGCGCTGGGCGTGGTGGTGCCCTTCGGCGAGGGCCTGTTCCAGTACACGCTCAAGGCGCCCGCGTGCCCCGTATCGGGCGTGATCTGGGTGGACGGGGTGTCGTACGCGATCCCGGCGGGGGAGTCGTGGGCCGTGCTGGACCGCGGGCGCGGGCGCTGGCCGCACGCCATCGTGTGGAACTGGGCCGTCGGCAGCGGCGTGGTGGAGGGCAGGCGCACTGGGCTACAGCTGGGTGCCAAGTGGACGGCGGGCACGGGCGCCACGGAGAACGCGCTGTTCGTGGACGGCGTCATGCATTACCTGCCCGACGAGGTGGACTTCACCTACGACACCACGCACTGGGACCGGCCGTGGCGCGCGCAGGGCGAGCGCCTGGACGTGACGCTCACGCCCTTCCACGTGCGGCACGCGGGCGTGGACCTGGGCCCGCTCGGGTCGGACGTGCACCAGGCCTTCGGGCACTGGCGCGGCTGGGTCAGCGACACGCTCGGCGTGCGGCACTCGGTGGACGGGCTGGTGGGCTGGGCCGAGCAGGCGGACAACCGCTGGTAGCGCGGGGTGCGTGTGCACGCGGTAGGCTCAGGGTCGATGACTGCTCCGAGCACTCCGGTCGCCCCCGCGCGGGACCCTCTCCACCCGCGCCCCGACGTGCACGACTTCGATGCGTGCCTTTCGCGCTCCGCCGCGAACGTGGCGGCGGCCAAGGCGCACGCGCTGCCGCTGTTCGCGGAAGGCGACGTGCACGGGACGGCGGTGTTGGCGGCTGCGGACGCCGCCGAGAGCGCGCGCGGGGACCACGAGCACCTGGCCGCCGTTCACGCTGCGCTGGACCGCGCGATGGCTGCGTTGGCCGAGGCACGGGCCGCGGTGGACCAAGCGGCGGTCCGTCGGCGCCTGCGGGCGGGCTTCGGCGACGTGGCTGCGCTCTCCGCCGAGGCGCTACGGGCCGCGCTGGAGGACGCGCAGCTGCCGAGCCTGGTGCTGCACGTGGACCGCACCGCGCAGGTGCACGTGGGGGAGGGCGGCGAGGGCACACGCTGCTGGACCGTCACACGGGACATGAGCGCCGACACGCTGGCCGCGGCCGTGCGCGAGATGAAGGAGCACCTGCCGGACTTCCTGCGCGACGTGTGAGGCCGGTGCGCAGTGTTGCCCGCCTCAGGCGTGGTCGTTGCGTGTGCTCGAGTCGCGCAGGTCGAGCGACAGCAGCACGGAGCGGTAGTTGACCTTCGGCCGCATGTCCATGTGTTCCACGAACACGTACCCGCGGCGCGTGTAGAGCGCGATCAGCGCCGTAGCCTGTTCCGACGTGTCGCAGGCGAGGTGCGCGGCGCCCTGAGCCCGGGCACGGTCCTCGACGAGGTTGAGCATGCGCGCCCCCAAGCCCGTGCCCTGCAGTCGAGGGTGCACACACAGCTGACCGAACTTGGCGACGTCGGGCTGCGCGTACCAGCCCCCTCCGTGACCCGTGCCGGGGGCGTAGAGCGTCACGGTGGCCACGTACGCGCCGTCCTGCACGGCCACCCAGGTCTCTCCGCGCGCCCAGCGGTGGCGCGTGTCGTCCACGGTCTGTCGGCTCCCCCAGTAGTTCAAGCCCTTCGCGGCGAGCGGCGCGTAGGCCAGGTGGATGAGCTCGGTCAGCGCCGCGAAGTCGTCGTCGTCAGTGAGGCGTCGCGCGGCGCGAGGGGCCTCGAGCATGTCGGTCATGGGCGGAGTGTGCCTGCGTCCCGGGACTCGTCCAGTGGCTCCGAAATGCGGTGGATCACGCACCACGATACGCGCTTCGAGCGTGAACCTGACCCGTTGTGGCTCAGAAGGCCAGTCCGACCAGTGGGTCGTCATCGTACCGATCACGGTTCGCGCGTCGGGTGCGCCTCCTCCTCGAGGAGGGCTCTGTCGCGACCGGCTCCACGTGCTCTTCGACCCCGGCGTCATCCATCGCCTCGGAGGGGGACACGGCCAGGTCGTCTGCCTGCGTCTGTTCGTCGTCGGCATCCCCATCGGCATCCTCCACGCGGACCATGTCGTCGGGGACCGCTGTCGGTGGTTCCGGCGTCGCCGACCCGGGCGGAGAGCGCCCCTCCATGGCGGGCCCGGCCGTAGGAGTTCCGGGCTCCCCACAGGCGGCGAGGGAGACGCTCAAGACGGTGCCGGCCGCGACCACCAAGCGGCGCGTCTTGGTGCGCGCGTAGATGGGAGCGCCCCGCTCGTCCCGTCGCACGCTCGCGCACAGCCCACCCACTTTCGCGGAGAGCTTCTTCAGCTGCTTCGCCTGGCTCCACGTGAGGAGCGAGATGTCCACCAGGTGCTCGTCGCACCTTTGGCAGCGGCGCCCGCCATCCTCTTCTGCCATGTCGCTCCACGACTCGCCGTAGGGGCAGGGCGTCTGGATCGGCAGGCTCCTCTTCATGCTCTGAGCGTAGAGGTCCGAGGTACGAGATGGAAGGGGCCCACGGCCAAGACGCCCGCTGAGGCATTGGCTTCGCTGGTTTGGCGTTGCCGATGCCCCTCCGGACCGGGGCGGACACTAGAACATGGTCATGAGGAGCTCCTCCTTGAAGGCGTCCGAATCGAAGCCCCGGAGTTTCTGTAGCCACCCGGGTTGCGACGTCCACTCGTACGCGCTGTGGTCGAACACGGCAGCGTCCTCCGAACCTGGTCGACGCACGACGAACGTGCCCATCTCACCCTCTTCCACCGTCAATGCCACACCCGACCACTTGATGCTCTTCCGCTGGGACATCCGCGGAACCTCTCACGTTCTGACGCGGGCACTCAAGCCGACGTAGTCGGCGCAGTGTGGGGGCTGATGAAGCCCTTGCGTCCAGCGGGGCGGATGGAACAGCCGCCCCAAAGCGAAGCCCCCTGAATCCATCATGATTCAGGGGGCTCCAGGGGTACGGGCTTCCGGGCTCGAACCGAAGACCCTCGCCTTGTAAGGGCGATGCTCTACCAACTGAGCTAAGCCCGCGGGTCTTGAAGGCCCCTGTATGAGGCCTCGAAGGGGATTGCGCCAGGGGCTTCGCCACGTGGGCGGCCCCCGACGGCTGCTGACGTCTATTGCTGCGCGCCGGGGGGCGACACGTTGGGCACCGGGGTGCCTGGCGCTGGGGCGTCGTCGTCCGGGCCCAGCAGCTTGCCGTTGCGGTACTCGAGGGGCCGCACGCGGTTGTGCCCGAAGATGGCGTCCGGGTCGTGCAGCAGGAGCGCCTCGCGCAGCACCTCGTCCATGTGCTCCACCAGCACCACGCGCATGGCGTTGAGCACGCGGCGGGGGATCTCGCCCAGGTCCTTGCGGTTCTCGGCGGGGATCAGGATGGTGTCGATGCCGGCGCGGTGGGCCGCCAGCATCTTCTCCTTGAGCCCGCCGATGGGCATGACGCGCCCGCGCAGCGTGATCTCGCCCGTCATGGCCACGTTGCGGCGCACGGGGATCTTGAGCAGCGCGCTGGCCAGGCTGGTGGCCATCGTGATGCCCGCGCTCGGCCCGTCCTTCTGGATGAACTCCGGGAAGTGCACGTGGAAGTCGAGGTTGGTGTGGAACTCCTCGTCCAGGCCCAGCAGCTTCTGCCGCGAGCGGATGTAGCTCATGGCGGCCTGCGCGGACTCCTGCATGCCCTTCTCGAGCAGGCCGGTGATGACCAGCTTGCCCTTGCCGGGCACCACGGCCGCCTCGCACTCGAGCACGTTGCCGCCGTAGCTGCTGACCGACAGGCCGTTGGTCAGGCCGATGAGGTCCTTGTCGGAGGTCTTGTCGCCCGTGAACTTGGGCACGCCCAGGTAGCGCGGCACCTGCCGGGCCACCACGCGGTACTGCGCCTCGGTGCGGCCCTCGTGCTCGTCGGTGGCGGCTGCGCCCTGCGCGCCCTTGTCGGCGTCCGCCTCACGCGCATCGTTGTCGCTGGTCTCGGCGTCGGCCGGGGCGTGCGCAGGCTGCGGCACGGCGGCCTGCATGCCCGTCGGCGCCTCCGAGTCCACCGCGCCCTGTGCGTCGTCGGACTTGGCCGCCTCCTGCGCCTGCCGGTCCTTCAGCACCTGCCGCGCGATCTTGCGGCAGATGCTGCCCAGCTCGCGCTCCAGGTTGCGCACGCCGCTCTCACGCGTGTAGTGGTGGATGACCGTGCGGATGGCGTTCTCGGTGATCTCCACGTCCACGTCGCCCAGGCCCGCGGCCTCGAGCTGACGCGGCACCAGGTAGCGCACCGCGATGTTGAGCTTCTCGAACTCCGTGTAGCCGCTCAGCTCCAGGATCTCCATGCGGTCCCGCAGGGGCAGCGGGATGCCGCTCAGCGAGTTGGCCGTGGTGATGAACATCACGTCGCTGAGGTCGTAGTCGAGGTCCAGGAAGTGGTCGTTGAACGTGCTGTTCTGCTCGGGGTCCAACACCTCGAGCAGCGCCGAGGCCGGGTCGCCCCGGAAGTCGCTCGACATCTTGTCGATTTCATCCAGCAGGAACACGGGGTTGTTGGTGCCCACCTTGCGCAGCGACTGAATGAGCCGGCCGGGCAGGGCGCCGATGTACGTGCGCCGGTGACCGCGGATCTCCGCCTCGTCGCGCACGCCGCCCAGCGACAGGCGCGTGAACTCACGCCCCGTGGAGCGCGCGATGGAGCGCGCGAGCGAGGTCTTGCCCACGCCGGGAGGGCCCACCAGGCACAGCACGGGCCCCTTGAGCTTCTGCACCAGCGCCTGCACGGCGAGGTACTCGAGGATGCGCTCCTTGGGCTTCTGCAGGCCGTAGTGGTCCTCGTCGAGGATGCGCTCGGCGTGCGCGATGTCGTAGTTCTCCTCGGACCGCTCGAACCAGGGCAGCGCCAGGATCCAGTCGATGTAGTTGCGCACCACCGTGGCTTCGGCGCTCATCGGCTGCATCATCTTGAGCTTCTTCAGCTCCTTCTTGACGCGGGTGAGGGCTTCCTTCGTGAGCTTCTTGGTCTTCAGGCGCTCTTCAATCTCTTGAATCTCGCTCTTGAACTCGTCCTTCTCGCCGAGCTCCTTCTGAATGGCCTGCATCTGCTCGTTGAGGTAGTACTCCTTCTGGCTCTTCTCCATCTGCTTCTTGACGCGCGTCCGGATCTTCTTCTCCACCTGGAGGATCTCGATCTCCGCGTTCATCAGCTCGTAGAGGCGCTCGAGGCGCTTGAGCGGGTCGCTGGTCTCCAGCATCTCCTGGCGGTCGGCCAGCTTGATGCTCTGCAGGTGCCCGACGATGGTGTCGGCCAGCTGCGACGCGTCGTCGATGGTCTGCACGGTGACCACCGTCTCGGGCGTGATGCGCTTGTTGAGCTTGACGTAGTGCTCGAACGTGCGCTGCACGGAGCGCACGAGGGCCTCGACCGCGACCGGGTCCACGGCGGGCTCTTCGATGAGCCCCACCTCGCACAGCAGGAACTCCTCGTTGGGCACGAAGCGCTCGATGCGCGCCCGCCGCTTGCCCTCCACCAGCACCTTCACCGTTCCGTCGGGCAGGCGCAGCAGCTGGATGATGACGCCCACCGTCCCGACCTCGTAGATGTCCTCCGGGGCCGGGTCGTTGGTCTTGGCCTTGCGCTGGGACGCGAGGAGGATCTCCTTCTCGTGCCCCATGGCCTCTTCGAGGGCGTTGATGGACTTCTCACGCCCGACGAAGAGCGTGACCACCATGTGCGGGAAGACGACGATGTCGCGCAGCGGGAGCAGCGGAACGACGCGCGGGCCGCCGGTCCCTTGACCCTGGGGCTGCCGCTCGTCGTCGTTGTTCTTGTGGAAAAACATGGAGGCCTACCCGTGTTGTGGGGCCCGCTCGGGGGCCCTCATGGGGACGACGGTCACGCGGGCTTGGCCTCTTTGCTGTACACAATGAGCGGCTTCTCGCCCTTGAGGACGACCTCTTCGTTGACGACCACCTCTTTGATGTTCGACTGCGAAGGGATCTCGTACATGATGTCGAGCATCGCGTGCTCGGTGATGGCGCGCAGACCGCGGGCGCCGGCCTTGCGCTCGAGAGCGCCTCGGGCCACGGCGCGCAGGGCACCCTCGGTGAACTTCACCTTCACGCCGTCCATCTCGAACAGGCGCTGGTACTGCTTCACCAGGGCGTTGCGCGGGCGCGTGAGGATGTCGATCAGCGCCTCCTCGTTGAGCTCGTGCAGCGTGGCGATGACCGGCAGACGACCGATGAACTCGGGGATGAGGCCCGCCTTCAAGAGGTCCTCGGGCTGCACCTGCTCGAGCAGCTCGCCGACCTTCTTGTCCTTCTGCGACGGGATGTCCGCGCCGAAGCCCAGGGTCTTCTCGCCGATGCGCCGCTCGATGACCTGGTCCAGGCCCACGAACGCACCGCCGCAGATGAACAGGATGTTGGCCGTGTCGATCTGCAGGAAGTCCTGCTGCGGGTGCTTGCGACCACCCTTGGGCGGCACGTTGGCCACGGTGCCCTCGATGATCTTCAGTAGTGCCTGCTGCACGCCCTCGCCCGACACGTCGCGCGTGATGGACGGGTTGTCGCCCTTGCGCGCCACCTTGTCGATCTCGTCGATGTACACGATGCCGCGCTGCGCCCGCTCCACGTCGTGGTCGGCGTTTTGCAGCAGCTGGACGATGATGTTCTCCACGTCCTCGCCCACGTAGCCGGCCTCGGTCAGCGTGGTGGCGTCGGCGATGGCGAAGGGCACGTTGAGGATGCGCGCCAGCGTCTGCGCCAACAGCGTCTTGCCGCTGCCCGTGGGGCCCAGCAGGAGGATGTTGCTCTTCTGCAGCTCGACGTCGTCGTTGGTGATCTTCGAGTCGATGCGCTTGTAGTGGTTGTGCACCGCGACCGAGAGGATCTTCTTCGCGCGGTCCTGCCCGATGACGTACTCGTCCAGCACTGCCTTGATCTCGGCAGGCTTCGGCAGGGGCGCGCCCGACTGCAGCGAGTCCTCGCGGTCGACTTCTTCCGCGATGATGTCGTTGCAGAGCCCGATGCACTCGTCGCAGATGTAGACCGTCGGCCCTGCGATGAGCTTCTTGACCTCCTTCTGCGACTTTCCGCAGAAGGAACATTGGAGATTGCCGTGTCCGTCGTCGTGCCTGGGCACCCAGTCCTCACTTTTCGTTAGCGCCGTTGGCTGTCCGAGGGTTTAGGGGAATGGTTCCCGTCGTGTCGAGTCTAGTGCTGCGCGGACCCCATGTCGAGAGCGCGTCGAGGGCGCCACCACGGGCCGCAGAGACCCCTCGCGCAGCCGCGCGAAGAGCCTCGTCCGAACCCGCTCGTGCGCGCCTCAGGGGGTCTTCCTCGGGGCGATGACGTGGTCGATCAGACCGTACGCCTTGGCCTCTTCCGCCGACAGGTAGCGGTCGCGCTCGGTGTCCTCGCGGATGACCTCGAAGCTCTTGCCCGTGTGGTGCGCGAGGATCTCGGTCATTTGGTGCTTCAGCTGCAGGATCTGCCGCGCGTGGATCTCGATGTCCGTGGCCTGGCCGCGGAAGCCGCCGAGGGGCTGGTGGATCATCACGCGGCTGTTGGGCAGCGCGCGCCGCAGACCGGGCTCACCCGCCGCCAGCAACCACGCGCCCATCGACGCCGCTTGACCCAGGCACACCGTGGCCACGGGGCAGCGCACGTACTGCATGGTGTCGTAGATGGCCATGCCGGCCGTGATGCTGCCGCCGGGGCTGTTCACGTAGAGCGTGATCTCCTTGTCGGGATCTTCGCTCTCCAGGAAGAGCATCTGGGCGATGATGAGGTTCGCGACCGTGTCGTTCACCTCGGTCCCCAGGAACACGATGCGGTCCTTGAGCAGCCGGCTCCAGATGTCCCACTGGCGCTCGCCACGATGTGTGTTCTCGTAGACCCAGACGGCTTGCTCAGGGATCCGCTCGCTCATGCAGGCTCACTCTCCGCGCTGGCTGCGCTCTTCTCGGGCTCCGGACGCTTGCCCTTCTTGACCTTGGCCTTGGACTCTAGAAGGGAAAGCAGCTTGTCGTTCAAGATTTCGTTCTCGAGCTGGTCGAGCTTCTCACCCTGGTAGTCCGCGCGCACCTTGGCCACGTGCTTGCCGGTCTTCTCGGCGATCTCGGCCAGCTTGGCGTCCACGTCGGCCTTCTCCACCGCGATGTTCTCGAGGCGGGCGATGGCGCTCAGCAAGAGGCCACCACGCACGCGCTTCGCGGCGCGCTCCTTCAGGTCGTCGAAGAAGTTCTCGGGCAGGCCGCCGGGGCCCATGCCGCCGGAGTACTGCAGGAACTGGGCGAACTCGTACACCATGGATTGCTCTTGTTGCTTCACCATGGACGGCGGGACCTCGATGGCGTTACGAGCGACGAGGGCCTCGATGAGCTGATCGCGCGTCTCGTTGCGGGCGCGCTTGGTGCGCGTCTCCTCGAGCTGCTTGCGCAGGCCGGCGCGCAGGTCGGCGACCGTGTCGAAGTCGTGCTCCTTGGCCCACTCGTCGTTGAGCTCGGGCAGGTGCGGCTCCTCCACGCGCAGCACCTTGACCGAGAACACGGCGGTCTTGCCGCGCAGCTTCTCGTTGGTGTGCTCCTCGGGGTAGGCGATCTCGAGCGTGACGTCGTCGCCCGGCTGCTTGCCCAGGAGGCCCTCCTGGAACTCCTTGAGCAGGCCCTCGGCGCCCAGGACGATCTCGTTGTCCTCGTTGGAGAACGCGGGCTCCTCCTCGCCGTCCACCGTGACCGAGTAGGACACGCCCAGGCGGTCGTCGTTCTTGGCCGGGCGCATGGGCTCGGGGGCGCTGTACTCGATGGCCCACTTGCGGCGCCGCTCGACCTCTTCGTCCACCTCGGCGTCGGTCACGGCGACCTCCTCCTTGTAGACCTCGAGCTTGTCGAACTCGACCTTGTCGATGGTGGGGCGCACCTCGAGCTTGGCCGCGAACGAGAAGGGCTGACCGGCCGTGATCTCGGCCAGGTCGCCGTAGTCCGGCTCACCGCACAGCTGCAGCGAGTGCTCCTCGACCGCCTTGATCAGCGAGCGGCTGACCAGGTTGGCGGCCACGTCCGCGTTGACGCGCGGCCCGAAGAGCTTGCGCACGATGGCGGGCGGCACCTTGCCGGGGCGGAAGCCCTTGACGCGGGCCTCGCGCCCCACGAGCAGGAAGGTCTTGTCCAGGTCCTCCTTCACGGTCTCCCAGGGGACCTCCACCTTGACTTCGACGAGCACTGGGCTGATCTCGCTGACCTGCGACTTCATCTTTCGAACGGGCTCCTGCGGGAAGAAACGGACGCGACGCGCGGTGCACGACGGAGTGTCGTGTCAAACGGCGGGTCGGGGTGCTTACCCTCCTGCTCGGGGTGGGTCAAGCGGGTGCGGTGTCGTTCCCCGCTTCTTCCACGGGCAGCGCGACCAGCTCGATGCCCACCAGCTTGGCGGTCTCGAAGATGCGCTGGTCGCGGTAGAACTCGCCGAACACCACGCGCACGAGGCCCGCGTTGCAGACGGCCTTGAAGCAGTTCCAGCAGGGACTCGCCGTCACGTAGATGGTCGCGCCGTCGATCGCCACGCCGTTCTTGGCGGCCTGGATGATGGCGTTGTTCTCCGCGTGCAGGGTCCGCACGCAGTGGCCGTCCTCCATCATGTGGCCCACCTCGTCGCAGTGCGGCAGGCCGCGCATCGAGCCGTTGTAGCCGGTGGACAAGATGGTCTTGTCCCGCACGATGACGGCCCCCACGTGCTTGCGGTCGCAGGTGGCGCGGGTGGCCACCTCACGCGCGATGGCCATGAAGTACTGGTCCCAGGAGCGACGTTTCATCGCCCCGATCTATCACACCTCAGCGCCGGGGTGGCGTCGCCGGGAGGGCCCGCGCGAAGGCGGAGAAGGCCGCGACGATCTCGCCGCTGCCCGCCGTGGGGACGTGGCGCAGGATCAGCACGGCGCGCCCCTCGCGGAGTACGACGCTACCTTCGGTCTCGGCCCCGGCGCGCCGAGCGGCCACCTCGGCTTCGCGCGCGTCCTGCTCCGTGTCCCAGCTGGTCCACCAGACCACCGCGGAGGGGGCGTCCGCTCGTCCGTAGATGGCCAAGCGGTCTCCCGACCAGCCGGCGGCTGCGGTGAGGTCCTGATCGCTCGACGTGCCCTGCGCCAGGTAGATGGAGAGCTCGAGCTCGCCCAGCGTGTCCTCCTGCGTGCGGACGAAGCCAAGGGCCTCGAGGGACGTCGCCCGCGGCAACGTGATGGTGTCCGGCAGCTCGCCTGCCGCGTACTTGTCGGGGTGCAGCACGTGCTCGGTGGTGACGGGCAGCGTCCGGTGTGCCGCGTCCACGCTCGGCCAGCCCGCAATGCGGTGCTGGTCGCCGCAGAAGATGGCGCCCGCGGTGTAGGGGGCCATCAGCGTCACGCGCAGGATGGCGGGCGCGCGGCCGAGCGCGTCGGCACCCGCATTGGGAGCCGCGTCGAAGAAGCGCCGGAGGATGTCCGGCTGGCCCGTGATGTTTGCCAGATCAGTCCCTTGGGCCGCCAGGACGTAGGCCATCATCGCCAGCGTGGCGTCGCCTTCCACGAGCGCGCGGTAGGCGTTGTCTGGGTCCGTGTCTCGCTCCTGGTCGTTGAGCGCGCCAAGCGCCAGGTGTTGGTCCTGTAGCGCGTGCACCAACTCGTGCACCAGCACCACGCGCGCCTCGTCCACCGAGCTCGCGGCGAGCGAGCGCATGACGTCGTCACGTACCACCAGGCGCCCCCCATCGGGGTCGTAGTAGCCCACGATCTGCTCGCCCAGCACCTCGAGCAGCAGCGCCTCGAGATCGACGTCGTCGGGCAGCAGGCCGAGCGACGTATAGAGGTCGCGCGACTCGGCCAGCTCGTCGGGCTCGATGTCGGCCTCGACGAAGGCTCGGATGCGCGCCTCGTCCTGGATCTCGGTGGGGACCTCGTGCAGGAACGCGAGGTTCCGCACGCGGCTCGCGTCGCGCATCAGCCCTTGGATGATGCGGCGTTCTTGGTCGGTCGGTGCGCGGGACACGCCCGCCAGCGACGGGTCCTCTTGGCCCTCCTGCCCGCTCGTGCCGTGGGCGGGCTCGCCCGTGGGAGCGCGGCCACCACAGCCGACGAGGCCGAGCGCGAGCGTGAGCAGCGCCACCCAGGTGAGCGCGAAGGGGGCGAGGCGAAGGGGGCGGGGATGGGAGAGGTGGACCATGGAGGTGGCGCTCGGGACCGACATGCTCAGTCCAGCTCGACGGAAACGGTGGTGGCCATGACCAGCGGCTTCTTGTTCAGCTCGCGGCCGAAGAAGCGCTTCAGCGAGCGCCGGGCCTGGTCTTCGAGGGCCTCGGCCCCCACGGGGTCGTAGCGCTCGATCTCGTCGTCCACGAAGCGCGCCGCGCGGGCCATCAGCGCGTCGCCCTCGCGGTCGCCGTGCGCAAACAGGCCACGGGACACGACCTTGGGCGGCCCCACCAGCTCCCCCTCGTCGTCGATCGGCAGGCTGGCGATCACGAGGCCCAGCGACGCCATCAGCTCGCGGTCCATGAGGACGGCCGGCTCCACGCTGCGCCCCCGCTCTCGGAACACGCGGCCGGCGCGCACGTGCCCCGCCTCGCGCAGTCCGTCGTCGTCGCACTCGACGATGCTGCCGTTCTCGACGACCACCGTCTCGGCCACGCCTTCGGCGGCAGCCAGCTCGGCGTGCAGGCGCAGGTGGTAGCGCGTGCCGTGCACGGGCAAGAACGCCCGTGGCCGCACCAGGCGGATGAGCTCGCGCTGCTCCTCGCGGCACGCGTGCCCCGAGACGTGCACACCCGAGCGACTGCGCCGGTGGTGCACGATGATGCCGCGCCGCTCGAGGCTGTTGATGAGGTCGAACACCTGCTGCTCGTGCCCCGGGATCACGCGCGAGCTCAGCACCACCTCGTCACCCGGCTCGAGGGCCATGTGCCGGTGGTCTCCGCGCGCGATGCGCCCGAGCGCCGCGCGGTCCTCTCCCTGTGTGCCAGTCGCTACCACGATCAGCTCGTCGCGCGGGATGGAGCGCGCCATCTCGGGCGCCACGAAGAGCGCGTCGGCGGGCGGGATGAGGCCCAGCTCGCGGGACACGGCCGCGTGGTTGTCCAGGCTGCGGCCCAGCAGGCAGATCCGCCGACGGTGCTTCTTGGCTGCGGCGATGACGGCGTTCAGCCGGTGCACGTTGGAGGCGAAGACGGCCACGCACACGCGCTGCTTGGCGTTGCCCACCACCTCGTCCAGCGTCTCGACCACGTCGCGCTCTTCGCCCGCGCGCCCCTCTTGGTCCACGTTGGTGGAGTCACTCAGCAGCAGCCGCACGCCGGCGTCGCCCGCGGCCCGGAGCCGAGCGGCGTCGAACACCTCACCTGGGACGGGGCTCTGCTCGATCTTGAAGTCTCCGCTGTGGACCACCACCCCCGCGGGGGTTCGCAGGATGAGCCCGGTGGCGTCCGGGATGGAGTGGGTCACGCGCCAGGGCTCGACCTCGAACGGGCCCACCCCGAACGACTGGCCCGCGCGCGTGGGGCGCAGGTCCGCCGTCTGGCCGTGCTCCTCGAGGCGCCGGGCAATGTGACGAAGCGCGTAGGGGGGTCCGTAGACGGGGATGCCCGGGATCAGCGGCAGCAGGTAGGGCAGGGCACCGATGTGGTCCTCGTGCGCGTGCGTGATGAGGACGGCGTCCAGTCGGTCGCGGTTGGCCTCGATGTACCCGAAGTCGGCGTGGATGACGTCCACCCCAGGCTCCTTCGAGGGGAACGTGACCCCGCAGTCGAGGACCACCGCGCGCCCCTCGCACTCGATGACCATGCAGTTCATGCCGATCTCGCCGAGGCCGCCGAGGGGTATCAAGCGCAGGGTAGGGGAAGCCATAGAGGCTGCGACTTGGCCCAGGTCGGGGGCCCGGTCAACCGTGCGCCGTGGGACCGGCCCGGGATTGACCGGCTCGGAGTCAGCATGCTACGTGCGGGCACCCTATGCGACGCCATTCCCTGCTGTCCATCGTCTCGATCCTCGCGCTGGTCGCCGCACCGGCGAGCGTGGGCTTGGCGCAACCCACCCCGCGGCTCGCAGACCCCGCCGACGACGTGGACGTCGATGAGGACGAGGACTGGGACGAAGAGGACGAGGACTGGGACGAAGAGGACGAGGACTGGGGCGAAGAGGAGGAGGAGCCCGCCGGCGGCGGCGCTACCCGCCCGCCAGTCGCAGACCCGGAAGACGTCTCCGAGGAAGAGCCCCTGGACGAGCCCGAGCCTGGGGACGACCAGAGCCTGCTCGACAGCGCGGCCCCGTCCAGCGACCCCACGCGCGCCGCGTGGACATCGCCGCAGAGCGTGCTGACGCTGCACGGCTACCTGCGCGTGCGCGGCGAGCTGCAGGACAACTTTTTCCTGGACCACCGCAACACCTGGCCGTTCTCGCTGTGGGTCCCCGGGTCCAGCGAGGCGAGCGTGGAAGGCAACTGCAACGGCGAGGCCATGGAAGGAGGCACTGGCACGTGCGGTCGCTCCGACCGTCTGCGCTACGCCAACATGCGTGTGCGCCTGCAGCCGACCCTGGCGCTCTCGGACGACGTTCGCGTGCACATGACCATCGACGTGCTGGACAACGCCGTGCTTGGCAGCTCTCCAGACCGCGTGATCAATGGCGGCATCCCCGCTGGCGGCGTCGACGGTCCGCCCATCGACTTTGGTTCGACGGGGGTCAGTTCCACGAGTTCGGGTGACGCGTTCCGCGACAGCATCTACGTGCGTCGCGCGTGGGCCGAAGTGACGAATCGCGCTCTCGGACAGCTGCGCTTCGGCCGCATGGCGCACGAGTGGGGCCTCGGGATGCTCTACAACGCTGGCGACAACTTGGACGGCGACTACTCGTCCGAGATCGACCGCATCCAGGCCATCACGCGCTACAGCAACCTCTTCTTCGGCGCGTCCTACGACTTCGCGGGCGAGGGGGTGGTCATGAGCCCGCTCACCAACCTCCGCGCGGTGCCGTTCGACTTTACAGGCGCGGATGACATCCGCCAGTTCTCGTTCTTGGCGGCCTACCGTATGGGCGAGGAAGAGCAGGAGGAGCGCCTGGCCAACGGGGACTGGGTGCTCAACGCGGGTCTGTACTTCCTGTACCGCAAGCAGCGCCTTGGGTCTGAGCTTGCACTCGACCGCGACGATGAAGTGAGTTCGCTGGACGGTTTGCTCGTGCGTCGCAACGCTCGGCAGGTCACGCCGGACGTCTGGGTTCAGTTCTTGTGGGGTGATCTGCGGCTCGAGCTGGAGGCGGCCATGCACATCGGCAGCATCCGCAACACCCAGCGCACCGAG
The DNA here is from genome assembly GCA_020633055.1 of Sandaracinaceae bacterium. NCBI lineage: Bacteria > Pseudomonadati > Myxococcota > Polyangiales > Sandaracinaceae > Sandaracinaceae bacterium. The sequence goes on along the minus strand of JACKEJ010000007.1, from coordinate 774,959 downwards.
TTCAGGGATGAAGACCGTCGCATTCTTTCCGGTGGCTTCGCTCTCCAGGCCGAGTACCGCTTGCTGGACGAGGCCCTCGGCATCTACCTGGACACGGGTCTCGCCACGGGTGATTCGCAGGCGCGGGGCATCTCCAACCGCGAGAACACCTACCAGCAGGAGGACGGCAACCGGCGGCTGACGCACTTCGGCTTCCACCCGAACTACCGCATCGACCTCATCCTGTTCCGCAACGTGCTTGGGAACATCGGCGGCGTCTACTACCTCCGCCCCGGCCTCTCGTACGACTTGGTGCGCACGGCCTTCGGTCAGCGCGTGGGCGCTCGCGTGGACGTCATCTACAGCCGCGCCAACCGCACCTCGCAGATTCGCGAGTATGGCGACCGCAACAACAACAACCTGGGGCTCGAGCTGGACGCGTCGGTGTACTACCGCAGCGAGGACGGCCCGGGCCTGACCGACGGCTTCTACGCCGCGTTCCAGTACGGCATCCTCTTCCCGCTCGCCGGGCTCAAGGAGTCCGGGCTCGGAGTGGGCAACGCCCAGACACTGCGCCTCATCCTCGGCGTCGAGTACTGAGCGCGCGCGCGCCTCGGCCTGTGGTACAAGGTCGCTGGTCCGACTCAGCCGGGCTGTGAGGAAGCGACATGAGCGAAGCGGAAAGCGCAGAGACCCCGACGATGGGGCGTGATGTGTTCCTGGCCCTGGCCGCCATCGGTTGGGCCGACGGAAACCTCGACGCGGACGAGGCAGACGCCATCGTCAGCGCCGCCGTCGAGGTTGGGCTGGAGCTGGAGGAGATCGGCGAGATCGAGGCGGCGTGCAAGGAGCCCGTCGCGCTCGATGTCATCGACCGCTCGAGGATGAGCAAGGCGGACCGGCTGTTCGTGTATGCCGTCGCGTCGTGGATGACGCGGCTGGACGGCGACGTCTCGGAGGAAGAGAAGGCTGCGCTCGCGGAGCTGGGGGACCGGCTGGCCGTCCCCGAGCGTCCGAGGTGGCACGCCGACCAGATCGTCGAGGAGGTTGCCGCGCTGGGCGCGGACGAGCGCCCGGCCCGCTTCGATTTGACGGCGCTGCGGAGCATTCTCACGGAACGTCTCGAGGCCTCGCGGCAGGCGCGCGAGGCGGCGGCCGCCGAGGCGGCAGCGGCACCCGACACGGGCGATGCAGGTGGTGACGCGCCGGAGGGCGCCGAAGCGGGTGAAGGCGCCGGTGACGAGCCCGCGGAGGACGACGCCTGACCCCGGCTCACCGCACGCGCGTGTGCGCCCGCCGAGCCGCCGGCGTGTGCACGGCGGGACGCAACCACGCGCGCCCGGCGACGATGACCGCCCCGTGAAGAAGACCAACCCCAAGACCGCCTTCGTGTGCCGCGCGTGCGGCCACGTGGCTTCGCGCTGGATGGGCCGCTGTGGCGGCTGTGGTGAGTGGAACACGCTCGAGGAAGAGCGCGTGGCGCCCAGCGGCGCAGCTCGTACCGCGGCCCCGCCACCGGGCAAGGCGCGGCCCCAGAAGCTGCGCGACGTCCAGGCGGACGATGCGCGGCGCATTCCCACGGGCATCTCCGAGCTGGACCGCGCTCTTGGCGGCGGGCCCGTCGCGGGCGGTGTCGTGCTGCTCGGGGGTGAGCCCGGCATCGGCAAGTCCACGCTGGTCATGCAGGCCTTCGGTGCGCTCGCTGCGCAAGGCTTGCGGGCCCTCTACGTCACCGGCGAGGAGTCCGCCGCGCAGGTCGCGCTGCGCGCGCGGCGCCTGGGCGTGGTGGGGGTGGACGAGGTCGACATCCTCGCCAGCACCGAGCTCGAGGACGCGGAGGCCGCGTTGCGCCGTGATCGCCCTGCGGTCGCGGTGATCGACTCCATCCAGGTCCTGCGCTCCAGCGACTTGTCGTCCTCGGCGGGCAGCGTCACGCAGCTGCGCGAGGTCACGGCGCGGCTGGTGGAGCTGGCCAAGCAGGAGGGCATCAGCCTCGTGCTCATCGGTCACGTCACGAAGGACGGGGCCATCGCGGGGCCAAAGCTGCTGGAGCATCTGGTGGACACGGTGCTCTCGTTCGAGGGCGACCGCAGTCACGCCTTCCGCATCGTGCGCGCGACCAAGAACCGTTTCGGCCCTGCCAACGAGGTCGGCGTGTTCGAGATGGTGCAAGAAGGCTTGCGCGAGGTCCCAGACCCAAGCGCGCTCTTCCTGGCAGAGCGCTCGGCCAACGCTTCCGGATCCGTCATCGTCCCCACCGCCGAGGGGAGCCGTCCGCTGTTGGTGGAGGTGCAAGCGCTGGTGGCCCCCGCGGCCTATGGTGCCCCGCGGCGCGTGGCCTCGGGCGTCGACGCCAACCGTCTGGCGATCTTGCTGGCTGTGCTCGAGCGGCGCGCGGGTCTCCACGTGCTCGACCGCGACGTTTTCGCCAGCATCGCGGGCGGCGTCCGGGTCGACGAGCGCGCGCTGGACCTGGCCCTCGCGGTCGCCACGGTCAGCAGCTTCCGCGACGTCCCCGTGGCGGCGGACGTCGCCGTGTTCGGGGAGATTGGCCTGGCCGGGGAGATCCGCGCCGTGCAGCTGGCCCCGCAGCGCGTGGCCGAGGCCCGCAAGTTGGGCTTCCGCCGCGTGGTCATGCCCGCGCTCAACGCCGACCGGCTGACGGACGCGGAACGCAGCGGCGCGGAGGTGGTTGGGGTGAGCACGTTGGAGGCGGCGCTGGAAGCTGCGCTCGGTTGAGCGGGTGTGACGCCATCGCCATCGGCGGATGGGGGCACCCGGCTTCCCAGAGGCTGTCTCGAGGAGGGCTGGTTCTCGGTGGTGATGGGGGGCACCTGGCTCTAGCCTGGTGCCTCCCTTCAGGGCTTGGGCAGCAGCGCTTCGGCGTCCGCGGCGCGTCGCGCGCGCCTGCAGCGCTCCGCGTAGATGATGCCGCGCAGCTCGGCCTCGGCCACGTTGATGTCCTTGTTGACGACGATGTAGTCGAAGAAGGGGTAGTGCTCGATCTCGGTCTGCGCTTTCTCGAAGCGCCGCTTGATGGTCTCCGCGTCCTCGGAGCCGCGCCCCTCGAGCCGCGCGCGCAGCTCCTCCATGGACGGCGGGAGGATGAACACGCCTACCGCGTCGGGGAACTTGGCGCGGATCTGACGGGCGCCCTGGTAGTCGATGTCGAACAGCAGAACGCCGGCGCCGTCGCCCTTGGCCCGCTCGATCTCCGCCACGGACGTGCCGTAGTAGTTGCCGTGCACGTAGGCCCACTCCGCGAACATTCCTTGCGCCGCCATGGCGCGGAAGCTGGCCTCGTCCGTGAAGTGATAGTCCTGCCCGTTGACCTCGTTCGCGCGCGGCCTACGCGTGGTGTGCGAGACCGAGAAGCGGAACGTGATGGTCTTGTCGTTCAGCAGGCGCCGCGTGAGCGTGGTTTTGCCCGCCCCGGAAGGCGAGCTGAGGATGAGCAGGAGCACGTCGTCGGCCACGGCCGTGGTTATCGCACAAGGCTGTGACACGCAACCGTCGGCACGGGTCGCCCAAGTGGCGTCAGAGGGCGTTCTGGACCTGCTCCCGGACGCGCTCGAGCGTGGTCTTGAGCTCCACCACCAGGTGCGTGATGGTGATGTCCGGGGTCTTGGTCCCTAGCGTGTTGGCCTCACGGAAGATCTCTTGCGTGAGGAAGTCCAGCTTGCGTCCTACCGCGCCGCCGCCCGTCAGGGTCGCCTGGAAGTGCTCCAGGTGCGCTCGGAGGCGCGCGAGCTCCTCGGCCACGTCGCTGCGGTCCGTGAAGATGGCGATCTCCGTGGTGAGCCGCGCCGGGTCGAGCGCGAGACGATCGTCCGCGAGCACCCGCTCGAGCCGCTCCCGCAGGCGCTGCTCATAGCGCGACAGCAGCGCTGGCCGCTCTGCCTCCACCGCGGTCATCAACGCGTCCACCTCTGCCAGCAACGCTTCGAGGTCCGCCTGTAGGGCGGCCCCCTCCGTCTTGCGCGCCTCCGTGAGCGCCGCGCAGGCCGCTTCGGTCGCCGCTACGAGGGCCTCGCGCGCAGCGTCGAGGTCGAGCGCCTCGTGCTCGACGAACAAGCCGGGCATGCTCGAGAGCAGCGCGACGGGCAAGGCCTCGCCGGGGCAGACTTGGTCGCGCAGCGTGACCAGCGCGCGCAGCGCGCTCTCGGCTCGGGAGAGGTCGAGGTCGGGGCCGGCTTGTTCTTGCGCGAACGCGACGTAGGCCTCTACCCGACCGCGCTCGCAGCGCTTCTTCAGCACCTCCTCCGCGACCCCGGTCAGAGAGTGGAGCGCAGCTGGCAAGCGGACGCGCGTGTCCAGGAAGCGGTGGTTCACGGCGCGCAGCTCCACTCGCAGCTCGCGCCGGCCCAGCTGTGCGTGGCCCGCGCCGAAGCCGGTCATGCTGCGCAGCGACACGGCGGGGTCAGAGGCCCTTCTTGGCCTTCATCTGCTCCATCACGCGCTGGTACTCGATCTCGAACGACGCCGTGCCTTCCGCCAGGTTCTTGATCTTGGAACGCACCTCACGGTCGAGGTCTGTTTCGACGTTGGTGTGAGCGTTCAGGATGGGGACCAGGGCCTTTCGGATGACCGCGTCGTCCGCGAAGACCTCGTCCACCTGGTTGCTGTGGAACAGCATGTTCAGCAGCTGGTCCACCAGGTAGGGCAGGGCCTCTTCAGGCACGGGGAACGACATCTCTTTGGCCACCCGCTGCTTGATCTTGCCCAGCATCGAGTAGCTGAGGCCCTGGAGCTCCATGCGGCGTTTGGCCTCGTCCAGCACCTGTCGATCCCTGCGCGCGAATTCCTTCAGCACCGCGACCATGTCGAGCACCACCTCCTCGACGGATTCGGTCTCGATGTAGCCCTCTTTGACGAGGGTGCGCACGATCTCGTCCGCGATGAGAGGGATCTTTCCGCTGTAAAGTCGCATGCTCGAGTGACTCCGTGCGCATGGTCGGAAGGCGCAGCCGCTGGGGCGGAAGACGCTAGCGCTCCGATCGGGGAGGGTCAACCTGGCATACGCTAGGGGGGCGCGATGGGGAGGAATCGTGGGCGCATCGAACACCTTTTGCGGAGGGGTCGTTGACTAGAATATTATTCTGCGGCTATAAGTTACTTCAGAAATGTCAGCGCAACCACAGACCTTCGCCCACTCCTCGGAGCCTCTCAACCCTCGGCGGGACCTGCTGCGCCGCTGCGCCGTGTTCGCAGGTCTGCCCGACGTCGCGCTGAGCGAGGTGGCGCTCGCCAGTCAGCCCACGCGCCTCGAGCGCAAGCGGGCTCGTACCGGCATGCTGCGTGGCCTCTTCGTCGTAGGGGCTGGGCGGGCGCGCCTCGCCCGCACGGTTGGGACACGCGTCGTGACGCTGCACTACGTCGGGCCCGGGGACGTGTACGGCGAGGGCTTCCTCAGCGACGAGGCGGATGACCTCGAGCTGCTGGTGCTCAGCGACATGGACACGCTACGTGTTCCCCTGACTGTGGTGCAGCGCCTGGTCGACCAAGAACCCAGCGTGGCCCGGGCGCTGCTGGACGTACAGAACCGCCGGCGTCGCCAGCTCGAAGCGCGGCTGACGGACTTCCTGACCCGCACGGTCGAGGCGCGGGTGGCCGCGTTCATCCAGCAGGTGGCGGGGCGGCACGGCATCCCCGAGTCACGCGGCGTCCTCGTGGGTGAGAAGTTCACCCATGTGGAGATCGCCGAGTTCGTCGGCGCCACGCGCGAGACGGTCACACTGGTGCTCGGCGTGCTGAAGCGCGACGGGATCATCGACACGGACCATCGCAGGCTCGTGGTCTTGGACGCGGAGGGCCTGGCGCTGCGCGCATCTGCGACCGCTGGGCCCTAGTCTCAGCCTGCGCCGCTACCACACCAAGTGGTAGGGCCCGCCAACGGCGAAGGCCGCGTCCCGCCCAGTTTTCCGGGGAACGCGGCCGTCTTCGTTTCGTTGCGCGTGTCAGAGGCGGTCGCGCATGCGGGCGATGAGCGCGTCCCATCCGTCGCGCGTGATGATGCGGTTGAACTGCGTCCGGTAGTTGCGGACCAGGCTCACGCCGTCCGTTGCGATGTCGAACACGCGCCACACGTTGCCGACCTTCTTCATCTGGTAGTCGATGCTGACGGCGGGGGCGCGGCCGTTGGTTCCCGATCGGGCGAGCGTGCGAACCGTGACCACCTGGCCGCGCACATCGGCGCCGTCGTAGGTGACGGTATAGTTCATGGTGCGCTCGAGGTTCCGCTCGTACTGCTCCTGGACGAGACGTCGCAGCAGGCTGACGAACTCCGCGCGCTGCTCGGGGGTGCGGGATTCCCAGTGGTCTCGCAGCGCGAGGCGGGACAGCTCCTCCAAGTCCAACAACTCGCTGACCATGGCGCTGAGGCGCTCGTTGCGAGCCGCGCTCGGCCGCTGCGCGAACAGCTGGCGCAGTGCGTCGTGGCGGCTGGTGAGGAAGGCCTGCGCTTCGGCGGGGTCGGCTTGCGCGAATGCGACTCCGGGGCCCTGGCTCGCGAAGAGCAGGGTGGCGGCAGCAAGCAGGAGGAAGCGACGTCGATGCATGAGGTTCTCCGAGGGTGAGGGACCGCCTCGCGGGTCGTGGTCTTCGACGCCTCGCGCCGAGGATTATTCGGTGCAGGACCGCTCCCACGCCTCCGGGTCGACGAGCGCCGCGCCGGTCACGCGCTCGAGGGTAGCCGCCGCCGTGTTGAACTCGCGCAGCGCCTCGAGATGGTTGAAGCGGTTGGTAAAGTAAGCCTTCATCGCGTCGACGAGCTCGCGTGGCTCGCTCGTGCCCACTTGATACGCCTGCCCCGCGGCCACGAACCAGCTGCGCGTCTGGCGCTCGCCCTGGGCCCAGGCCACCTCGCGCCGGTCCGCGTCGCGCAGCTGCTCGTAGGTGGCGATGACCTCCAGCCGCACGCCGTCCCGGGCCTGCTGGTCCTGCGCTTGGAGTTGTGCGAGCTGGGCCTCCGACCGCCTGGTCCGGTGGTAGCCACCCACGAAGTCGAGGTTCCAACGCATGACGAGGGCAGCGCCGAGCGACTGCGTGTTGGCGCGATCGCTGATGAAGGGGTTGGTGATGTTGGTCACCCCGGGCCCCCAGCTGTATCCAGCGCGCAGGCCGAGCGCGAGATCGGGAAAGAACCGCGCCCGGTGGATGTTCAGCTCCGCGCGGCGCGCGTCCAGTGCCGCCTCCAGCATCCCCAGCTCTGGCCGGTGCCCGTGGGCCCGCGCGACGTAGTCGCTCAACTCCAGGAGGTCGACATCGACGCGAGCGCTGGGACAGTCCGGGATGTGGATGTCCCGGAGGCCCGTGAGGGTCTCGAGCGCTGCGCGCGACGACACCTCGAGGCGCGTGACCTCGGAGGCGCGCGCCTGCACCTCTGCCAACGCGGCGGCGAGGCGATAGATGTCCATCGGGTTTGCGTCGGGCTCGTCGTTGTCCACCTGCTCCTGGAGGGTCGAGACAGCGGTCTCCAGGCGGCCGAGGCCCTCGGAGAGCATCTGCTGGACGTCGAGCGCGAGCTGCAGCGCGAAGTAGGCGCGACGCACGTCGTACTGCGTTTGCTGCACGGTGCGTTCGCGATCGTGTCCGGCGGCGCGCACGCCCGCGCGCCCGGCCCGTCGCGCGTTGATGAGCTTGCCGAACGTGTAGACCGGGATGGCGCCTTCGACCTCGATGCTCAGGATGGGGCGCCAGGGGTTTCCTAGCGGGAGCTGACCGTCCGGGCTGTACGTAGGCGTGCCCTGTGCGCTGGGCGCGACGGCCAGACCGCCGGTGACCTCGAACTGGAAGAACGGCGAGAGGCGCACCTCGTCGAGCCGCGCTTCGGCGGCAGCGATGGCGTGGTCTGCAGCGCGAACACCCGGGTTGTATTCGGTCGCCGCGCGCGTCAGCTCCGCCAACGTCCGGACGCGGGCGGCGTCGCCCGTGGTCGTGGCCGCGGCGGCGCCTGGGGCGCGTGTGTCCTGAGCGCCTGCGGAGATGGCCCCGAGCGCCACCAGACCGAGCGACGCAGCAGAGGTCAAGAACGCAACACGCACCCGACGCCCGAGGGGCGTGGGTGCGTTCTCTCCCGTGGACCTGCGGCGGCGCGTCACGGGCACGTATGTACACCGCGGGGGCGCGACTGGCACGCCCGGCGTGTCACTCGTCGTCGTCCCCGCCGCCGCCGGACCCGCCACCGCTGTTGTACTCGGTGATGAGTCGCTGCGTGAGGTCCAGGTTGGGCTGCACCCAGATGACGCCGCCCTCGTTCGCCTCCACGATGATCGTGTAGTTGTCCGCGCGGCCGATGCGCTGGAGGATCTCGCGCATGCGGTCGAGGATGCGCTTGGTGAGCTGCGCCTCCTTCGTGGCGAGCTCCTGCTGGTACTCCATGTACTGCGACTGCAGCTCGATGAGCGCCTTCTGGTACTCCTCCATGCGCGCCTGCAGGGCCTCGCGGCTGAGCACAGCCTTCTGCTTCTCGATGTCCTCCGCCATCTGCTTCAGCTTGTTCTGAGCAGCGTCCAGCGCCTTCTGGCGGCGGCGGAAGAGGGTCTTGAGGCGGCGCTTGGCCTGACGACCGTCGTCGGTCTCGTTCAGGGCCTGCTGGAGATCCACCACGGCCACGCGCACCTGAGCCTCGACGTCGGGCGTGACGGCGGACACGAAGAGGGCGGCGGCGAGTGTGATGGCGTGACGCTGAAGGTTCATTCCCAGTCCTTTCGGGCTGACGCTAGCTAGCTTTGCGAGGTCGCACGGTCAAGCGGGTACTGGACGAACATCCGCGGGTCGGATTCATTCGTCCCGAATTCGGGGCAGATCAGAAGCTGTTGCCGATGTTGAACTGGAAGTCGATCTTCGACTCCCAGGGGCGGCGGTTGATGGGGACGCCCCACTCGAAGCGCAGCGGCCCGAGGGGTGAGAACCAGCGGAAGCCGAAGCCCCACGAGGTCCGGATGGACGGGTGGAAGCCGCACGGGCTCGAGCTGCGGTCGTTGCTGACCGGCGCTGCGCACAGGCGACTCTCGAGATTCCAGGCGTTTCCACCGTCTGTGAAGAGCACGCCGCGAATGCCAACGGACTCGACGATGGGGAACTCCAGCTCGAGCTGGTAGAACGCCTGCATGTTGCCGCCGATGGCCCGGCCATCTGCGCCGCGCGAGCTCGTCGGAGAGCCGTTCGGGTCGCTGAGGACGCCGACGCGGGGCCCGAGGCTGTACAGCCGGTACCCGCGTACGTTGAAGATGCCGCCCAGATAGAAGCGCTCGAAGAGTGGCACGCCGCGCGGGAGGCGTGACGTGATGAGGCCCCACTCGAGGTTCAGCTTGAGCACGAAGGGCCCGAAGATGTTCTTGTAGAAGCGGGTGAACGCCGTGTGGCGGACGAAGACGTTGTCCGAGCCCAGGAAGCTGTCGGCCACCTCGGTCGACCAGTTCCAGTAGACGCCGTTCGAAGCGAACTGACGGTTGTCGCGGCTGTCCCAGGTGAGCGAGAGCCGCACCGAGCTGGTGAAGCCCGCGCGGAACTGACCGAACAGCCCGAGATCCTGGAACTGCTGGAAGCCCGTGGCGTTCACGTTGCCGAGCAGGCCGCCCGTGTTCTGGCTGATGGAGACGTGCTCGAGCCCGTAGTTGACGAAGAAGCGCAGCCGCGGGTCCAGCACGGGGTGGCCCAGGGTGGCGCCGCCGCCCGCCGAGGACTGATTGAAGCTCAAGCGCTGCTGGACCGTGTAGAAGGCGTTGACGCCCAACGTCCAGCGGGAGTCCAGAAACCAAGGCTCGACGAAGTTGAGCTGGAACTGCTGGCGGATGCCGCTCAGCTGCACGTTGAGCGACAGGCTCTGGCCGCGTCCGAAGAGGTTCTGCTGCTGGATCTGCGCGGTGACGATGAAGCGCTCGATGGACGAGAAGCCAGCGCCCACCTGGAACGTACCCGTCGCGCGTTCGGCAACTTCGACGTTCAGCACCATCAGGTCGGGGGCCGAGCCCTGCTCCTCGCTGAAGTCCACGCGCTCGAAGTAGCCGAGGGCGTTGACGAACGTGCGGCTGCGCTCGATCAGCGTCTGGCTGTACAGGTCGCCCTCCAAGATCTGGAACTCGCGGCGGATGACACGGTCTCGGGTCTTGGTGTTGCCAGCGATGCGGATCCGCTCGATGCGCACGGGCGGGCCGCGGGTGATGGTCAGCGTGAGATCGACGATGCGCTCGTCTTCGTCGAGGTCCGTCTCCGGCTCGACCTCCACGCGCGCGAAGCCCTCGTCGCGGTACTCGCGCTGGATCTCCATGAGGCCCGTCGCGATGGCCGTGCGGTTGAACCAGTCCCCGCGGTCGAGGTCGATCTCCTCGCGCAGGGTGCTAGCTGGACGCAGGGTCTCCGCGGCCTCGCCGTTCTCGTCCAGCTCGCGCACCGTAATCTCGCCGATGCGGAAGCGTGGGCCTTCGTCGACCGGGATGGTGATGTCGATGTACTCGCGATCGGGCGTGAGCTCCACCCGTGCGGAGCCGACGCTCATCGCGAGGTAGCCCTGGTCGTAGTACCAGGCCTGCAGGCGCACCATGTCCTCGTCGAATTTTTCGCGATCGAACGTGTTGCTGCTGGTGATGAACGAGAAGAAGCCCGTCTCACCCGTGGCCATGATGCCGTGCAGGTCGGACGTGGAGATGCTGTCGTTTCCGACGATCGTGATGCGTCGGACCTTGACCTCGGGGCCCTCCGTGATGTGGAACACCACGTCGACTTCGTTGCTGTCGCCGTCGACGTGCAGCACTTCGTAGGTGACCTGAGCGAGGAAGTAGCCCTCCGAGGCGTAGTGGTCGCGGATCTTCCCGACCTGTTCCCGGACCGTGCTGGCCGAGAGGATCTCACGCTCCCGGAGGGTGATCTTTTCGGTCAGGTCGTCGTCGCTGACGTCATCGTTGCCATCGAACACGATCTGCCGAATCTCGGGCCGCTCCCGTAGGCGGACGACCAACACCACACCGCTGCCCACAGGCTCGGCTTCGATGACGATGTCGTCGAAGAACCCCAGCTCCCACAGGGCGCGGGCGTCGCGCGTGACCTCGGCGTCCGTGCATGGCATGTCCGCGCCAAGGCGCATGCCGGCGAGCACGTCCTCGGCGGCCACCCGCTGCGTGCCCTCGACCATGATGCGGATGATGCGGCGACCCTGACAGGGACCGGCGATGACCTCGACCGCCTCGTCCTCGTCTTCCTCCTGCACGTACGGGTTGGTCCCCAGCGGCTCGCGCGGCGGGGGTTCGTCGAGGTCTCCCTGGTCCGCCTCGTCGCGTTCGTCGGCGTCCAGATCCTCGTCTAGGTCCTCGTCCAGCTCCTCTTCGGCGTCTGCTGCGGAGTCGCCGCGCGCAGGGCGACCGCCGGCCGGCTGCGCTTCGGCGCGAGGCAGCGGCGCGAGGGAAGCCGCGGCGAGGCACGCGAGCAGACAAGCAGGGGCAAGGAGGGTACGCACGTTCAGAAAGTCCGGGCGGGCTATACCTGTGCGCTCAGAGGGGGTCAAGGGTGGCTCCCGCGTCCTCGGCGTCGGCGGGCGGGGCCGCGGGGGCAGTGCGGTAGGGGCTGCTGCGTCGGTGGTCGCCCGCGATCAGGCCATCGCTCATGACGATGCGGCGCGGCATCCGCTCGGCCAAGTCGTCCGAGTGCGTGACGATCACGAACGTGGTCCCCAGCTCACGGTTCAACGTGAAGAAGAGGTTGAACATCGCGTCGCTCGTGCTCGTGTCCAGGTTGCCGGTGGGCTCGTCGGCCAGGATCACCTGGGGTTTCATGACCAGCGCCCGAGCGAGCGCGACGCGCTGCTGCTCGCCGCCCGAGAGCTCTCCGGGGCGATGGTCGATGCGGTGGCCCAGTCCCACGCTCTCCAAGAGCTCGTGGGCCCGTCTGCGCAGCGGTGCCCGGGGCCGGCCCTGGACCAGCCCCGGCATCATCACGTTCTCGAGCGCGTCGAATTCCGGCAGGAGGTGGTGGAACTGGAACACGAAGCCGATCGTGGCGTTCCGGAATGCAGCCAACTCTCGACTGGTGAAGCGCGTGACATTGCGACCGTGGTAACGCACGGAGCCGGTGGTGGGGAGGTCCAGCGTGCCGAGGATGTGCAGCAGCGTGCTCTTGCCAGCGCCCGAGCGACCCTGGATGCAGATCATCTCTCCGTTGCGGATGTCGAGGTCGATCCCGCTCAACACCTGCACCGTGGTGCCCTCTTGGTCGAAGCGCTTGGTGACGCCCCGCACTTCGATGATGACCTCTCCCGACTCCGCGGGCGCGCTGGTGGCCGCGTGGGCGCCGAGGTCTGGCGGGTGTGATGCGGCCGACGGACGCCCGTCGACGGCAACCTCGGGCGGTGCTGAGTCCTCGGAGATGGGGCGCTCGGTGGGCGCTGGCGAGGCCTCGCTCACGCGCGGCTGGTCCGCATCGGCAAGGGGCGGGTCGCTGCGTGTCGCGCCTGCGGGCGGGGCCTGTTCGGCGTCGTCGGTGTCGGGGACGTCAGTCATGGCGCAGGGCCTCCAAGGGGCTCGTTCGGCTCGCGACGATCGCGGGGAAGATGGTGGCGACAGTGCAGATCGCGATCGCGGCCAGCCCCACCAGCGCGAACTCCGTCGGGTCGGTGTGCACCGGCAGGCGGTCGATGTAGTACACCTCGGGGTTCATGCGTATGCCGAAGTGCTCGGCGCCGAACGAGAGGTCGAAGCCCAGGCCGAGCCCCATGGAGGCCCCGAACAGGCCGATGAACAGGCCCTCGAGCAGGAACACACGCACGATGTCGCCGCGCGTGGTGCCCATGGCCATCAGGATGCCCACCTCGCGCGCCTTCTCCTGGACCATCAGCGTGAGCGTCCCGAACACGCAGAACCCCGCGATGAGGATGGCGATGCCGAGCACCAGGAACATGGCGAGCTTCTCCAGCGCGAGGGCGCCGAAGAGGTTCCGGTTGCGCTGCTGCCAGTCCTCCACGCGTAGGTCGCGGCGGTCGATGGCGGTGCGGATGGCCGCGGCCACGGCGGGGGCGTCGTCGACGCGCCGCTCCTCGAGCTTGATCTCGATGCCCGTGATGGTGTCCTCGGTGGCCAGAAAGGACTGGGCCGCTTCCAGGCTCACGTACACCAGCTTCATGTCGTACTCGTACATGCCGCTGTAGAAGATGCCCGCCACCCGAAACCGCCGCGCCTTCGGGAGGGGGCCGGTCGGACCGAGCTCACCAAACGGCGACACCACGTCCACATCGTCCCCCACGAACAGGCGGAGGGAACGGGCCAGCTCACGCCCTACGACGATGCCGGGCAACACTTGCTGAGGGGCCGCGATCGGCGCGCCCAGCCCGACCAGGTCTGCGTCCTCGTCTTCGTCCTTGTCTCGGGCAGGGCCCCGCGAGCGTCGGCGGGTGGGGCGGGACAGCGAGGCGGCCTCGTCGGCGGATAGGCCCAGCATGTCCAGGTCGCTGGCGGCCAACGGATCGGTCTCCGCCTCCTCCTCCGCTGGACCGTCTTCCTGGCCTAGCGCGCCCTCGTCCTGTAGCTCGCGAAGCGCTTCCACCACGCGGGCGGCCGCGCGTTCCTCGGGGGTGGGCGAGGGCTCGGTGAGCGCCGCCGCGGCGTCCCCGTCATCGTCTACGAGGGATCCGTCGGACGGCGAGGTCGCAGCGGCTTCGGCGGAGCCGCTCGAGCGATTGCCCTCGCGACGGTCAGTCTCGTTCGCCGCGCGGTCGAGGTCCTCTTGCAGCAACTGCTCGAGGTCCGCCATGACCCCGCCCTCGTCCACTACCTCGTCCAGATCGGACCCTCCACCCAGATTCATGGGCAGCACCGTGCCCCGCTCCTCGGCCGGCAGGTCCAGCAGCTCCTCGGGGTGGTTCAGGTAGCGCAAGCTGCCGCGTCCACGCTCCGCCGACATGTTCTGGCACAAGCTGGTGACCTGGCAGATGCTCTCGGTGTCGATGCCGCGGATGACCACACCCTCGCGGCTGCTGGTGCTGCCGATCATCACCTCGCCCTGGACGTAGGGCGTCGCAGCCACCACCCCGGCGACGTGTGCGTCGCGCGCCGGGCGCGCGTCGATGGCCGCGAGGGTCTCGCGCCAACCTGTGAAGGTGCCCTGGGCCACATCCACCACCACGTGCGCGTGGTTCCCGAGGATCTTGTCCTTCAGATCCTTGCGGAAGCCCCCCATGACGCTGAGCACGACGCACAGCATGCAGGTCGACAAGGTCACCGCCATGATGCTGAGCGTCGCGATGAACGCGAGGAAGCCGCTCTTCTTGGCCCGCAGGTGGCGCGCGGCGACGAGCGCCCGGAAGTCGAGGGTCTCGATCAGGCCGAGCAGGGGTTGTGTGACGCGCGCCACGCAGCGCGCCAGGGCCCACGTTCCTGCGGCCAAGCGGATCACCCCGAGGGCCAGGTGCTCGTCGCCCGACGGCAGCGGCCGGTGGAAGAAGGACCAGATGATCACGACGACCAAGAGGATGCCTGCGCCGCTGCGCAGGCCGAGCGCGAGCACGCTGTCGCGGCCGCGGAGGGCGATGCCGGCGACCACGAGCAACAGCGCGGCGCCCGCGATGGCGTAGGCGCTCGTCAGGGGGCCCGTGCCGGCCAGCTCGGTCACTGTCAGCAGCCCGAGCAGGACCAGCAGGTCGCCTACGACCCACAGCCGCGCGCGGTGCCGCTCGTCCAGCAGGAACCACGTGGACAGGGTGACGCACAGCAGCAGCCCCGACAGCCCCATGCGCCCGTACCAGGCGTACTGGAGCGCCTCGGAGACGTCCGGAGGGAGCGCGAGCAGCACCTCGCTGGCGGTCCCTCGCAGGGTGAAGGGGCGCGCGAAGTTCTGGTGCGTGGCCCAGGCGAAGACCCCGACGAGGCCGGCACCCACGAGCGCATCGAGCGCCCCCAGGCTCCCGACGAGGCGCAGCCTGAAGCGGCCCTTGTCGCCTCGCTGCAGCCTCCGCGCGCGCACGAGCGTGGCGATGACGGTGCCCAGCTGGATGACGAAGGCGAGCGCGAGCGCACCTGCGAGCGGCCACCACCAGAGCGGGTGGTCCTTGACGGGGCGGTACCAGAGGGCGCTGCCTAGGTAGGCCGCGACGGTGCTGGCGCCGAGGGCCCACGCTCCCACCAGCGAAAACCCCGCACCCGGGCCGAAGCCTCCCTTTTGGCTCACCCACCCTCCGGACGAAGCAGCGGGAACAGCAGCACGTCACGGATGGAGGCCTGGCCGGTGAGCATCATGACGAGGCGGTCCACCCCGAGGCCGAAGCCAGCGGCGGGGGGCATGCCGTGGGACAGGGCGCGGATGTAGTCCGCGTCGAAGTCCATCGCCTCTTCGTCGCCCTTGCCGCGGTTGACCAGCTGCGCCTCGAAGCGCCCGGCTTGGTCCTCGGGGTCGTTCAGCTCGCTGAACGCGTTGGCCACCTCGCGCCCGTCCACGAACAGCTCGAAGCGGTCGGTGAAGGCGGGGTTCTGGTCGTTGCGGCGCGCGAGCGGCGACACCTCGGCGGGGTACTCCGTGATGAACACGGGCACGCTCTGTTCGCCGCTCTCGTTGCGGTACAGCTTGGGCAGCTCCGCCTCCACGAGCAGCTCGTACAGCAGGAAGATGCGCTCGCCGTGTGACGAGGCGGCGCGCAGCTGCTTGGCGGTGACGGCGTCGGCGTCCGCGGACATGGTCTCGAAGAGCGCTGCGAGAGCGTCTGCGTCGTTCAGCGTGGCCTCGTCCAGCTGTCCCGCCCAGCGCGTGGTCGGTACGTCGCCCTGACCCGCGCGCTCCAAGCGGTGCAGGATGGCGGCACGCATGGGCACGCGCGGCCACGGCGACACCAGGTCGAAGGTGCGCTCGCTGGTAAGCTGTGGGAAGGCGGTCTGCACCACGGCGTCCACATGCCGGAAGAGGTCCACGGTGAGGTCCATCATGTCGTCCACGTCGGCGTAGGCCATGTAGAACTCGAGGATGGTGAACTCGGGGTTGTGCCGGGTGCTGACGCCCTCGTTGCGGAAGGTGCGGCCCAGCTCGTACACGCGGTCGAAGCCGCCCACGAGCAGGCGCTTCAGGTACAGCTCCGGCGCCACGCGCAGGTAGAGGTGCAGGTCCAGCGCGTTGTGGTGCGTACGGAACGGCTTGGCCGTCGCGCCTCCGCGCAGGGAGTGCAGCAACGGGGTCTCCACCTCGAGGAAGCCCCGGTCGTCCAGGAAGCTGCGCAGCGCCTTCACGATGACCGTGCGCGCGCGGAACACGGCGGCGACGTCCGGGTTCGCCCACAGGTCCACGTAGCGCTCGCGGTAGCGCTTCTCGACGTCCTTCAGGCCGTTCCACTTGGCCGGAGGCGGCAGCATGGCCTTGGCGACGTGCTGGTAGTGGCGCGCGCTCAGCGCGAGGTCACCCGTCTTGGTGCGCACCACGGGGCCGCGCACCACCACGTGGTCCGCCAAGTCCATGGCGGCGCGCTGGCCGGCCGCGGCCTCGTCCAGCACGTCCTTGCGCACCAACGCCTGCGCATCACCGTAGGGCGTGCGGATGACCAGGAACGGCCCGCGCTTGGCCATCACGCGGCCGAAGAGGTGCAGCTCGGGCGCGTCCGGCGCCAGATCTTCCTCGAGGGGCAGGGCCTCACGCGCGCCGCTCTCGAGGTCGTTCGCCAGGTCCACCACGTGCCGTCGCTCGGCCTCCATCTCCGGCGTCACCCGAAACGTGTTCGGGTAGGGCGCGGACCCGAAGGTGCTCAGCGTGTCGGCCTTCGTCTTGCGGGCCTGAATCAGATCGTCCTCGGTCGCCACCGTGCTTCCTCTCGGCTCAGTTCGCCTTCTTGGCGTTTTCCTTGGCGCGCCGCTTGTCCGCGTTGGACAGCAGGTACGACTCGATGAAGGCGTCGATGTCGCCGTCCAGCACGCCAGCCGCGTTCGCGTCCTTGTGGTCGGTGCGCTCGTCCTTGACCATGGTGTAGGGCTGCAGCGTGTAGCTGCGCACCTGCGAGCCGAACGCGATCTCCGCCCGGTCGCCCATGAAGGCCTCCTCGAAGGCGGCCTCCTGGTCTCGGCGCAGCTTCTCGAACAGCATGCCGCGCAGCATCTTGAGCGCGTGGTCCTTGTTCTGATGCTGCGAGCGCTCGCTCTCACAGCGCACCACGAAGCCCGTGGGGATGTGCTTGATGCGCACCGCCGACTCGGTCCGGTTGACGTGCTGTCCGCCGGCCCCGCCCGAACGCATGGTGTCGATCTCGAGGTCCTCGTCGCGTAGCTCCACGCCGTCGAGCGTGATGCTGTTGTCGAGGTCCGGGACGACCCGCACGCTCGCGAACGCCGTGTGGCGGCGCGCGTTGCTGTCGAAGGGGCTGATGCGGATCAGGCGGTGCACGCCGTTCTCCGCGCGCAGGTAGCCGTAGGCGTACGGCCCCACGACGTGCACGTGCGCCTCCTTGATGCCCGCCTCGTCACCCGGCTGTTTGCTGGTGATGGTGGTCTTCATGCCGTGCCGGTCGCACCAGCGCAGGTACATGCGCAGCAGCATCTCGGCCCAGTCCTGAGCGTCCACACCGCCAGCCCCGGGGTTGATCATCAGGATCGCGTTCTCGTTGTCTTCGTTGGACAACATGCGCTGGACCTCGAGGGCGCGCGTGCGGTCCTCCAGCCCGGGCAGCGCGCTGGCCACCTCGGCGGCCATGTCCGCGTCGCCCTCGGCGGCCGCGAGCTCCAGGAGATCCTGGAGGTCCGCGATCTCGGCGCTGAGCTTGGTGAAGCTGGTGACGGTCTGCTCGGCCGTGGCGCGCTCGCGCATGATGCGCTGCGCCGCCTCCTGGTCGTTCCAGAAGCCGTCGCGCAGGCTCTCGTGGGTCAGTCGATCGACCGTGTGCTGCAGGCCTTCGACGTCAAAGATACCTCCCCAGCGACTCGAGTCGCTGAGCGAGGTCGACCAACAGGTCGCGGGATTCGCCAATGGAGAAAGACATGGGTGCTCTCGGAGAAAGGACCCGGCTCGATAGCCCGGGGGGGGTGGACTGTCAACGACCGCGGCGGACGCGCCGACGGGGCGTGGTGCTCCGGAGACACACACCGACAACGGAAGATTCCCCCGTGAAAGCTGGGGTGACAGTGATATGGTTATCGTCATGGACACGCGCACCCCCTGGTTGCTCTCTCGTCTGGCGTCCGTCCCCCTGGTCCTGTCGGCCTCGCTCGCGGTGGTCGGCTGTGGCGGGGGCGGTGACGGTCCGCCCAGCGACCTCGGCGCAGCCGACACCGGCTCGGCCGACCAAGGGTCGGCAGAAGACCAGGGGACGGGGCCGTGCGTCACCGCCCGCACGGTGACCGCCGCCGATACGCCTCCGCCGGGTCCTGATGGCGTGGTCGGGGTCGGAGGCCTGCGGCTGCAGAACGACATGGTCGTGGCGGGCTTCTCGGCGCTCGAGCAGCACGGCACGGCGGGCGCGAATGGCGGCAACCTGCTCGACTTCCACGTGATCGGCGGCGACGACCACTTGGTCGAGCATTGGCTGGTGGCGGGGCCCGACAGCGGTCTGCGCGCCTTCAACGAGTCGATGACGGTCATCACGGAGGAGGCCGAGCGGGTGGTGTTGGAGCTGCGGGGTCACATCGAGCGTGCCCCGCATGGCGCGATCTCGCCGAGCCCCGGTGACGGCTTGAGCATCGTCACCACGTTCGAACTGCGCTGTGGCGAGCCCAAGCTGCACATCGACACGACGATCACGAACGACACCAGCCCGCCGATCACCGTGGCCGGTCTGACGGGGCCCTTGCGCCCGGTCGACGTCATCCTGTGGGGCAGCCCGTCGGGCATGCGCCCCTTCTGCCCCAACCCCGGGCAGGGGAGCACCTGCACCACCATCAACTTCGCGAACGTCGCGGGCACGCTGGTGCGCTCGCAGTACATTGGGACGAGCGGATCACGTGCCGGTGGGCCAGGGTCGCTGGCGTACTACTCGGCCGACATGGCGACGGTGTCTGCGGCGCATGACAGCACCAACAGCGCGTTTGGCGAGATCGGGACTGGCATCGAGCCGTTCGCACCCGGTGCGACGTCCCGACACCGCCGCGTCCTCGTGGCGGGTGGGGGCGCCGACGCGGCGAGCGCCGTCGACGTCGTGCTCGAAGACCTGGACGCCCTCGGACGGCTGGACGCTGCCACCGTCACGGGTCGGGTGACCGTGCCCGGCGGCATCCCGAGTGACCCCTACCGGCGTCCGTCCGTCCTCCTGGCGACCCCACCGTCCACCGGCGACGCGACAGACCCAGCCACCTGGCGGCCAGTGAACCTGGTGCGCGTGGGAGCCGATGGTTCGTTCTCGGCCCGCGTGCCGAGCGGCGCCGTCTCGTACGAAGTGCGCATGGACGGGCACGACGTGGTGCGCGCGACGGGCGGCGCGGCCGCGGCAGGTGCGACCCTGGATCTGGGCACGCTCACGCTGGGTGCCCGCCCGGCGGTCGACGTGACCGTGCGCATCGACGGCGTCGCTGGGACGGCGCGGGTCGTCGTGTTGGGGACCGGGGTGACCGCCGATCCGGTCCTCGGACCCGAGACGGGCTCGGCTCCTCAGGGCAACGTGGCGCTCACGGACGGCATGGGCGAGGTCTCGCTCGCGCTGTCGCCTGGCACGTACGACGTCTACGCCATGCGCGGTCTGAGCACGTCGCTGGCGCGGGCGTCCATCACGGTGGCAGCCTCGGACCAGGCGGTGATGCTCGACCTGTTCTCGCTCGACGTGGTGCCGACGGGCTTCCTCACGGCGGACTTCCACGTCCACAGCGCTGCCAGCTTCGACTCGTCGACGCCGCCGGAGGACCAGGTGCGCGCGTTCCTCGCAGCTGGCGTGGACGCGCTGGTGGCTACCGAACACGACGTGGTCTTCGACTACACGCCCGCGATCGCGACCGTCGAGGCGGGGCTGCCACTCGCGGCGCGCGGGCGCATCAAGGCGTTCCCAGGGCTCGAGGCGACGGCCTTCGTGCCGTACGAGGACTTCCCCCACACCATCGGGCACTACAACGTGTTCCCCGTCGATCCGGTCGCGACCGCGTTCGAGAGCGGGGCTCCCGACGACGAGCGGGTGGGGCCCGGCACGGTGTACGACCGGCTGCGTGCGATGCCCGGCCCGGCGCAGCGCATCATCCAGCTGAACCACGCGCGCGGAAGCCGCATCCCGACCATCTGGCTCGGCTACTTCGACTCGTGCGGCTTCGACGCGAGCTTGTCGTTCGCCATGAACGCCGCGTGCGGTGTGGCCAGCGGGATGGGCACCACGGCCTATGACGCCGACGCCTTCGAGGTGATCAACTTCAAGGACATGCAGGAGTACCTCACGCAGAACCGTGACTGGCACGCGTTGCTGCGCGAGGCACCCGGGGGGAGCCTCCCCACCGGGACGGCCAACAGCGACTCGCACCGTATCTACAACGAGGAGGCGGGCTTCCCAGTGAACGTGCTCTCGACCTCGACGAGCCTCGCGGACCTCGATGGCGACGACCTGGTGGGGCTGATTCGCGGCGGTGGCGTGGCGGGGGCGCTGGGCGTGTTCGTGTGGATGGAGGTCTGCGACGAGCTGGGCAACAACTGCAGCGATCCCAGCAAGGAGCCGCTCACGATCACCAGCGACACCGTCCAAGTGCGCGTGCGCGTGACCGCGCCGCCCTGGGTGCCGGTCGACGAGCTGCGCGTTCGCTTGGGCGGTGAGATCGTCGCGACGAGAGACCTGACCGGGAGCAACCCGGCCGACATCTTCAGCACGTCGGCGGGTGACGTGGTGCGCTACGACATGATGGTCCCCGTCACGACCGTGACGGCCGACAGCTTCATCACGGTCGAGGCGGGCTTCGTGCTGCCGACCCTCGTGGACGCGAACGCGGACGGAGTGATCGACCCAGTCACGTTCCCGGCGGCGCCCGAGCCCTTCACGTCGCTGGTGCGGGGCGCGCAGCCGCTCGGCTTCGTGAACCCGGTGTTCCTCGATCGCGACGGAAACAGCCAGTACGACCCGCCGGGGATGCCGCTGCCGTTGTAATCGCCGCTCAGTTCGGCATAGTGCCTGGGCCCCGCACGCCGCGGGGTCACGGCTGCGCGCTTGTCTCTCGGAGGTCTTGTCTCATGGTGTCTCGTCGGAATGCTTGGTGGATCGTGGGTGCGCTGCTCTCGTGCGGCGCCGTGAGCGGGGGCTGCAGTGGGGGCGGCGGCGAAACGCCAGACCAAGGGCCCATGGATCAGGGTTCGCAGGTGGACATGAGCGCGGGCGACACGGGCACCGCCGACAGTGGCGGCGGCTCCACGCTGCTCGCCTGCCAGCGCGACGACCTGTTCATGTCGGGCATCGACCTGGCCAACCGTACGGTGCGCCTGACCAACCCGACCATGTCGGACATCACCATCGGGGGTACCAACTACCAGCTGTGCCAGGGGCCCGGAGCCTACAGCGCCCTGCCCGAGGGTGTCGTCCCCGCTGGGGGGTCGCTGACCGTCGCCATCCCCAACGGGATCACCACGGACCCCGTGAACGGGACGCTCGCGCTCTACAATCCGGGCTCGTTCACCACGCGTGATGCCATGCTCGACTACGTCTGCTGGGGTGACGGGGCGGGGACGCCGCGCCTCAACGTCGCGCAGCAGACGGGTACGGATGGCACCGTCCTCTGGGACGACCAGGGGTGCGTGCAGCTCGCGGGGTCGACGGACCTCTATCTGCGCACGGGCACACCCGGCAACACCGCGGTCGACTACCGCAATTCGCCGAGCAACGTGGTCTGCATGCCCGACGGCATGGACGCCGGGGTCGACGGGGGCCCGGTGGACGGCGGGGTCGACGCTGGCCCCGTGATCATCCTCGAGTGCGAGCGCGACTCGCTCATCATCGAGAGCGTCAACATGCAGACCGACGAGATCACCCTGTACAACCCGACCGGCACGATGATCTCGACGAACGGGAACTACCAGTTCTGTCAGGGGGAGAGCGGCACCAACAACTACTCGGCGGTGCCCGCCGTCATGGTCCCGCCCTACGGTCGGGTGACGTTCAACGCGCCGTCCACGATCGTCATCGACAACGACCGCGCGCTGGCGCTGTATCGAAACTCGAGCTTCGGCTCGCGCGACGCCATGGTCGACTACATGTGCTGGGGCACGGGCGGTGACCTGGCGCGCATCACCGAGGCGCGCATGGTCGGCACCGACGGAACCGCGCTGTGGGACGCTGGCGGCTGCACCCCCGCGAACGAGGACGAGACCGTGTACCGCGTGCCCGGGACCGAGGGCAATTCCGCCGCGGACTACTCGACCACGGCGCCAGTCCCTGGGCTCAGCTGCGGCGTCGTGCTCTGAGGGACACGCCGCGTCCGGCGTCGGGGCCCGTGGGTGGGCCCTGACGCGCGGCTACTTGGAGGGCAGCAGGCTCCCGCGTGGGGGCTTCCCCATGAGCTTCTCGTAGATGACGTTGCCGAGGCTGTCGACCATCAGCGTCTCCACGATGGCTTCGATGCGCTCGCGCTCGGACTCGCTGCTGTAGACGAAGCCGATGCCCATCCCGGGCTCCCCGTCGTCCACGACCTCGTTGGGGGCCACCGTCCACTGCACCTTGCCGCGCAGGACCAGGGGGTTCTCCAGCGTGGGGACGCACAGCTTGAAGTTGAACTCCGTCCCGATACCGAGCGGGCGCTCGGTGCGGATGAAGGTGCCGCCGCGGCTGATGTTCTTGGTGTAGTCGGCGAAGAACGAATTCAACCGCTTGTACTCGACCTTGAGCTCGATCGGGGCGCGCTCCCCGCCGCGGCGGTCTTTGTCGTCAGTGGACACGCCCGGATTAAAGCGCTCGCGGGGGCTCCGGTCAAAAACGAGCGGTGCGCGCCCAAGCTTTGTCCACCTCGTGGTTGTCCTAGGTCCCGTGTTTGCGTACGTTTCGACCACCTCGACGCCGGAAGAGCGCTCTGCCTCGGGCGAGTTCCTCATCCCGCCCGAGCGTAGGACCATGGACACCGCAGACGCGCGCACCGAGATGGAGCTGCTGAGCCTGGCGCAGGCCGGAGACCGGCGCGCCTTCGCGGGCCTGGTGCGCATGCATCACGGGCGCTTGGTGGCCTGTGCACACCAGATGCTCGGGTCCGCCGCCGAGGTCGACGACGCCGTGCAAGAGAGCTTCATCCGTGCTTGGCGCGCGCTGGGCCGCTTCGACGGGCGCGCCCGCCTGTCCACGTGGCTCTACCGCATCTGCGTGAACGTCTGCCTCAACCGCATGCGCAGCAACCGTCGGCACGTCGCTTCCGACGTGGACGATCCGAAGCTGCCCGAGCCCACGGCCGACGCGGAGAGCGCGGGCGTGGACCCGCAGCGCACGCTGGAGCAGGCCCAGCTCTATGGGCGCGTGGGCGAGGCCCTCGAGGCGCTCAGTCCCTCACTGCGTTCGGCGGTGGTGCTGGTGCTGCTGCAGGGCATGTCGCACAAGGAGGCGGGCGACGCGCTCGGGTGCGCCGAGGGCACCGTCGCGTGGCGCATCCACGAGGCGCGTCGGAGGCTCCGCGATCTGCTCGGGGATCTCGCGGAACCCGGGGCCTTGGCCGCGGGAGGTGGCGCGTGAACGCGACACGTCGCGAACGCCTCGACGCCATCCTGGATGCTGGCCTGGTCCACGCGCCCGAGGAGGAGCAGGCGTGGTTGGCGATCGAGCGCGAGGCCGACGCGAGCTTCGATGCCGAGGTGCGCGAGCTGCTTGCGCTGACCGACGAGGTTCTGGCCTGGGGCATCCGAGCGGCCGAGTCCGGCTCCGCATCCTCTCCGCTGGACGGAGCCCTGGCGGCCATCTTCGAGGGTATCGACGCGGGGCTGTACGACGACGAGCTGCGCTTGGACGACGCAGCAGGTCTGGCCGACGGTCTCGCGGGTGACCCTGGCGACGCCGAGGGAATGGCGCCAGCCGCCACGGGGGTGCTGCGTTCGGGTGAGCGCCTGCGCGCGCCTCGGCCCGTGGCACCCGTCGCGGAGGCGCCTGCCGCGCGGGCCACGTCCAGCGCGACCCGAGCGGAGTCGTCGGCGGGGGCGGGGCGCGTCGTGCGCTTGCTGCGTGACAACCGCTTGGCGCAGGTGTTGGCCGCCGCCGCGGCGGTGTTGGTGGTCGTTTCCGCGGGGTTCTCGGCGGTGAGCGTCGTGAACCGGCAGCCCGACGCCAGCGCCATCCAGGGGGCTCCGATGGCTGCGGCGCCCGCACCGACCGTGGCACCCATGCCCACCGCGGCGCCGGCCGCAGCGGCCTTCGAGGCCCCTTCGGCCGAGGCCGAGCCAGAGGCCGCGCCGCTCGAGCCACCCGCGCCCACCGAAGCGCTCGCGGGCGAGACGCTCGATGCGGTGCCCGCGCCCGCACCGCCCAGCGCACCGGTCGCTCAGCTCAGCGACGACGGCGTCGCAGGTGGTCTGTCCCTGCGTGCGGAGGCGCAGACGGCGGGCACCCTCCGCGAGGTGGACGACTCCGACACCGGGCGGACGACGGCGCGTTCTGCGGATCGCTCACGCATGGCCACGGCGTCCTCCACTTCGGTGAGCCCCGCCAGCATGAGCGCCAGCGGATCTGCGGCGCGGCCGCAGGGTTCCGTGCGCTACGTGGACGACTTCTTCGCGAGCAGTCCGGACGGTCCCCAGCGCGAGATCGTGGCCGAGTCGGCCGGCGAGGGAGCGAGCGCGAGCCGTGGCGCGCCAGCGCCGGGCGCTGCGGCCCCTTCGCCGGCGCCGCCCGCCGCCCGCTACCGCACATGGTCTGCGCTGCGTCCGGTGCTCACCGCCTGCTTGGGGCCCGGCCGCGACGCCACGGTCGAGATCGCGCGGACGAGCGGCTTGGTCCGCGTCCTCGCTGCCCCTTCCGCGACGGCCACCGAGCTACGGTGTCTGCGCGGTGCGGCTGCCGAGAGCGCCATCTCGCCAGCGCCTACCGTGACGCGGCAGCTGCGCGTGTCGCGGGCGGCCGCTGCGGTATCCGACACGAGCGCACAGTGATACCCTCCGCCGCACGATGACGCGACGGGTACTGTTCGGCAGCTACGAGCTGATCGAGCGCATAGGCGAAGGCGGCATGGCCGAGGTCTGGCGCGCCCGGTCGCGTGGCGCAGCCGGCTTCCAGAAGACGGTCGTCATCAAGCGCGTGCTGCCCTCGCTGATGGCCCGCCCCGACTTCGCGGACCTGCTGGTGCGCGAGGCCAAGATCGCGTCGCGCCTGAACCACCCCAACATCGTTCAGATTTTCGATCTGGGGGAGGAGCAGGAGGCCTACTTCATCGCGATGGAGTACGTGCATGGCTGCGACCTCGCGTCGGCCATCGCCTACCGCCCGAACCCGGTGGACTGCGTGGCAGACGGGCTCTCCCTGCCGTTGCGTCTCTTCATCGCCTGCGAGGCGGCCCGCGCGCTCGATTACGCGCACCGGCGACGCTCGGACGACGGACGACCCCTTGGCATCGTGCACCGCGACGTCTCGCCGCAGAACATCCTGCTGGGGTACGAGGGGCAGGTGAAGGTCGGTGACTTTGGCATCGCCATGGCCGACGAACACGGCCTGGGGCGCGACGAAGACCCGAGCGTGCTGCGGGGGAAGTACGCCTACATGTCGCCGGAGCAGGCGCGCGGCGAGCCGCTCGACAACCGCTCGGACCTCTTCTCTCTGGGTATCGTGGTGTGGGAGATGGTGACGGGAGAGCGCCTGTTTCGTGCCTCCTCGCGCACCGAGACGCTGGAGCGCGTGCGCCAGGCGCTGGTTCCGAAGCGCAACTTGGCGGCCTACGGCGCGTCGCCCCAGCTCCGCGGCATCTTGGAGCGCTGCCTGGCCGTGGACCGCGACGCGCGGTACCCGACGGTGGGTGACCTGGTGGAGGAGCTCTCGCGTGAGCTCGTGGCCATGGGCTCCCACGTGGATGAGGGGGACCTGGCTGCTGCGCTGAAGAAGATGTTCCCGCCCGACGACCGCGGCGGGGTGAACAAGCTGCGCGTCGACTTCCACCGGCGCGTAGAGGAAGACGCGACGGGCATCGGCGTTCCACTGATGTCGACGACCCCGCACGCAGGCGGCGAGGAGAGGACGCGCGCGCTGCCGGTGTCGAGACGCATGCGCTTCGACGACCGGCCAGTCGTGGCGCTGCACCTGGTCGGGGCCCTCGAGCCGGGGCGCTTCGCCGCCATCGTACAGGACCTGCGAGGGATGTGCTTGCCCCCGCAGGACGACGGCGCCGAGGCGGTGTTCGGGGCGACCGGCCACCCCCAGGAGGCCCCCGAGCTGGCCGCGCGCGCCGCGTTGCGCCTGCGTGATGCTGCGCACGGTGGGGTGCGCGTCGTGATCGTGCGCTCCAATGCGCGGGTCTACGACGGTGGCTTCGCCGAAACCAATCCCGCCGAGCGCGCCCGGGCGCTCGCGTTGCTGGAGACGCTGGCGCCCAACGAGATCGCGTGCGAGCCCGATCTCGCCCCAGATGTGGGGTGGGTCTTTCGCGTGGGCGACGAGCCCCTGCCGCGCCTGCATGGCCTGCGGTCCCGCAGCGAGCGGGAGGCGGAGACCATGCGGCGTGACGCCCCGTTCGTCGGGCGCCGCGAGACGCTGAAGCTCGTGGGGGATACGCTGGCCGGCGTCGTCGAGGGACAGGGGGCCGCGCTGTTGGTCGTCGGGGGTGCTGGGGTCGGCAAGTCGCGCCTCCTAGCGGAGCTGCGCTCGCTGACCATCGGCGAGGGACGGGCGTTCATCAACGCGCGCTGCCGCCCCGCGTTGGCCACGTCCCCCTTCTCCGTGCTGGCGGATGTCCTCGGAGATCTCCTCGGCGTGGAGGAGGACGACGAGCTGGCCGCGCGCGCCGAGAAGGTCGAACGCATGCGCGTGCTGGGGCTCTCACCTCGCGAGATCTCGCTGGTGGGCGAGTTGGTGGGGCTCTCTGCCGCAGAAGCCCAGCGCCCCGGTCGTCCTCGCGGGCTTGACGTCGTCGGCGCCGTGCAGAAGGCACTGCAGGCGCTCGCCGTCGATCAGCCCGTGGTGCTCGCCATCGAAGACGTGCAGTTCATGGACGACGCGACGCGGCAGGTGCTGTCCATCCTCCTCGCGAAGCTGCGCCGCCTGCGCGTGCTGACCGTGATGACGTCGCGGCCTTCCCCGTCGTTGCCGGTGCACGTCGGGGTCGACCGCGTCGCCATCCGTCCCCTCGATCAGGCCGCCAACGCCCGCTTGTTCGCCGCCGTGGTGGGAGGGCGCAACCTCGAACGCAACCTGAGCAACGCCGTGTTCGCGGCGACGGGGGGGCTCCCGGCCTGGACCATCGCGCTGGCCGACGACATGCGCGCCACCGGGACCGCGCAGCTGGACGAACAGCTCGTGCATGGCGGCGAAGTCTCGACGGCCGGGGTGCCCGAGCGGGTACAGCACACGGTCGCGGCAGAGCTCGCGCTGCTGAGCGCCCCCGACCGCGCCACGTTGCAGCTCATCAGCTTGTTCCGCGAGCTGGTGGACATCCCCACGTTGGCCGCGATCCAGGGCGTCCCGCGGGATGCCGTGGAAGCGCCTGTGCGCCGGTTGCTGGGGCTGCACTGGGTGGTCCCCGACGTCGACGCCCCGGAGCTCTGGCCCGCGGAGGGGCGTTGGGGCGGCGGCGGGGGCGTGCTCGCCATGCCGGCGCGCATGCGGGTCTCCGGGGGAACCTTGTTGCGTGACGCCGTGCGCAAGAGCCTGAGTGCCCACGCCGCGGGCACGCTGCACGGCATGATCGCCGCGGCGCTCGAGCGGGGCGGCGCCGGCGACGACGAGCGCCGCGTGGCGCAGCTGGCATATCACGCGGTACGCGCCCACGACCCCGCGCGTGCGCCCGCGTACCTGGTGCGCGCCGCCGATCTGGCGGTGGCGCAGGGGCGGCTCGCCGACGCCTCCGTCAACGTCGCCGACGCCGCGAAGGTGGTGGCCGCGCAGGTGACGGCGGCTGGTGCCGTGGCCGGTCGCGTATTGCATGGCCTCGCGGAGCTGGTCATCCGCGCGGTGGACCTGAGCCTGCAAGTCGGCAACACCGGGCTCGCCATCGAGGCGCTCGAGCGCTTTACGCCGACCTTCCGCGACGCGGTCGACATGGACGTGCGGCTCTCATTACACCTGGCTCAGGCGCGCGTTGCGGCGCACCAGGAGCGGTGGAGCGACGTCGTGCAGATCCTCGCCGTCACCGAGGAGAACGAGTCCGAGCCCGTGGACCCGGACATGCTGGGCGAAGCGCTCATGCGCTTGGGCCACGCCCGGCTGGAGGCGGGCGAGGTCGACGCCGCCAGCCGTACGCTGGCCCTGGCGGTGGCGCAGCTGTCTGGGGAGGACACCCGACTCTTGCACGGGATGGGTTCGTGCTACCTCGCAGTCGCGCTCGCCCGGCTGGGGCGCATCGACGACGCCCGCATGCGAGGGATGGACGCGATGACCGGTGCCGTGTGCGTCGGGGAGCTGCGGCTGCGTTGGTCGTCGCTCTCGGCCATGGCCGAGGTGGCGGAAGCGCAAGGGGACTTCAGCGGCGCGACCACGCGCTGGAGCGACGCGATGGGTGTGGCACGCGAGCACGGCATGCCGGTGGAGCTGTCGCGGGCGGCCGTGCGCGCAGCCGCAGCGGCCTTCGAGGCCGGCTGGGAGTCGCGGGCCGCGGTCTTCGCGGAGGAGGCCATCCACGTGGGCAGGCGGCATCGCCAGGAGGCCGTGGTCAGCCTGGGCGCCGCGATCCAAGGGGCGTTGGCGGTGGCGGCGCACCCCGATCCGGGCTTCGTCAAGGGTATGGTCCGCGGGGTGGAGAGCCTCGAGGCGATGGGGCGTCCCGCCGAGGCGGCGATGGCGCTGCGGATGCTCGCCTTCGTGCACGTTGCGCTGGGGGACGTGCCGGCCGCCATACGGACGCTCGGGCGCGCCCGCCCGCTGGCGGTGGCTTCGGGACAGCTGCCTCTCGCGGCGCGCTTGCTGCGCGCCGCCGAGCGGTTGGCCGAGGGGGCCACCGACACGAGGGGGGTCTGAACATGGCGCAGGCGACGGTGCTGCTGCGAGTGGGGGTCGAGCTGGCGGATGTGGACCGCGGGGTCTACGAGACGCTGGACCTGCGCGTCGCGCAGCACCCCTCCGAGTCCGAGGCGCGCGTGGTGGTGCGCGTGCTCGCGCGCTGTCTGCTCCACGAGGAGGGGCTCGAGTTCGGACGCGGACTGTCGAACGTGGACGAGCCAGCGCTCTCGCTGCCGGGGGCGCATGGGGGGCACGCGCTGTGGGTGGACCTGGGCGCCCCGTCGGCGGACCGTGTCCATCGCGCGAGCAAGCTCGCCGAGCGCGTCGCCATCGTGACCGACAAGGACGCCCAGACGCTCCGCAAGGAGTGGGGCAGCCGCACCATCCACGCCGCGGACGCCATCGAGCTGCTGCTGCTCCCTCGTGGCTTCGTCGACACGCTCGCGGCCGGCCTCGGGCGCAACGACGCGTGGGTGGTCTCGCTCGTCGAGGGGAACCTGAGCGTCACGGCTCACGGGGAGTCCCACGCGTGCGACCTGGTGCGCACCACGCTCGCCGCGTTCCTGGCCGGCGACGCGTCGTAGCCGTCGGTCTGCGGTGGCGCGTCGGGCGCGCTGCGTCGGCTCGCGACCGCGCGTGCGCCACACGGCGCGACGGCACATGCCGCGTCGCTGGTCATGCGCGGCGGCTTTTGGGATAGTCCCGCGATGGCGCAGAATCGATCGATCCTCGGCGTGGCCGCGCGAGACCTCAACCGCCTGCGGGCCGTGTCGGTCACGGTCGCGCGGCACGGCTTCGGTGAGCTCCTCATGCGGACCGCGATCGGGCGCCGTCTGTTCCCCGACCGCAGCGTGCCGGCCACGGACGCCGAGCTGGTCGGTTCTCCCGCGGCCCAGCGCTTCGCCCACATGCTCGGCGAGCTGGGGCCGACGTTCATCAAGCTCGGCCAGATCCTGTCGATGCGGCACGACCTGTTCTCGCCCGAGTTCATCAAGGCGCTCGAGAGCCTCCAGGACGGCGCCCCGGTGCTCCCGTTCGAGGAGATCCGCGCCGTCGTGGAGTCGGGTCTCGGCGGCAAGCTGGAGGACCTCTACCAGTCGTTCGACGAGAAGCCCCTGGCCACCGCGTCCATCGCGCAGACGCACCTGGCCACCACGCTCGACGGAGAGCGCGTCGTCATCAAGGTGCAGCGGCCCGGCATCGAGGACATCATGCGCGGCGACCTCGACCTGCTCTACCTCGGCGCGCAGGTGCTCGAGGCCAGCATCGACGAGATGGGCCTCGCCAATGTCAGCGAGATCGTGAGCGCGTTCGAGAAGGGGCTCCTGAAGGAGCTCGACTTCAACGAGGAGCTCGGGAGCCTCTTGCGCATGCGCAAGAACCTCGACCCCGAGCGCAGCGTGGTCGTGCCGCGGCCACACGCCGAGCTGTCGTGCAAGACCGTGCTCACCATGGAGTTCTTCCCTGGCCGGCCCGTGCGCAAGGTCGAGCCACGCTCCAAGGAGGCGGAGCACGTCGTCACCGAGATCGTGCACTCGGCGTGCAAGCAGGTCTTCATCGACGGCTTCTTCCACGGCGATCCGCACGCGGGGAACATCCTCATCAACGACGAGGGCACGCTATGCATGATCGACCTCGGCCTGGTGGGCAGCCTCACGCCGGACCAACGCGAGGACCTCGTCACGCTCATCATCGCGGCCATCGCCAACGACTCCGGGACGGTGGCGCGCATCCTCATGAAGATGGGCACCCCCACCCAGCGCGTGAACATCGCGGAGCTCAAGGCGGAGATCGAGCGCGTGCGGCAGCAGTACCTCGTGGTGGACAACATCGGCGACGTCGACTCGGGCGCGTTCGCCGAGGAGTTCGCGGACGCCGCGGCCAAGTTCCGCATCAAGCTGGGCCCCGAGTACGCCTTGCTCATCAAGGCGGCCGCCACGGTCGAGGGCATCGTGCGCAGCTTGCACCCCGACGTGGACCTGCTGGGCATCACCAAGCCGTACGCGGAGCAGATCATCGCGCAGCGCTACTCGCCGCAGGCCTTGCTGCAGGGCGCGGTCGGCGAGGTGGCGGGGCTGGGCGCCATGGTGAAGAACCTGCCCACCCAGCTTGATCAGCTGCTGCACGACATGCAGGAGGGGAACCTGCAGGTGCGCGCGGTCACGCCCGAGCTGGACGACGTGCCAGCGATGATCCACTCGCACGCCAGCCGGTTGGCGCTGACCGCGTTCGCGACCTCCATGACCCTGGGCGCCGCCCTGATCTTCCCGCCCAACGCCGAGGGGACCGCCGCCCTCGTGCTCAGCGGGCTGGCCGCCATCGCGGCGAGCCTGGCGTGGCTCGTCCTCTGGGGCTGGCACTTCGTCGGGCGCGGCAAGCCCATGAAGGTCACGCCGCTGCTCAAGCTGTTCCGGCGCGGGTAGGCGCGCTCCCCCCCCGTTCACGCGCGCTCGCGGAGCTCACTCCCGCAGGCCCAAGCGCTTCATCATCTTCTGCAGGCCGTAGCGGCTCACACCCAGCTCGAGCGCGGCGCGCGTCTGGTTCTGGCCGGTGCGTTCGAGCGCCGCCGTGATCAGCGCGCGCTCGAGCGCGTCGACGTGCTCGCGCACGGCGAGTGATCCCAGCGGGTCGAAGGCGGACACGTCGCCCCTGCGCGGGGGTTCCACCGCCGCGGTCGTGGGTCCTGCCGCAGCCAGCACGTCGCTCGCCTCGATGGGGTCGCCCTCCATCACGAGCAGGCGCTGCACCTCGTTCTCGAGTTGGCGAACGTTCCCAGGCCATGGGGCGCTCGCGAGGCGTCGCATCGCCTCGGGCGTCACACGCGGGGGCGTGCCCGGGTGGTGCTTCCGCAGGAAGTGGCGCACGAGCAAGGGCACATCGTTGGCGCGCTCGCGCAGCGGGGGAAGCCGCAGCGACACGACGGTGATTCGGTAGTACAGGTCCTCGCGGAACCGCCCGTCCGCGACCATGGCCAGCAGGTCGCGATGCGTCGCCGTGACGAGCCGCACGTCCACCTGCGTGACCTTCGTGCCCCCCACCGGGCGTACCTGCCCGTCCTGCAGGACACGTAGCAGCTTGCTCTGCATCGCGGGGCTCATCTCGCCGATCTCGTCCAAGAAGAGGGTCCCCCCGTCGGCGGAGTGAAACAGCCCCTGCCGCGCGCGGTCCGCACCCGTGAACGCGCCGCGCTCGTGCCCGAACAGGGCCGACTCCAGCAGGGTGTCCGGGATGGCGGCGCAGTTCTCGCTCACGAAGCGTGCCGCGCGGCGCGCGCTCTGGTCGTGCACGAAGCGCGCGACGAGCTCCTTGCCAGTCCCGCTCTCGCCGAGGATCAGCACGGGGACCGAGCTCGCGGCCGCTCGCTCCGCCAGCTCGAGCGCGCGCCGCATGGGACCGGGGCCCGCGATCATGCTGCCGCGCTCGGTGCCGGTGACGGCGCGTCGCAAGGAAGTGATCTCGTCGCGCTGCGACTCCACGTCCGTGCGCAGCGTTGCCTCGGCGGCCGCCAGCTTCTTGCGCTCCTCGCGCAGGGCGGCGGCGTCCCAGCTGGCTGTCAGCGAGAGGCCTGCGAGCTGCGCGCACGCTGCGAAGACCTCCTCGCTCTCGCGATCGAACGCTGCCGGTCGTCGGCGGTCGTCCACGTACAGCGCGAGGTAGCGGCCCACGCAGTGCAGCGGAGCGGCCAACACCGAGCGCGTGCCGATGCCGAGGACGCTGCCGCTCGTGTTGAGGCGGGTGTCGTCGATGGCGTCGAGCGCGGAGACCGTGCGCCCCGTGGCGAGCGCGCGCCCTGCCACGGACCGTGAGAAGCCGCGCACGTCGGCTGGTTGTTCGTCCGTGCAGGCGAGGGTCAGCCAGCCACCGTCGGCCAGGCGCTCGACCACGAAGCCGCGCTCGGCGCGCGTGAGGGCTTGTGCAGCGTCGGCGATGCGCTGCAGCAGTCGCCCCGGGTCGCCTGCGCTGACGAAGCGCTGCATGTACAGCGGGAGCTCGCGGAAGACGTCGCGGCCGCCCGCCGGGGTGGGGGCGTCCGCCTCGAACAGCGGCGGCACCCGCAGCGCGGCTTGGTAGCGAACCGTCTCGAGCAGGAGGGGACGCAGGTGGTTGGGGAGCGAGTCCAGCGCGGTATCCAGCAGCACGCGCGCGCGTCGGGCCTCGGCCAGCGCTCCTGGTGCGTCGGCGAGGCGCTCCAGGAGCTGACTGATCAGCAGCGTCGCTTGCAGCTGCCGCTCCCAGCCACGTGGGTCGGCGGCAGCGGGGGCCAGGAGCTCCACCGCGCGTCTGCGCGCGACGCTCTCCGCGCCCAGGGCCAGGGTGCCGAGCGCCAGTCGGCGCGTGAGCGCGGCGTCGGCGTGTGGGAGGGCCTCTTCGGCTTCCGTGGCGGTCAACAGCCCACGCGCGCGCTCGCCGTGGTTCGCCTCGGCCAGGGCCAGCGCGGCCCGCGCGTGCACGAGCGGGAGCGCCTCTGGTGGGCAGCTCGGGACCCGCTCGAGCGCCGAGTCGATGCGTTGCACGGACGCCAGCAGTTTGCCGCGACGCAGCTCGATGGCGGCCCACGTGAGGTCGACGTGGGCGCGGACGCTGGCGAGCCCCGCGGCCTCCGCCTTGCGCGCGGCGAGCGGCAGCAAGGCGCTCGCCCCCGTGTCGTCTCCGAAGGCGGTGTGGACTTGGGCGAGGTTCAACGCAGCTTGCGAGAGCAGGCTGTCTCGGCCTAGCTCGGCCAGCGTGTCCGCCCCTGCGCGTACATGCGAGAGGGCCTCGCCGAGGTTGCCGAGCTCGAAGCAGGACAGCCCGAGGTTCAGGCCGTACACCGCCGCCGCGAGGCGCTCCCCACCAGCCTCGGCCAGGGTCAGCGCGCGGCGACCCAAGGCGTATGCGCTGGCCGCGTCGCCGCGTCGCTGCGCGATGGTGGCACGCAGCGAGAGACCGCGCGCCGCCTCGCCAAGCGCGTCTCGCTGGAGGGCTAGGGTCGCCGCCCGCTCGGCCTCCCGCTCGGCGACGTCAACGTCTCCGCACGTGAACGCGGCGAGAGCGCGCAGCTCGCAGAACGCATGGGAGTCGCGGTGGTCTTCGGGGCGTGCCTCCGCGAATGCCGCCAGCAGCGCGTCCACGCCGTCGACGGCCAGGTCCGGATGCTCGATCGCGAGCCGACCTGCGCTGCGCAGGAACACCTCGCTGGCATGTGCCCCAGGCAGCCCCCGGGCGGACGCCAGCGAGCGCACCGCTTCGGTGGGGCGCCCTTGCTGGCGCAGGAACTCGGCGTGTAGCGCGAGCGACTCGGCGTCCACTTCCCGCTCGAGCAACGCCAGCGCGTGCTCCGACGCGGCGCGGCGCTGCAGCCACTGGGCGGCCAACTGCCTCGTGCGCAGGCTCAGCGTGGGCAGCGCACACGCCAACGCGTACACGCGCGCTGCGCGCGCTGGCGAGGCCGTCTCGTCGTCGCTCTCGGCGAGGGCCCGGGCGAGCTCCGACTCCGCGACGTCGTGCAGACCGGCCTGCACGGCGAGGTGCGCGCGTCCCAGTGGGTCCATCACTGACCCGAGCAGGTCGGCCGCCAGCCTCTTGCGTCGCGCCGCCGTCATGTGCGCCAACATCCGGGCGCGTACGTCCGCGCGGGCCACCACGTCGCCGCGATGGTCGACGGCGAGCAGGCCCAGGGTGAGCGCCAGCGAGAGGCCGTCCGGCACGTCGTCGTCGAGCGGCAGACCGTCGGCGCACATGCTGCAGCGCTCGAGCAGCTCCAGGGTCGCCGTGGGCAGCGGGGGTGGGGCCCACTCGAGGGTGGCCGCTCGCAGCGTGGGGAGGTCACGCGCGCGGAGAAAGTCGCCCCCAATGGCGTGTGCCGCGAGCTGCTCCACGAGGGAGCCCACGAGCCCGCCGGTCAGCGCCAACGCGGCGTCGACCTCGTCTGGTGTCGGGTGCTCGCGCAGCGCGTCGTAGAGGAGCTCGCGCACCGGGTCGGCCGTTAGGGGCCCGAGCAGTATCTCGATCAGGCGCGCGTCGTCCGAGCCTGTGACGAGCGGGGCGTCCGTGCACACGACGATGATGGACGGACTACGCTCCACCTCGCTCACGTCCAAGAAGCGGAGCGCGCGTGCCGCCCCCTCTTCCGTCGTTGGCGGCGTCCAACGCACCACGACGGGCTGTCCCGAGAGCGTTGGGAGGACCGGGCCGTGCGCGATCGTCGGGACTGGGAAGCCCGCGTCGAACGCCATGCGCTGGAGCCGCTGCGCGAACTCTTGGGCGAAGCGGTCGCGTCCGGATCCGGCAGGACCGATGACGCGCACGAGGGTGGGGGGGAGGCTCGTGCCGGCGCGATCCCGGATCCGCTCGAGCGCGTCTCGGAGCGGCCCCTCGTGTCCCACGAAGCGCGCGTTGCGGAGTGCGCCAGCGACCCTTGGGCCGCCGCGCCGGGCGCGCATGCGGAGCGGCGCGAGCTCCTCGGTGTAGCTGCTGCGAGGGCGGTCCTCGTGCTCCCACTCGAAGCGCCGGGCGACCTCTTGGGCGTCGCTCGGACGCGTGGAGGGCGACGGCGCCAACAGCGTCGTGATGATCTCGGCCAGGGGGTGGGGCGCATCACGTAGCCGTTCTCGGCTCAGGTGCTGGAGGCGGAGCGCGTGCTCGTGCGCATCGGCGAGTCCTGCCAGCGTGGGCAACGAGGTGGCCCCAGGCGCCGCTGCCAGCAACGTCGCGCCCAACGCGAACAGATCCGTGCTGGGTGTGCGGGCGCCCGCGAAGGCTTCGGGGGCCATGAAGCCAGGGGTCCCGGCGGCGCCCACCCCGGCCTGAAGCGGCGAGCCCGCGTGGCCGAGGTCCACCAGCACCCAGCGGCCGCTGCTGGACAGCACGTTGAACGGCGAGACGTCGCCGTGGACGAGGTTCACGCGGTGCAGCTCCGCCAGCGCTTCGGCCAGCATCTGGCCCGCGGCGGCGAGCTCCTCCCAGCTCTCGCACGGGGCCTCGGCAAGCGGCTCGCCAGCGACGAGCTCCTCCACCAGCACCGCGGCACCCGCGGGCAGCGCGAAGGGCGGAGGTAGCGGCGTCGCGACCCGCAGCAGCTCACGCGGTCGCACGATGCTGGCGTGCCGCACGTCCAGCAGCGCATCCAGCTCTGCCGCGAGGCAGGCCGCGTTGTACGGGGGCACGGCCTTCGCGACCCACGAGCTGCTCCCGTCCACGTCGCGCACCAGCATGACGCGCCCTGTAGCCCCTTCGGCGAGCTCTCCTTCGTAGGCATAGCGGCCGGCCAACCGGGCCTCGATGGGTCCCGTGTCTGTCAACGTCGTTGGCGTGCGGCTCCGCTCCATGCCAAGGACTCTGCGCCAGCGCACACTCGGCAGTCAACGAGGTTGACGTCTGCCGCCGCGCAACGGCACCAGCAGGGACGCAGGCGCGGCTGGCGCGTGCGTCCCACGACGAGCTGGCCGGTACACGACGCGCGTCTTGACCGCCGAGACCCTCGAGGCCGTCTTCGGCTGAGGGCGCGGCCAGCTGGCGCGCACGGTCTCGTCCGAGCATCCTCGACCGTCATGGAGAAGCCCCGGCTCAGCATCACCCTCAAGACCTGTGGCGAGACCCTGCGCGTCTGCGTGCCCACCATCGCGGAGGCCGCGTTCGGGCCCGTGCCCCGCGAGCGGGCCAGCCGGCGGCTCGCGCAGTGGGCCGAGGCCGCGGTGCGCCACGCGCGCATCGATACCTTCGTCGAGGGTCTCGAGCACGTCGACCCGACGCGTCCCCACCTGGTCGTGTCCAACCACCAGAGCACGTACGACATCTTCGTGCTGATGCACCTCTATCCCGCCGAGCTGCGCATGATCGCGAAGAAGGAGATGTTCCGCGTGCCCTTCGTGGGTGGAGCCATGGCCGCGGCGGAGTTCGTCAACATCGACCGGGGGGACAACGCCCGCGCGCGCGAGGCCCTCGAGGTCGCGCGCCGTCGCATCGAGTCCGGCATCAACATCTGGATCGCCCCCGAGGGCACACGCTCCGAGGACGGCCGACTGCTCCCGTTCAAGACGGGCGGGTTCATGCTGGCCCTGCAGACGGGCATCCCCATCCTGCCCGTGACGGTCGTCGGGACGCAGCACGTGCTGCCCGCCAAGCAGGTGCGGGTGCACCCTGGGAAGCGCGCGGGCCTGCGCTTCCATGCGCCCGTGGACCCGGCGGCGTATGGCACGGCGCGCCGTGACGAGCTGATGGAGCACGTGCGGCGCACCATCGACAGCGGCCTCCCGCCCGGGCTGCAGAGCTACACGCACGGGTGAGCGTCGATCAGCGGTAGAGCAGATACGGCGCGCGCTCGGCCTCGAACGCCGCGGCGCCTGCGGCTTCGGACGCGAGCCACGGGTCGATGCTCTCGCCTGCGTCGGTCGCTTGGCGGAACTCGGGCCCGCCCGTGAGGAGGTCGATGGCCGGCCGGTCGGTCACGTACTCGTACTCTTCGGTCCGATAGCGCGGCGCGTCCGGGTAGCGCGTGAGCAGCGCGTGCAGGATGCGCAGGTAGGCCTCGTAGCTGCGCACTCGCGCGCGGTCGGTGACGTGCACCTGTACGCCGCCGCAGCGTTGCCCCCCGTGCTTCTGGAACGTCGGCTGGAAGTGCAGGGGGCGCAGCGCGAGCCCCGGCAGCTGGCCTTCGAGCGTCTTTGCGAGGGCCTCTCCGTCCACCCAGGGCGCACCGAACACCTCGAACGGGCGGGTGGTGCCGCGCCCCTCCGACAGCAGCGTGCCTTCGATCAGGCACCCGCCGGGGTACACCAGCGCGGTGTCCAGCGTGGGCATGTTGGGGGAGGGATAGACCCAGGGGAGCCCGGTGTCGTCGAAGTACATCGCGCGCTGCCAGCCGCGCATGGGCACTGTCACCAGGCTCTCCGCCGGCAGCGCCAGGCGCGCGCGGACCATGCCCGTGATCTCGGCGATGGTCATGCCGTGGCGCACGGGGACGTCGTAGAGGCCCACGAACGAGCGGTACCCGGGCCGCTGCGGGGCGCCCTCCAGCACAACGCCCCCCAGCGGGTTGGGGCGGTCCAGCACGACGCACGGGATGCCCACGGCCGCCGTCGCCTCGAGCATGAGCGCCGCGCTCCACACGAACGTGTAGTAGCGCGCGCCGACGTCCTGCAGGTCCACCACCACGGCGTCCAGGCCACGCAGCATTTCCGGGGTGGGGCGCAGCGCATCGAAGGTGGTGCCGTAGAGGGAGAACACCCGCACGCGCTCCTCGGCTGCGTCGTCCACGTCGCCCACGGGCGCCATGTCCTGCGCCTCGCCCCCGTAGCCGTGCTCGGGCCCGAACAGCGTCACCACGCGTGCGCCCGCGCGCTCCAGGACCGCGTGTGCGTGCGCCAGCCCCCGCGTCACGCTGGCCGGATGCGCCAAGAGCCCCACGCGCTTTCCGCGCAGGTGCCCGAGCACCTCGGGGGCGCCCGCCGCGACCCGGTCCAGCCCGCTCTCGACCGTCACGCTTCGCCCGAGTCGCCAGCCAGCAGGTACAGGAGCGCCATGCGGATGGCCACGCCCGCCTCGACCTGGTCCAGCACGTGCGACGTCGCGCCGTCGGCCACGTCGGGCTCAATCTCCACGCCACGGTTCATGGGCCCGGGGTGCATCACCAGCGCGTCCGGCTTGGCCAGCGCCAGCCGCCGACGGTTGACCCCGAACGTGCGCGAGTATTCGCCCAGCGACGACAGCAGCGCGCCCTTCAGCCGCTCGAGCTGCACGCGCAGCACCATCACCACGTCGGCGTCACGCAGGCCGGTCTCCACATCGTGGTGCAGCTCCACGCCGTAGCCGGCGAGCTCGGGCGGCACGAGCGTGTCTGGTCCCACGAAGCGCACGGTGCAGCCGAACTGCTTCAGCAGCAGCGCGTTGCTGCGCGCCACGCGCGAGTGGGCCACGTCGCCCACGATGGCCACCGTCAGGCCGTCCAGCGTGCCCCGCGCGTTGCGGATGGTGAGCGCGTCCAGCAGGGCCTGCGTGGGGTGCTCGTGCATCCCGTCGCCCGCGTTGATGACGCTGCAGCGCACGTTCTTGGCCACGAAGTGCGGCGCGCCGGACGACGCGTGGCGCATGACGATGACGTCGGGGTGCATGGCCTCGAGGGTCTTGCACGTGTCGTACAGCGTCTCGCCCTTGCTCACGCTGGAGCTGGCCACGCTGATGTTGATGACGTCCGCGCTCATGCGCTTGCCGGCCAGCTCGAAGCTGGTGCGGGTGCGCGTGGAGTTCTCGTAGAACAGGTTGATGACGGTCTTGCCGCGCAGCGTGGGCACCTTGCGCACGGGCCGCCGCGACACCTCGAGGAACGCCTTGGACGTGTCCAGCACGTGCTCGATGTCGGCGCGCGACATGCCCTCGATGCCCAGCACATGACGGTGCGGGAACGTCTCCATCAGGCCTCCTCCGCGCCGGCCTGGCCAGCGGGTTCCAGGAACGCGCGGTCACCTTCGCGCCCCTCGAGCTCGACGCGCAGCTTCACGCCCGCGCGCACGTCCACCGTCTTGCCGACGAAGTCCGGGTGCACTGGAAGCTCGCGCCCGCCGCGGTCGAACAGCACCGCCAGCCAGATGCGCCGAGGCCGGCCGTAGTCCAGCACGCAGTCGATGGCCGCGCGCACGGTGCGCCCCGTCTGCAGCACGTCGTCCACGACGATGACCTCGCGCCCCTCGATGGGGAAGCGGATGTCGCTGGGGCCGATCTTGGGGTCGGGCAGGGCCGTAGCCGCGTCGTCCCGGTAGAGGCTGATGTCCACCGCGCCGACTTGGGGCGTGCCCTCTTCGAGGTCGCCGATGGCCTCGGCCAAGCGCTTGGCCAGGTCCACGCCGCCGCGCCGGATGCCGACGAGGCACAGCTCCTCGGGCCGCTTGCCCGTGCGCTCCACGATGCTGAGGGCCATGCGACGAAGGGTCCGCTGCAGGGCGTCACCGGCGAGCAAGACCGTCGGGGGCGAGGTGGGCACGGCCCGGATTTACGCGCCTTCCGACGGGTGCGTCAAGCCGCCCGGGCTGCTATCAACGCGACGTGGCACCCGCCCCGCACGCCTCGGCCTCCTTTGCGCTCGCCTGGTGCCGCGCGTCTGCTGCGTGGGCCCTGTGGGTCACGATCGCCATCGTCGGCGTAAGCCTCGTCCAGCCCGGCGAGGCCCGCGCGTACGAGGAGCAGATCGCCCTCAACATCGACGCGGGCTACGTCTACGCGCAGCACGGGCTGCCCACGCACGGCGTGGGCGTCGGCGTGGGCGCGGGCATCGGTCTCGGGGACACGTTCACGCTCGTCTTGCGCGGCGGCTACGCGGCGCACCCCGGGAGCACGCCCGGCCACGTGCTCTCGGCCACCGCCGAGGTGCTCTACATCGTGGACATCCTCACGTGGGTGCCCTTCTTCGGCATCGGCACGGACGGGCACCTCATCCTCCGCGATGGGCAGGTGCGCGGGAACTTCGAGGTGCACGGCGTGCTCGGGCTCGACTACCTGCACTCGCGCACGCTCGCCATCGGCCTCGACGTGCGGGTGGGCTACTTGCCGTTCGAGCCCACGGCAGGCGTGCTGCACGGCCTGCACGCGCAGGCGGGGCTGCGGGTGTCGTACCTGTTCTCCCGCTGGTGATGCGCCGCGGCTGGGCCGGACGGCCGCCCGTTCGTCTTTGGGTCACGACAGCCTTGGGCGAGGGTGCCGCGTGCGATGAGCGGCAGCCCGGCTAGTGGGTCGTCCGCGGCTGCCCCGCGTCTGGGGCCGAGCTGACCGTGGGTGCGGTCGCGCCCGCGTGAGCGTCGGTGGCTTCATCACCTGACCCCGCGTAGGCCAGCGCGGCGATGCGCTCCACCGTACGCGGACCGATGCCGGTGACGCGCGTCATCGCCTCGAGGGTGGGGTATGGGCCGTGCTCGGCGCGATCCGCGATGATGCGCTGCGACACCACGGGACCCACGCCCGGCAGCAACTGCAGCGTGATTGCGTCCGCCTGGTTGACGTCGATGCGGCCCCCGTCCCGCACGACCGCGATCTGCGCGGCCGCGGCCGCGGACGGAGGCTCGGGGCGCTGCGACGCGTAGGTGGCCGAGTCGAAGCCCGTGCTGGTCTGTGGCTCCGGGGCGGGGGGCGTCTGCGCCAGGGACGCCACGGCGATGGCTGCCGTCACCCACGCGGCGGCGCTCACGGGACTGCTCCGCGGGGACGGGTTCGGCACGCGGCCCTTCTCGGCGCTGGCGCCCGCCAGTTGCGGGGTGGCGCGCCGACCGTCCGCCCTCGTGAGTGCCAAGGGCGGCTGTGTCGCTTCGCGCGTGGCGCTGGCGACCGTCAGCGCATGTTGTAGCCCGGTGCGCTCGACTTGCGCGTGCCCGCACCGCTGTACGTGTGGCGGCTCTGGTGATCACGGGCGTGCGTGGCGCACCACGTCATCATGTCGCCCGTCTCTTCGCGCTTTGCTACGCAGTCGGCGCAGGGTGGGGCGGGCAGCTCGCTCTTGCGGCGACCCTGGTAGGCGCGCGGCTTGGCGACGAGCACGGGGCAGGGCGCCTCGCGCAGGAGCCCCTCGCTGACGGGCGTGCGCAGGCGGTCGATGGCCTTGTGGGCGTGGGTGCCGCACACCAGCAGGTCGGCCTCGACGTCCGTGCAGAACTGCACGAGGGCGGCGACGGGTGTGCCAATGCGGGTGTGCACCTCGGGCCGCACCAGCGGCCACACCTCCTCTCGCTCGCAGACGTCGCTGACGTACGCGCGCACCACGTCGGGATCGTTCTCCAGGACCTTCTCCTGCTCCTGGATGCGCGTGGCCTCACGCAGGGCGTGGACCTCCACGGCGTGCACCACGTGCAGGGTGTCCGCGGCGTTGCACATGCGCACCGCCGTCAGCAACGCCAGCTCCGAGTCCGCGCTCGAGTCCACACCCACTACGATGATGCGACCGCTCGTGTTCGTCTCCATCTCATCCATATCGAAAGACCCCCTTCCGGTCGGGCGAATGGCGGAGCACCCCCTTCGGGGCTCCGTCCAGCACACTCTAGCGGCTGATAGTAGCGTTGGCGAATGGCAAAAGTGTGACGCTGTGCGCAACGGACCTACACGGCGGCCGAGAACCGGGCCAACTCTCCGAAAGGCCCGGTCCCCATGTACGCCAT
The DNA here is from genome assembly GCA_020633055.1 of Sandaracinaceae bacterium. Lineage (NCBI taxonomy): Bacteria > Pseudomonadati > Myxococcota > Polyangiales > Sandaracinaceae > Sandaracinaceae bacterium. The sequence goes on along the minus strand of JACKEJ010000007.1, from coordinate 732,923 downwards.
CGACTCCTCGTCTCTCCAGCAGATCCTCGCCACCATCGTCCTCGCCTCACCCGCTGTGCCCTTGCTGGCGTGGGCCATGCGCCGGGCGCTCACGGAGTGGTCCCCGTCCAACCCGCGCAACACGTGGTCGCGTGGGCTCACGCTCTCGGCGTTGCACGTGCTCGTCGGCCTGCTGCTCACGTTCACCCTCACCCTGGACATCCCCGCGGCGGCAGCCGTCACGGTCGCACGCCTGGCGTTGCTGGTGGGCGCCATCGCGTACGCCTACCGCATCGGTCCCGTCTTGGCGCTCGGGGTAACCCTGCTCACGCAGCTGTTCATCACGCTCGCGAGCGGGGCGGTCACCATCGCGCTGATGGGCGCGTGGGCCGTCAGTCCCGTCTTCGCCGTGCTGGTCGTGGTGCTCGGTCTCGGGGGCATCACGCTGCACCTGCGCGCCGGGCGCCGGCTCCAGGCCCGCTTCGACGCGGTGGAGTGATCCCGTCGCCGCGTGCGGAGGTTGAGTGCGGCTGCGGCATGTGAGACAGAATACGCATGCCCCCCGCGCTCGACCCCGGTCAGGCCCAGCCCACGTCCCCGCGTTTCGCTCCCGTGGCGAAGCACCATGGGCCGCCTCCCATGGTGCGTGGCGGTATCCCCTGGATCGGCCACGCGCTCGCTTTCGGCAAGGACCCGCTGGGCTTCCTGCGGACGTGCCAGCGCGAGTACGGCGACGTCTTCACGGTGCGCTTCCCGTCGGGGCCGCGTACGTTCCTGCTCGACCCGCTGGACTACCCCGCCTACTTCAAGAACCGCGACATGGAGTTCGCGGAGGTGGGCGCCGAGATCGGCGGGCGTGCGTTCGGCTACACGCTCGAAGAGGTGAAGCGCGCCGACATCGAGGAGGTGTCGCACCAGGTCAACGTGTACATGAAGGGCGAGCCGCTGCAGGTGATGAGCGAGCGCATGCAGCGCAAGCTGGTCGAGCGCCTCCGCGCGCTGCCCGTGGGCACGTGGACCGAGGACGCGCTCCATCGCTGGGCCAACGAGTACATCTTCGCGGCGGGCACGGACGCGCTCTTCGGCGAGGGGGTCTACTCCGAGGCGCTCAAGCGGGCCTACACCACGGTGGACAAGGCGTTCCCCGTGCTGGCCATGGGCCTACCCGTGAAGCTGGTGCCGCCGTGGGCCCGCGCGCAGCGCACGCTGGGCGAGCTGGTGCGCCTCAAGGGGCCCGAGCACGCCGAGCTGTTCGACGTGCGGCACGCGCACTTCACCAAGCTGGACGTCCTGGACCACGAGGGTGGGTTCGACGCAGGCCTGATGTGGGCGGCGCAGGCCAACACGGTCTCGGCCGCGTTCTGGACCATGCTCTACATCCTGCGCGACCGGCGCGCGCGACGAGATCCTCGCCGAGGTGCGTGGCGTGCTGGGCGGGGCGGACATGCTCGCGCCAGGCGGGCCCGTGTTCTCGAAGCAGCAGCTCAAGAGCTTGGTTAAGCTCGAGAGCGCCGTCACCGAGATGAACCGCCTCACCACGGCGCCCATGGTGCCGCGGCGCGCCATGAAGCCCACGGAGCTGGCGCTGCGCAGCGGGACGTACACGTTCGAGGTGGGCGACGACCTGGCGTTGTTCCCGCCCACCACGCACCTCGACCCAGAGATCTACGAGGACCCGTACAGCTTCCGCTTCGACCGCTTTCTGCCCGACGAGAGCGGCGCGCCCGCGCGCTTCTTCAAGGACGACGAGCGCGTGCACTTCAACCTGCTGCCGTTCGGCGCCGGCGTGAGCATGTGCCCAGGGCGCTTCTTCGCCATCAACGAGTTCAAGATCGCGGTGGCCGTGCTGCTCTCGTCGTTCGACATCGAGCTGCTCACCACGGCGGTGCCCAAGCAGGACGTCGGGCGCACGGGCTTCGGCACCCTGCCTCCCGTCGAGGACGTCCCCTTCCGATATCGGCGGCGCGCGTGACGCCGGGCCATGGCGTGGTCAAGGTGAGGTCATGGCGCTCCTAGCCCAGCTCTCAGATGCCCACTTGGTGGAGCTCGACGCCTCCGAGCGAGACGCGGGCGACTGGGTGCGCCTCGCGTTCCTCTCGTCGTACAGGCCTTCTCGGGCGGTCAGCCGCGTGCGGAAGCTGGCGGGCGCGTTTGCGCGGGCGCGTGCGGCAGGCGCCGACCACGTGGTGTTCACGGGCGACCTCACCGAGGACGCGGCGCCGGGGCAGTTCGCGCTCTTCGCGCACATCGTCGCCGAGAGTGGGTTCACGCCGGAACAGGTGACGGTCATCCCCGGCAACCACGACGCATACCGCGGGCGCGACTTCTACGCGCACATGGCCGCGGGAACGTTGGGTGCGGTCGCCCGCACGTCCAGTGACCCGTTCGACCTGGATGGCGTGCGCGTGGTGCCGCTCGACTCGACGCTGGACCAACACTACGTGCGCGCGGCCGGCTGTCTGGGCGCCGCCCAGCGCGCGCAGCTGCGCAGCGGGGAGGGGCCCACGCTGGTGTTGCAGCACCACCCGCCGCTGGCGCACGCGCCGCGCGCGCTTTCGTGGTTCCAGGAGCTGGTGGACCTCGCCGACGTGCAGTCCGCCGTGGCCGCGGCCGAGCACCTCTACGTGATGCACGGGCACGTGCACCGGGACCGCGACCTCTACCCGTATGGCGCCACGCGGCCGCGCGTGTTCTCGCCGCGCGCGGTGGTCGAGACCGATGCCGCGGTGCGCTTCTACGAGGTGGACGCGCGCGGCGTGCGCCCCCTGGGCGAACGGCTGGACTGAGCGCGCTCCTGAACTATACAGTTCGTAAACATTCGCGGGGAACTACCCCGTGGTCCCAAGGAGCCCCTCTCAATGCGCACACCCATCTGCGACACGCTCGGCATCGAGTTTCCGCTGTTCGCCTTCAGCCACTGCCGCGACGTCGTCGCCGCGGTCACCAACGCGGGCGGCTTCGGCGTGCTCGGCGCGCTCACGTTCAGTCCGGAGCAGCTCGAGGAGGAGCTGACCTGGATTGACGCGCACGTCGGTGGACGCCCGTACGGCGTGGACATCGTCATCCCCGCCAAGTACGTGGGGCGCGAGTCGGGGGACATGAGCACGGCGGACCTGAAGAAGATGATCCCCGAGCACGTGTCGAAGTTCCTGAACGACCTACTGGCCAAGCACGAGGTGCCCGAGCTGCCGGCCGACTTCGGCGGCTTCTCCGAGATGCTGGGGTGGTCCGCGGGCGGCGGTCGCGCGCACCTCGAGGTCGCGATGAAGCACCCCATCCGCCTGCTGGTGAACGCGCTCGGGCCCCCGCCGGAGGACGTCATCGAGCTGGCGCACGCGCAGGGCATCCTGGTGGGCGCGCTGGTGGGCACGCCACAGCAGGCGCTCAAGCAGAAGCAGGTGGGCGTGGACATCATCATCGCGTCCGGCACCGAGGCCGGCGGCCACACGGGCGAGGTGGCCAGCATGGTGCTGACGCCGCAGTGCGTGGACGCCGTGGCGCCCACCCCCGTGCTGACCGCGGGCGGCGTGGGGACGGGGCGGCAGCTGGCGGCCGCGCTCTGCCTGGGTGCGCAGGGCGCCTGGACCGGGTCCATCTGGCTCACCACCAACGAGTCGGAGGAGGCCGAGTCGCTGATCGAGAAGCTGCTGGCCGCGACGTCCAGCGACACCATCCGCTCGCGCTGCCTGACCGGCAAGCCCGCGCGGCAGCTGAAGACGACGTACACCATGGCGTGGGAGGCCGAGGACGCCCCGGACCCGCTGCCCATGCCGCTGCAGTTCATGGCTGTGGCCGACGCGAACAACCGCATCTGGAAGCACTCGCAGACCAACCACCCCACGGCTGGCAACCTCACGGGCATCGCCGTGGGGCAGATCGTCGGGATGATGAACCAGCGGCGCCCCACGCGTGAGCTGGTGCAGAGCATCGTGACGGAGTGCGCCGAGACGCTGGCCGCGCAGGCCGAGCTGCTGGAGCGCTCCGCGGCCGACTGAGCGCTTCGAAGAGCGGCGCACGGGTGGTGCCGGTGGTAGGCTCCCGCCAAGGAACCCGACCATGACTGGCACCGCTGACCGCCTCCTCGTCGCCGCCGACCTGTCCTTCGCCAACGACGCCGCCGTGCGCTTCGCGGCGTCCGTGGCCAAGGCGCTCTCGCTCTCGCTGGAGCTGGTACACGTGGTGGACACGGCCGGCACCGAGCCCCTGGCCGACAGCGCCGACCCTGCCGTGCAGGTGTACCTGCGCGAGCTGCAGAAGCGCCTGACCGACCGGCTGGACGCGCAGAGCGCGGGGCTCGAGGCGGAGCGTGCGCTGGTCGAGGCGCTGGGCGTGCCGTGCACGTCGCACCTGACGAACGGGCGCGTGTGGGAGGCCATCCTCACGCGCGGCCGCGAGGTCGACGCGCGCTTCGTGGTGGTGGGGCCGCACAGCAAGGGGCCCGGCGAGCGCCTGCTCGGGGCGCTGGGCGAGTGGCTGCTGGGCAGCACGGCGGACCGCGTGGTGCGTCACGCGCACTGCCCCGTGTGGGTGGTCCCTGGGGTGCCCGCGGGCGATGACGTGGTCGCGCCGCAGGGACCCGCGGCGTCCCTGGCCCGCATCATGGTGGCGGTGGACTTCTCGCCGGCGTCCATGCGGGGGCTCGCCATCGCGGCAGACCTGGCGCGCGGGGCGGGTGGCTCGCTGCACCTCGTGCACCTGCTGCCGCACGGATACCGTGGGGACTCGAGCTCGCCGTGCGCGGAGGACATCACGAGCGCGCCATCCACCATCGTGGCGAACGACGCCAAGGCGCGCCTCCACCGCGTGGCACTCTCCGCCGCGGAGGGGGGCGTGACGGTGCACGAGGACGTGCGCGTGGTGAACCACAGCTTCCACGAGGAGCTGCTGGAGGCGGCTCGAGAGGCGGACGCGACCGAGGTGGTGCTGGGGTCGCACAGCCGCTCGGTGCTCGACCACCTGGTGCTGGGCAGCACGGCCGAGCGCATGCTGCGCCGCGCGACGGTGCCCACGCTGGTGGTGCGCGGCTGACGCCCATGGCCTGGGCGGCGCTGTTCCTGGCGGGCCTGCTGGAGGTCGCCTGGGCCGTTGGGCTGGTCTACACGCGCGGCTTCACGCGCCTTTGGCCTTCCGTGTTCACGGGGCTGGCGCTGGTGGCCAGCATGGGGTTGTTGTCGTTCGCGGTGCGCACGCTGCCGATTGGGACGGCGTATCCCATCTGGGTGGGTATCGGCGCGCTGGGCGCGGCGGCGGCTGGGGTGGTGCTGTTCGATGAGCCGGTGTCGGCGGCGCGGGTGGTGTTCGTGGTGTTGTTGGTGGTGAGCGTGGTGGGGCTGAAGGTGACGGCGAAGTAGCGGCGGGGGGCACGGGGCACCGGGTCACGCGGCCCGGTTCACGGTTCACGGTTCACGGTCACGGTTCGCGCGGCACGGGTCGCGGTTCACGGGTCCCAGGGTCACGTGGCACGTGTTCACGGTTCACGCGGCCCGGTCCACGGTTCACGCGGCCCGGTCCACGGGTTCGCTGGGCCCGGTTCACGTTTCACGGTTCGCGCGGCCCGGTGTTGCGGGCGGGTGGTGCGCGACTTGGGTCGGGGGCGTGGTGGCTCGCGGGGAGGGTGTGGACGCTTTGGGGCGGGCCGCGCGGGAGAGGTCAGGGTAGCACGGTGCTCGCCCTGTCACGCCCGACCCTGCGGGTCGCTTTTCGTGCCGAAAAGTGCGGCGGGACAGGGCTGCGACTCCGTGCGGGTGGGGGGGTCTCAGCGCGGCCGATGCCGCAGAAAGGCCTCTTTGTGACACGTACGGAAGACCTCATTTTGTCCACCATTCGGGAAGCCACGCCGGTGATTCGCGTGATGGGTCGGCGGGTTCCTCACCTTGCTCGGCAGACCGAGCGGGCTTTGCACTCCGTGGCTCTGCAGTACGCGGAGGGGATGCACGCTCGGGGCGGGAACCGGGACGCGAAGCTCCAGGGGGCGTATGCCGAGGCGAAGGAGGCGATGACGGCGGTGCGGGTGGCCGTCGCTTGCGGGGCGCTCAGCGAGGACGGGGCGCGGGGGACGCTGGTGCGGCTGGACCATGTGGCGGCGGTGTTGCACCTGAAGCGCACGCGGCCGCTTTGAGCGGGGGCGTAGCCGGGCTCGCTCCTCGGAGCGGGCTCGTTGTCCTCGTCTCAGGGTTGCTGTACATCTGTTCAGTGCACTCCGCGCCGACGCCCGCTCCCGAGCCCAAGACCTGCGTGTTCTGTGGGCAGCCGTTCGCCGAGGGGGCGGCGCGGTGGTTCGTGCGGGGGGACGCAGCGTGGGCGCCGGAGCGGGGCTTCGCCCACACGGAGTGCATGCCGTGGGAGCGGGCGAGCGCGCCGTGGACGCACATGCTCACGCAGCTGCCGAAGGAGCTGAACGGGCTGCGTGCCCGCCTTCGTGCGGGGGAGCGGCTGCTGCGGGCCATCCGCAAGCTGCACGGGGAGTGGCCGCGTGAGGCGCGGCGGCGCGTGCTGCTGGTGCAGGCGATGATCGAGGAGTGGCAGAGTCGGCGTTGAGCGCACGGTGCGTAGACGGGGCCGCCTGTGTTGCCCCATGCTCTTGGGCATGTCTGCACGGCACGTCGAATGGCGCTGGGTCCTGACCGGGCTCGCGTGGCTTTACGTGGCGGGCGTTCAGGGCTGCGGCGGGGTGGCTTCCACGAGCGCGGGTCACGCGGCGGGAGCGGAGCCGAGCACGGCCGAAGAACGCACGGACACCGACGAGGACGGCGTGGCGGACGCGCTGGACGCGTGTGTGGAGGCTCCCGAGGACCTCGACGGGTTCGACGACGAGGATGGGTGCCCCGACCCGGACAACGACGGAGACGGCGTCGCCGACGTCGACGACATGTGCCCGAACGACACGTCGTACCGCAGCCGCTCGCGACAGGGGGCTGGGGAGGATGGCGCGCTCGGGTGTCCGGATGGGTCCGAGCGGGAGTACACCAACGGGCCGCCCGGCGACCTCGACGACGACGGGTATCCCGACGAGGTGGACCAGTGCCCGCGCCACGCCGAGACCTTCCCGAGCAGCCTCGACGGGGGCTGCACGGACGACGGGGATGGCTGCCCCGACGGTGGGTCCATCCTGCTGGTGGCGTGCGATGTCGCCATCTTGGACATCGTGTACTTCGCGTCGAACGCCAGCACGCTGTCGCCCGACGGTGCCCTCGTGCTCGACGCGCTCGCACAGACCCTGCAGGTGAACCCGGGCGTTGGGGTGGATATCGTGGGCCACGTCGACGACCGCGAGCGTGAGCCCTTGGCGCAGCTGCGCGCCCAGGCGGTGTACGACGCGCTCGTCGCGCGCGGTGTGCCGGCCTCGCAGCTGGGCGTGCGCGCCGTGGGGGCGTCGCAGCCCGCGGCGCCCATCGCGGGCGTGCGTGGACGGGAGCTGGCCGCCGCGCGGGAGCGCAACCGACGCGTGAGCTTCGAGGTCACGCGGCAGCCGCGCTTGCCGGGTCGTCCGTCCGAGCGCTGAGGGCGCGCCGCGGGCTCGTTCGTCGTTGCCGTTCCCGCCACGCGTGCGTTGTGCGACGCTGCGCGCATGGGTCGACTGCTGTTCGTGTTCCTCCTCGCGCTGCCCGCGTCGGCCGCGGCGCACCGTGGCGGACTCGACGACCAGGGCGGGCACCACGATCGACGCACGGGCGAGTACCACTGCCATCGAGCGGGCTGCTGTCAGCCGCCCCGCGAACGACGCGACCCCGAAAGAGACGACGAGAACGAGCCCGACGACGAGCCGGAGCGCCCGCGTGGCTGACGCGCCCCAGAGGGAGCCGCCCGAGTGGGGCACGGACGCGCATCTGCGGTGGGAGCTCGACCACCTGCTCCACGGAGCGCACGTCGACGCAATGTGCGGTCCCTTTCCTACGGGCGCGCTCCGTTGGTCGCTGCGGGCCAGTGGCGCCGAGGACGTCACGTGTTGAGGCGCGGCGCCCGGTGACTGGGCGCTCGCCGTACCGAGTTGGGCTCGAGTGGTGCGCGTTCGCCGAGGAGGACCTCGTGGTCGGTCGCGTCGGTTCGGGCGCTGCCGAGCCTCCCGGGGCGCGCGACGCGCTGCTCACGCTCACCGTCGGTGCACGCCCCACGGCTGCCGGGGTCGCTGTGATGGTCGACGCGACTCTGCCTGAGGAGGCAAACGCGGTGCGGCGCGCGTTCGCCGGGCTGCGCCAGGAACCCCCAGCCCGCGACTTCGTGGAGCTGGAGGCTTGTGTGCAGGGCTTCGTGGAGCGCGCGCGCGAGCAGCTGCACCAACGTCCCGGGCACGGAGCGAGCGTCACGGCGGTGGCGTGGTGCGGCGCGGAGGGGGTCGTGTGGCACGTCGGAGAGGTGCGCGCGTATTCGCTCTCGCGCGGCCACGTGAGGCGCCTGACGACCGACGATACGTTCCAGACGACGCGGGGCGCGTGGATCCTCACCCGTTCGCTCGGCCTCGGCCGCGATGAACCGACCGTGACGCGCGTCTCGCTCGATGGGGTCAGCGACCTGCTCTTGTGCTCGTCGGGGGCGCATCGACATGCCGACGACGCGAGCTTCGACGTCTTGTCCCAGGACTGGAGCCGCCCGGCGCAGGCCATCGACGTCCTTCGTCGGGCCCGCGCGGGTGACCCGGGATCGGGCCTCGTCGCGCTCGTCCGGCGCTCGTGACGTCGACCGTGCGCGCCTCGGGCGCTACAGCACAGCAGGAGCCAAGCGATGCAGACCATCCTCGGGGCGAGCGGACAGATTGGGCGGGAGCTGGCCATCCACCTGGCGCGCGAACACACCACGGACATCCGGCTGGTGAGCCGGCGCCCGGCGCGCGTGCACGACACCGACGAGCTGCGCCCTGCGGATCTGTTGGATGCCCAGCAGACCCTGCGCGCCGTGGAAGGCTCCACCACGGCGTACCTGACCGCCGGGCTGCCGATGGACACGCAGCGCTGGGTGGCGCAGTGGCCCGTCTTGATGCGCAACGTCATCGACGCGTGCGCCGCGCACGGCACGCAGCTCGTGTTCTTCGACAACACGTACATGTATCCGCAGACCGCGGACCCCCAGACCGAAGAGACGGCCTTTCGTCCGCACGGCGCGAAGGGTGCCGTGCGCGCCCAGATCGCCGAGGCGCTGCTGGACGCCATGGTCAGCGGCCGCGTGCGTGCGTTGATCGCGCGTGCGCCCGAGTTCTACGGGCCCGGGGCGACGCAGAGCATCACGACCGCGACGGTGGTGGACCCGCTGTGGTCAGGCAAGGCTGCCAAGGTCTTCGTGCGCGACGACACGCGGCGGACGCTGATCTACACGCCCGACGCGAGCCGCGCGATGGCGCTGCTGGGCAACACGCCCGACGCGTTCGGTCAGACGTGGCACCTCCCGTGCGACGACCAGCGGCTCACCTATCGCCAGTTCGTCGCGCTCGTGGCGGAGACCTTCGGCGTCCCGGCGCGCCATCGCGTGCTGCGCCGCTGGCAGTTGCGGTTGGCGGGCCTCGTGAGCCCCACGGTGCGGGACGCGGCCGAGCTGCTGCCGCGCTACGACGTGGACAACCTGTTCGTGTCGGACAAGTTCAAGCGCCGGTTCCCGGAGTTCGCCGTGACGTCGCTTCGCGCGGGCGTGACCGCGATCCGCGACGAGCGTGTGCTGCTTCGTGAGGCGGGACGCGAGTAGCGTACGAGCGAGCGTTGGGGTGCTACGGCGCGAGCTCCTCGAGGTAGGGGCGCCATGCGTCTTCGGTCCACGGGGCATCCGCCGCCGCGCGCAGGTGAACGGTGTGCACGCCGCGCGGCGCGCTCGGGTCGCCGCCGACCGTCGCTTGATGCAGCAGTCCACGCCAGCCGTGTCCTGGCTCCATGACGCTGTTGCACAGCGCGACGAGGACGAAGTGCGTAGCGTCGCGCGGGATGTCGATGGCCAGGGCGCTCAGGCGCGGGTCGTCCGCCGGGAAGCCGTTCGGACGGCTCGCGAGGTAGGCCGCGATGGACTGGGCTTCGGCCGCCGCGTGAGGGAGATCGACGACGCGCAGGCGGCTGGTGCGGGCAGAGGGCTCGTAGCCCAGCAGCAGCACCGACTCGTCGGGTCCACCGTCGACGTGGAAGGGCGTGGTCTCGCCCTGGTCGAAGAAGGTGAGCGCGGTGGGGATCAGACCGCGGCCACGCAGGCGGCGCTCTTCGCGGTCTAGCCCCCGAGCCAGGCGGTGCTGCGCCTCACGGAGTGCCCGCGCCCCCGCGTGAGGCCCGAGGTCGATGGTTGCCCAACCGGGCTGCCGCTCGTCGCGGCGCAAGATGGCGCCGTGGAGCGACGGATGGTCCAGGCTGGCGGCGCCATGTACGAGCATGTGAGGTAGACGAGCCCGACCGCAGCGCTCTGTCAACCGTGCGCCACCGGCGGGCCGGAGTTGCGCGCGGCACCGAGATGCGGGGCGGTCGAGCTACTGCGTCTCGGTGGCTCCCCTAGTTCCTGCCCGCCATGACGCCGCCGTCCACGTCCCACACGGCGCCCGTGACCCACGCCGCATCATCGGAGAGCAGGTGCGCGATGGTCTTGGCCACGTCGTCGGGCTGACCGATGCGACCGATGGGGTGGAACGCGTCGAAGCCTCGGAGGGTCTCGGCGATCTGCGCGGGTTCGATGAAAGCCCCGTAGATGGGCGTGTGCACCACGGCCGGAGAGACGGCGTTTACGCGGATGCCGTCTGCTGCGAGCTCCATGGCGAGGTGCTGGGTGAGCGCGTGGAGCCCAGCCTTGGCCATGGAGTAGGCGGAGGAGGGCGTGGCCGCGATGGCCTGCTTGGCCCACATGGAGCCGATGTTCACGATGGCACCGCCCCCGTGCCGCTGCATGTTCGCGACGACGGCCTGGGTGAGGAAGAAGGTGGCGCGGTTGAGGTCGTGGTAGCGGTCGTAGTCGGCGCGGGTGTGTTCCATGAACGGTCGCGGGCTGAAGTAGCCGGCCGCGTTGACGAGCTGATGGATGGGCGCCGCCTGCTCGCGTAGCTGGGTGGCGAACGCGTCCACCGCGGCCTTGTCGTAGAGGTCGAGGCTGGTGGTCTCGACGCGCCCGAGAGGGCTCAGCTCGGACTGCGCGGCGGCGAGCTTCTGTGGGTCGCGCGCGACGAGGTGCACGGCGCCACCTCGTGTCAGGAGGTGGCGGGCGGTGGCGAGGCCCATGCCGGTGGAGCCGCCGAGGATGAGAGCGTTGAGGGAGGTCATGGAGTGTTCTTTCGAGATGGTTGGATGGTGCTACCTATGCATAGGTAGTCAACGCGGACGGCGGACGAGCGCGGCAAACGTCGGGTCGACGATGGCCGGCGCGTCAGGAAGGCGAGGGCGCGGCGACCGCGTCGAAGAAGACGCGCGCGACCGTGGCGACCCACGGGGAGCCCGCCCGGACCCTTGCCAAGATGAGGCCTCCTTGGAGCCCCGAGACGAGCGTGGTGGCCAGCTCGTGCGGGTCTTGTCGCGTGTGGAGCTCGCCGCGCGCCACGCCGTCCGCGACGCGTGCGGCGACCCACTGGGCGCTGCGGTCGAGGTAGGCGGCGACGGCGTCGCGCATGGGGGTGGGCAGGGTCTCGCAGTCGGTCGCGAGCGAGCCGCAGACGCAGATGACCCCGTTCGTTTCCGTCTTGCCGTAGAGCGCGACGAAGGCTTCGAGCTGGTCGCGAACGGACCCGCCGCGTGCGTCGATGTCGGCGAGCGCGGCCTCGAGCTCCGCGCGGTAGCGCTGCACCACGGCGAGCCCCAGGTCGGCTTTGGACGGGAAGTGGTAGTGGATGCTGGCCGTGCGGATGCCCACGACCGCGGCGAGGTCCTTGTAGCTGAACGCGTTGAACCCACGGCTCTGGATCAGCGCCTGGGCCTCGTCCATCAGCTGGTTGGCGGTGTCGGTTCCAGAGGTCATCGAGGAGCTCTGTGTATAGCTACCTATCCATAGATAGGCAAGGGCTGCGGACGTTTTCGTGTGACTCGTCGGGGGCGCAGCGACCGCGGAGGCAACCCTTCGGGGGCTGGGCCCCCGGCTTCACGTGTGTGTCATGTGTGATTCTTTGTCGCGCCCATGGGTGCCCCCTTCACGGCGCGACGGGGGTCTGCACGAGCCAACCGCCGCAGTCGCCCCCGTGTCCGTTCCGCGTGATGGTGCAGCTGCGGTCGGGGGTCGCCGTGTCGAAGTCCGTGGTGAGCTGCAGCCCCGGCCACGGCCCGATGAACAGCGGGAAGGTCGCGCTCGTCGCCGCCCCCGAAGCGCGCCGCACACGGAACGACTGCGTCACGCTGCGCCCGGGCCAGACCATGAACTGGGCGTCGTCGCCGCGTGCGCTGTCGCGCTGCCAGTCGGTGCCCTCGTCGCGCACGTTGAAGTCCGGCTGGTCGCGCAGGAACCCGTCCTGCTCGAACACGTGCAGCGGCCGGCAGCCCTCGATGTTGTCGTTGGTGACCTGCACGTCGACGTACACGGTGCGGTCGTCCTGCACGCGCGTGCTGACGGTGAGCGTGGGCGGGAGCGCGCAGCGGGCATCGTCGGTGACGGCGTCGACGCGCAGGGTGGCGGTCATGCCGTCCTCGGCGAAGGCGTCGACGTCCACCTGGATGCCCGTCTCGTCGATGAAGCGGTGCCGGAACGTCGCGACGAGCGAGCCGCGCGTGGCGCAGTCGTCACAGTCCGCGATGATGTGCGCGGCGATCATGGACTCCTCGTCGCGCTCGTCCGAGTGACGGAAGAAGCCCACGCTGCGGAACGCGGACTGACGCCCGATGAGGCTCAGCTGCATGACCTCGCCCGTGGGCAAGCGCACCAGCGCCGCGATGGGCTCGCCGCGCGTGAGGAAGTCGGACTCCACCACGGAGCCCACCTCGCGGATGAGCACGGGCTGGCTACGGTTCGGTTGCACGAAGAGGTCGTCGTGCTCGAAGAAGCGCACCCAGTAGAGCTGGTGCGGGAGCATGGCGGCGTTCGCGCGCCCCATGAACGAGGTGTAGTCCCCGTAGGCGTAGGAGCCCTCGGCCAGGCGCGAGAGGGGCGCGGTCCCGTCGAAGCTGTCGGCGGGCGTGAAGGCCGTGTCGCCTTCGCCTGCATGGAGGATCTTGTAGGCGTGGTGGAAGCCCAGCTCGTGGCCGAACTCGTGCACGTGCGTGTAGCCGTTCTTGATGCCGGCCATGGCGATGTGCGAGCCGTAGGCCGCGGTGCCGCACTGGGTGTTTCGGAAGTAGGCGAACGTCACCTCGGTCCCCGGGATGAGGAACATGCTGGGCACGTCGCGGCAGCTGGGCGGCGTGCCCTCGACGGTGGCGCTGGCGATGGACTCGATGGTCAGCCGGCCGTTCGCGCGCGACCCGTAGAAGCTGCGCAGGTGGTCCATGCGGGCCGCCCAGGTGTCCGCGCGGGCTGTGTCGTCGTACCAGGACTCGGGCCCCTCGTCCTCGATGAACACGGCGCCGACGCGCACGTTGCGCACCAGCTCGGTCTGGTTGCGCTGGGGCAGCACGATGGGCCGCGTGGAGAAGGGCGGGAGCGCGACGGAGGCGTCCGGTGCGGACCCGTCGGGTGGCGTGGCGCCGTCCTGTGGCGTGGAGGCGTCGGGCAAATCCGGGGCGTCTGCGTCCGGGCATGCGCCGGGGGGATCGCAGGGCGGGGCGTTGCCCGCGTCCGAGCACGCGGCGAGGGCGAGGGCGAGTGCGCACAGCGAGAGGTGCGTGTGGCGCCGGCGTTGCGCAGGTGGTGCCGTGATGGACGGCGCTGGAGGACAAGGGCCACGGGGGGGACGGCAGCATGCGACTTCTCCCTACACTGCGCCTGGGGGGCACGTCCACCCCGACCCGCTCGGCATCACGGCGCGCTCAGCATCCAGGTGACCACGGCGCCGACCACGAGACTGGGGAGCAGGAAGAGCCCGAGCGCTACCAGAGCGGGCGCTACCCGGTCCAGGGCGCACCGGAGCACGCTACCCGGTGAGCCGACCCACGCTGTGCCGCTACGCCGGTAGGGGGATGCCCCGCCCGTGAGCTCGGGGCGGTGCGCTGGGCCGCGTGGCACCCACCCTGGGAAACAGGGTGTAGCCGTGGCTGAGGCTTGGTCGAGCGGCCCACCCACCGTGCAGAGGGCGTAGCGCCGGGCGGTGATGACGACGACGCCGAGCAGCCACCCGAGCCAAGCTCCGAACCCCAGCGACACAGCGCCGAGCACGAGGCCCAGCCGATGTTGGACCAGCGCCGCCGTGTCGGCGCCGAAGTGATGACGCGGGAGCGCGGCGCTCGCGGGCGGGTGCGGACCGGGAACCACGTAGGTGAGACCCGCGCTGCGGTCGACGTCGACGAGGCGGGTGTTCGGCGCACCCGAGAGCACGGCGTCCATCCTCCCAACGGGCGTCGCGTCTCGGCGCATGAAGGACCACTGTGGATCCGGGGGATCCGCGAGCCGGTGCGCGCTGACCGCGGTGGTGACCAGCTGTCGTCGCAACGGGCGCGCGATGGCGAAGCGCGAGGGGAGGGCCTCGCCGAGGGCGTTGGACGCGTCCATCGGCACTACCCACTCGAGTTGGCATTCGCGGTCGCACACGCTGCGCGCGAGGGCCGCGAAGTCCGCCGCGGTGGCGCTCTCGGGCATGAGGACACCGCCATAGTGGAGGGCGACGGGCTGCACGGGAGGTCCCCCATCGTCCGCGTCGCGCAACGACCCGTTGGGTTCCACCCAGAGGACGCGGCCGCGAGGGCCGTCTGCCAGTCGTGCGGGCGTGGTGCGGAGACGAGCCATGACCGCACTCCGCTCTCGGAGTGCCCACGCCGCGCCATGTTCTTGGCGCGAATACGCGAACGCGTTGCGACCGAGGAGGCTGGCCGCGACGACGCACCCCGTCAGCGCGAACGTCACGCCGGTGGAGCACGCGGGAGGCCGCTGGCCGCGGTGCGACCCGAGGCGCAGACCCCGTGTGACCTGGCCGAGAAGCGCGAACGTCCTTTGTGCGAACGCCAGCACCATCAGGCCCGCGAGCAGCGTGCCCGCGAGGGCCAGTACGTGCGCCGCTGACCAGTCTGCTGCCGACGCGAGCAAGGCGGTCCTGAAGACGTCGTTCAGACGTTGGTTCGATGGCCCTGCGACGAGTCGGACGATGCCATGCTCGAGCAGTGTGTCCGCCACGAACAGCACGGCGACGAGGGTGCACATGCGCTGCAGCCACCGGTCCGCGTGAGGCGTGCGTTGGGTTCCGTTCGACGCGGGGCCCATCATCAACGCGAACGCAGCTAGCCCAGGGAGGATGTTCAGCGCTTCGGTGAGGAGCGAGCCTGGCCACATGCACAGCATCCCCGGCTCGGATCCAGGCAGCCAGACAGCCACCGGGGGAGGCGCGGCGAGCAGGCCGACCACGCCCGCCGCGAGCGCAGTGACGCGCGGTACGCGCCGGTGGACCAGCGCCCTCAACCCCACCGCGACGACCGACCACGACACGAGCGCCGTCGTGTGGGTGGTCCAGTGCACGACCCGGCAGGACGCGATGCCCGCCGCAGCCATGGCCAGACCTAGCGCAACGCGCCTGCGTCGCGACGCCGACCACGGCACGGTGGGGGCCATGACGACGCACAGGCCGAGCACCGCGGTCAGCGCCAGGTCCGCCCGTCGCCAGATCATGGCGTGGTCGTCCGCCGCGCTCTGGAGTGCACGGAGCTCGGGCCGCAACGAGAAGCCCGCCACGACATAGCGCGAGAGCTGCGCGAGGATCGCCAGCATGGCGATGGGCACGAGCTCCCTCTCGGCTACCCGGCGCATCCGCTTCAGCGCCCTTCGCCTGGTTCGTTGCACGACACAGCGACACCCTTTTTTCTCAGAAAGTTCCCGCGGACTCCAGCGCCCAAGTCGGACCGCGGGGCGGCGTTTGGAATGGTCGCCGGCACCGCATGTTGTCGCCCACATGGTGTGGCGACGTGTGCGCGCGTGCTTCCAAGGGGTCGGCCAGGTCTTGCAGGTGCTGGACCTGCTCGTCTTTCTGCTGGTGGTGATCCTCGCCGTCGTCGGTCTGGGACTCTGGCTGCTACGGGCGCTGCTGCCGTGGGTACCGTGGATGGCCATCACGGCGGGTGCGGTCATGAGCGTCTCCCTCGCACGCGCTCCCGCTGGGGTGGTGCGGCGCGCCGGCATGCTGGTCATCCAGCGGAGCGTTGGAGACCGTTTGGGCGCAGGGTGTGCCTTCGGCATGTGCGGCATTGGCGCGTTCGCGGTTGCCGTGGGCGGGTCTTCCGTCGCGGGCGCAGGCTCGGTCGTCGCGGGCAGCGTGGCCGCGGCTGGTTTGCTGGCGTCCGCGCTCGCGTTCGGTGTCGCTGCTGCGCGTATCGAAGCCACCCAGGCAGGTGTTCGCACACTCTTTGGTCAGACCCCTTGGCACGAGGTGCAGTGGCGCCACATGGGCGAGGCAGCGCCTCAGCTCGTGGCCCGCGGCTGTTCCGTTCGCGTGGCCTACGGCGACCTCGATGCGCTCCACGCAGTGGGCGTTTCAGCGGGAGAGGGTGGTCCCGTGCGGAGCTTCTGAAGGCACGGAGCCGCTGGGGCTGTCGCGCCATGGGCCTGCGAGAACCCGGGCGCTGCTACGGCCGTCGCTCGGCATTTGGGGCGTGTGGTGGCGCCGAGTGCTACGGCGCGTCGCTGTAGTAGCGCTGGGCGTCTGCGCGCAGCTCGTCGACATCAAAGCCGTCGAAGTCCCCATGCGCTTCGCACACCTCGATGTAGTCGAGCGCGTCGCGCGCGAGCGCTCCCGTGAGCGCGGCGAGGTGCTGCTTCGTCGTGGCGAGTCCAGCACCGCACATCAGCTGGACGTCGATGGAGCATCCCGCGTCGAACGAGGATTGCTTGGCTCGCCACACCGCGAGCGCATCGGTCACATCGCCACCGAGGCACAGGTGGACGCAGAGCAGGCGTGCCGCGGCGCTGTCCCCCGTGCCGTCCCGCAGGCGCTGCGTCTCCTCTTCGAGTACACGGCGAATCTCGGGTGAGTGTCGCGGGTCCGCGGGTGGCACACCGAACCGAGCGATGAGCTCGTCCTCGGTCATCGGGCCAGCCTCTCGGTGAGCGACGCCGCGAGTTGGGGGTCCTTGGCAAGCGCCGCGCCGAAGCCTTCGCGCACGGCGCGCTCGACCAGGCCGCGTGCCGCCGGCGTGGTGAGCTGGTCCTTGGTGGGCGCTCCGTACGAAGGGTCGACGAGGGTCACGCTGATCACGGCGACGAGCCCCCTTGCAACGCGGTCGTACGCCGCGGTGGTCCGCCCGCGTGAACGCGCGCCAGCCGCGCTCGCGACCGCATCGACGAGCCCGCGCCGGAAGCCATCGAGGTGCGTTCCGGCGTGTGTCTTCAGCAGGTTGCAGTAGCTGGCCTCGCGCGGGGGCGCGCCGAACGCGGGGTTCGAGAACCAGAGGCCGACGCGCGCGCTCATCGGTCCGTCGTCGGCGCTGCACAGGATGACGTCCTCCGGGCGCGGGCGACCATCGCCCAGCTCACACACGAGGTCTCGCAGGTCTTCGAACGGGCCGTAGCGGCGCCGCTCGAACGCGAAGGACGTGGTGAGGCCCGGGCACAAGCTCGCCAGCTCGCGCAGCATCGGGTCTATCCGCGCCGGGTCCCAGGCGGGGCGCGGAAAGATGTCGGGGTCGGGGAGCAGCTCCACAGTGGCCCCCGTGGTCGTCGCGGGCCCCGTGCGCACCAGGTCGCCGGTCGCGACGCCGCACGCGAACGTCCGTCGGAAGCAGCCGTCTGCGTTCCTGACCTGGACGAGCAGCGCGGCCGACAGCGCGCACACGGGCGCGAGGCCGAGGCCGACGTCCGCGAGATGTCAATGGGGTGCGTGGCCATCGGCGGTCGGCGTCGTGTGCCGCGTCGTGAACACACGCTCGAGGAACGTCCTCCCGTCGGCGTCGCGTGCTGTCGAGATCCCTCGGCCGTCGTCTTCCACGCGCAGGCGTCCGTCGGCGAGGACCGAGACATCGATACGCGTCAGGCGCCCCACGTAGAACTGGTCCAGGGCGTTCGCGAGGAGCTCGCGCAGCAGGTGGTGCAGGCCACTGCCGTCGTACGGGTCTCCCACGTACATGCCTGGGCGCTTACGGACGGACGTGATGAACTCGAGGTCGGAGTCGGACACGGCAGAAGGTATCGCGAGGGCGCGCGGGTGTCAGCGGTGACGAGGTCAGCGCGGCCCGTTACCATGCGGGCCATGGACTGCCGCGTGTTCGTGGGGAGCCTCGTCGACGCCAGCCTGCGCGCTGACGCCATCGTGAACGCCTCGAACCCGGAGGTGGCGTTGGGCACTGGGGTAAGCGGCGCGATTCGCGAGGCGTGCGGCGGCGCCCCGTACCAACGGCTGGTGCGGAGCGCGTGGGAGGAAGAGTTCGACGAGCCCCTCGGGCCGGACGACTGCCTCGTCACGACGGCGGGTACAGCGAGCGCGTTCCGGTGGGTGCTGCACGTGGCTGCTGTGGACTATCGCAAGCCCGACCCCGAGACGGGTGGACCGTCGGGCCCGACCCGCATCGAGCGATGCACGCGCGCCGCGCTAGACGCCGCCGAGGAGCTCGCCATGTCGGAGTCCGCCGAGTCGTTCGTGCTCGGCCTTCCGCTGCTCGGGGCGGGACACGGCGGGGCCGGCGAGACCGCATCAGCGGGCGCGATGGTGCGCGCCCTACGCGGGTGGGCCGGCCCGACGCGCCAGGTGTCGACCGTCGTGTTCGCGGTCCTGGAGGAGCCCACGGCGCGTATCGTTCGCGCTGCTCTCGGGCTATGATGCCAGCCGACACTAGGTCACGTTGCCGCACACCCCACGCATGAGCCGTTCACCGCACGACCCTCACCTCACTGTGCCCCTCGGCGGCCGCGAGCCTTCGTTCAAGGTGATGTTCGTTCCCGCGTGGGTCTTGTTGGGTGTCTTCTCGACGTCTGGCTGGATGACGCTGTGCGGTCCCCCCGTGTGGTGGACGTTGCTCCCCGCGACGGTGATCAACTTGGTAGGAGTCGTGGTTGGGCTGTCCAGGTGGCTCGCCATCGGCCCGCGCGCGGTGCTGGTGGTCGCCTGTGGGACCTGCTTCGTGTTCGCCGCGCTGCCCATGGCAGCTGCGGTCAGTGACCAGGTCTTCCGCGACGATGCGGTGCGCGTGGGGTGTTCCGAGGTTCACAGCGTGCAGTCGGCCACTGCCAGGTGAGGCGTGGATCGGACCAGGCGATATCGAATGGCATGGGAATCGCGCTCACCGAGGGTGGTTGAACTCGCTCGAGTCATCGCGCTCCGGCGCCAGAGGCGTGCTCCCCTCGCTGACGAGGCCCACGGTGCGTGCCACATGCATGCGCTCGTCGCCGGAGGAGGGTCATGACAGGGATTGGAGCGGCGGACGCAGAAGCGCTGTCTACCTGGGAGGAGCTGTTGACGTCCTGCGACGAGCCCGAGGTGCTCGAGCTCGCGCGCCAGATGTTCCACCTCCCGCGCGTGCGTCGCCTCTTCCCGTTCGTTTCGCTTCGCCGGTTGGTGCTGAGCGTCAATCCGCCCTTCGCGAGCCTGTCGAGCCCGAGAAGCGCGCTACGTTCGGGCCGGACGATGGGGAGGTGTTGCGGACCGCCAGCTGGGCGATGCACATCCCGGTCTCGGGGGTCGGCCGCTTCACCGAGAGCCCGGTGGGTTGTTCCCGTTCGAACGCACCGAGAACGGAGACGTCCTCTACCGGTTGACCGCCGGGCCCCGACGCGCGGACCGTGATCGCACCCATCAGCCGAACGCGGCTTCGTACTCCTGTCGGTCGAACACGAACGGTCCAAGGTCGTACACCCACGGTCGGTGGAACGACTCGAAGTCGGACCACACGACGACGTCGGGCAGCACGGAGATGCGCACCAGCAGGAACTCACACTCGGAGACTCCACAGGAGCACGTGAGGAGCGTCGTCTTGCTCAGGCGTCTGTCGCTCGGCTCCATGACGAACGACCGCGCCTCGACCGACGGAACCTCTCCGAACAGCTCCCTCGAGGTGCGGAACGTCTGGGGCGGGGGGAGATAGTCCGCCGGGACGAGGTGACACGCCGGGTCTCCTCCGCCGCGGTTGGCGTTCTCGCGCTCGACGTGCGGCCGCTCGGCGTCGCGGACCCAGTCCATGAGGTCCTTCCCGCTGACCTCGATGCGCACGCCCGCGTAGCGTCCGCCACCCGGCCACGTCAGGGTCTGCGTGTCCCCGAACCGCAGCGTGTCGCGTGACGTGCGCGCGGCGACGAGCTCGTGGATGACCGCCGTCGTGAGCTCGGGAGGCCCGACTTCGGCGGTTCGGCTCGGAACACGCGCGGACGCTGGACGAAAGGCGAATTGCGGACCTTCGTGCGTCGGTGTCCAGCCAGCGCTGAGCGCCTCCCGCACCACGGCCGCCACCTCTCTGGGCGTGACCGCGTACGTACGCTCCAGTCCACCGCTTCCCGGGTGCAGTCGCCGGAGCACGGCGACCAACGTGGCGCCGCGGACATCGTCGCGCTCCACCGCCACACCGAGCGGGCTGCGACCTGTGCGCTGTGCCGCGGTCGGGCGGGTGCGCACGCGCCAGCGATACGTGACGCCATCGACGATGACGGTTCGGCTTCCTCGGCGCGGGAGGGTCATGGTTCGCCGACAGTAGCAGCGTGGGGCGCCGCTCTACCGCACAGGCTGAGCAGGTGCGCGATGCGTTTCCGCACCACGGGGCTGGGGTGTTGCGCGAAGCGGCGGAGTGCCTCCACGGGGAGCCGGCCGCGGCCGCGTTCGATGGCCCCCTGCGCGACACCGAGGGCGCGCACAGCCTCCACGTTCGTCTCCGCCGTTGCGAGGTGTCGCATGCCGCACAGGTAGGAGGCGCGGACCCGGCGGATGAGGTTGGGGGTGCCCGGGCGGAGGCACATGCTGCACACGCAGGCGTAGTGCGTGGTGCCCTCGGGGGTCTCGACCCAACCAACGTCTTGGCGGAGCGCCCGTATGGCGCGGATGGACGACGCGGCGATGCGCTCCGGGATCACGATCTGGGCGCCCGCGGGCGAGTCACGTACAGCGGCGACCGAAGCGCCCAGCGGGAGCGCGCGGTGTTCTTGCCCGAACCGCCCGACGTAGACCTCCGTCTCGGCCGGGAGTCGAAAGTAGACGCCGATGAAGCGTCGCCCGTCGTGCCGGCGTAGCTCCCGGAGCCACTGGTGCGTGACGCTGAAGTCGCTCAGCACCGGCATGGCGAACACGGCTTCGGTGAACGAAACACGTTGGCCACCGACCATCAGTGACCACGCGCCACCACGCAGCCCGCTGCGCGTGATGCGGCGGTGCAGATGCTCGGGCGCGAGGTGGACCAGGGTGGGCATGCGCGGGCGACCCTGGGGAGGCGAGGTCACAACGTCAACCGCGAGGCACCGCCTTCGGGCGCATCACCAGGGCGCGCAGCCGACACCCCGCGCTTCGGCTTCGTACGTCTCGCCGCCAGACGACGCCAGCCGCGCGTCGGCTTTCCCGCACACGGGACCCGGGGCTCCTGGTACTGTCGGCAGCTGACCGGTGAGAGGCGGTGAGCGATGAGGGCGGTGCTGGGAGTTGTGGTCGCGTTCGCTTGCGCAGCGAAGGCGCTGGTGTCTGCGCAGGACATCGTCCCGACGTTGGAGGTCAACACCATCATCTCTGACGATGCCTTCCGGGGGGCAGGTGCGCGGGAGCGCTCGCGTCGTGTGGTGATCACCGACTGCCGCCGCATCTCGCGCACTTCGCAGAGCTGTCGCGCCGGGGCGTACCTCACTGCGGATCACGCGAGCTTCTGGGAGCGGCGTGTGCGGTTCGAGTTCGTCGACAGGGCAAGCGCCGATGGGGGGCCGCTGTGGTGGGGGCAGGTGGCGTCAGGTGACGTGCTCGAACGCCTCTACGTGACCACCCTGCACCTCACCATCACGCGCATCACCCGCTTCCCGGACAGTGCGTTCACGGTCACCGTGCCGCGTAGGTCCCCCGACACTGATCCGGGATTGCACTACTGAAGCGAGGGTCGACGAACGCTTCCGTCTCAGGCGCATCGTCCGACAATCACCGCTCATCTACGAAAAGGCGCACACGCCGCTAGCGCATGAGGTCGCGCAAGGACTCCCAGAACGAGTCGCCCAACACTGCCGAGACGAAGCCCACCGCGATCAACCCCACGGCCGCGAACCCGCAGACCTCCGCGCCGCTCAGATCGGGGTAGTCGGTCGCCACATAGAGCCCAGCCACCACGCCGAGGAGTCCACCGCAGCCGAAGCGGACACCGCGACCCGTCGATGAGTGGTCGTCATTTACCTCGAAGCCGTTGTTGCCCATGCTTGCTCCGCCTTACGTGTAGCATCGCGGGCGGTCCGACGGCACTCGCATCATCGTTGGCGCCCGTGTCACGAGCTCGACGCGATGAACGCACGTCGGTATCGTCCGCGCCCATGAGGTGGCTGCTCTTCTCGACCGTTCTCATCACCTTCGCCATCGACGTGATGGCGTTCGAACCGAGCCATGCGAAGGCGCGCCGCGGCTGGGCCCTCATCGGGAGCAGCGAGAACATCGCGGAGGTTGCGGACGTAGTCACTCCCGAGGCGATCGCGGAGGTCGGGTTCGCGGAACCCGTCATCGGCT
The DNA here is from genome assembly GCA_020633055.1 of Sandaracinaceae bacterium. Taxonomy (NCBI): domain Bacteria; kingdom Pseudomonadati; phylum Myxococcota; order Polyangiales; family Sandaracinaceae; species Sandaracinaceae bacterium. Next base: position 710,341 of record JACKEJ010000007.1, on the reverse strand, counting down.
ACAAGTACAGCGACTTCTCGGTGTTCTTCGTGCCGCTGTTCACAGGTGGCGGGTCGTACGTGGTGTGCGACCGCGACGGGGACTCGTACATCCCCCTGGACGATGCCCAGGTGCTCGCCCTCTCGGGACAGACCCCCGACGACATTGGCACGCCGTTCTTCTACAAGGTCCCTTTCGGCTGGCTGATCCTTGGTCCGTTTCTCGCCCTTCAGGCGTTGGCGTTCGTGCAGCGGTGGCGAGCGGTGGGCGCCTAGCGGCTGTCGCGACGCGATTGGTATGTCGCTGGGGGCCTTGGCGCTTGGCGCGACGGGCGTTCTTCGCGCGAGCTCGTTCCCTGGGAATCACCCGCGCGGGACCATACGTTGGGCGCCGCATGACCTGGCCGAGCCATCGAACCAGCGGAGTCGCCGCGTGGGTCGCGCTCCTTGCCGCGTGCTCGGGGTCGTCAGGCAGCCCAGAGTCACCCGCAGGTCAGGCGTCCACGCGCCATGGCGCCGAAGCAACGCCGACTGCACCTCAGACTGAGACGTCGGAGACCTCCGATGCTGCGCCCGATGTCCCCACGGGCCGCGCCCGCAACGCCCTCTTGATTCTGGTCGACGCGCTCCGTGCAGACCACCTGACCGCGGAGCGCATGCCGAACCTCACGCGCCGCGCACAGGGCGGCGTGCGCGGTGAACTGCGGTCCCCCGAGACCCACTGCCTGCGAGCCGTGGGCAGCCTGCTGATGGGCGTGCCGACGGAGCGCTTGCGCCGCGTCAGGTCCCGCGCATTGGGCGAGGAGCCCGTGATCCCCCGGCTCGCGTGGACGCTCCCGGAGATCCTCCAGTGCGAGGGTCTTCGCACGGCGGGCTTCTCCGCGAACGGCTACACCAGCGAGCCCTTCGGCGTCACGCAGGGCTTCGAGCAGTTCCACAACGCGCTTCGCGCGTACGCAGGCACCACCGCCCCCGCCGTCCTGAGCGTTGCGGAGTCCTGGATCGCGGCGCAGCAAGAGGAACGTTGGTTCGTCTATGTGCACCTGATGGAACCCCACGTCCCGTATGACCCGCCTGCCGAGTTCGCCCCCGCGCGTCCCGAGGGGGCGGTGGCACCCGATGCGACGGCAGGGTGGGTCCAAGCTGTTCAGCGCGGCCAACGGTCGGCCACTCCAGCGGACGCAGCCTGGATCGCCTCGCTGTATGCGGCCGAGGTGCGCACCGTCGACCGCGCGCTCGATCAGTTCATGGACAGGCTGGAGCGGCGAGGAGCGCTCCGCGACACGTTGGTGGTCATCGTCGCCGATCATGGGGAGCTCCTCGGTACGGCGGAGGAGGGCGGGCGGTTTGGTCATTCCGAGGTGGCCCCGTCCGTATCGCAGGTGCCTTTCGTCGCTCTCGGTCCCGGGCGTCCGCATGTCGTCCCGACGGACGCAACCCTGGCCAACGTCGCGCCCACCATCCTCGAAGCGCTGGGCATCGCGCTGCCGGATCGCATCGAGGCCGCGAGCTTCGGACCCGACGCGCTCCGCCCACCCGTCGCGGCCACGCCTCCTGACTACACGACGGACTCGACCAGGCTGAGTCGCGAGGTTTGTGAACGGCTGATGCGTCTCGGCTACGTCGTTGCGCCGCTGGACTGCCGGGTCTACCCAACCGAGCAGGAGCTACTGCGGGCTCGAGGCCAGGGGCCGGACGCCCCGTGCGATCTACACGCGAACCGTCACGCCCAGGAATGAATCGTCGTCTCGCGCAGGTTTGGCATCCATGCTGCGCGTACGGGTCGTACTCATCCTCGCTGGGTGCACGGTGACCGGAGTCGTCGTCGGCGTCTCGCGGGCGCAGCCACGCGCTGCGGTGGTTGCGCTGGTGTGGACGCGGCAGGCGGGCGAGCGTGACTGGGTGGAGCCCGGGCCAGCGTGGACGTACGCCGTCGACGCCAACGGTCGCGTGCAGGCGCGCACCCGGGGTGTGACGTTGAGCGTCGGCGGGCAGCGCGTCACACCCGTTCCTCGCCCGCGCAACGCCTGGTTCGTGAACTGCGGGCGAGGAGAAGGAGACGGACGTGGCGTCGCGACCAAGCGTGGACGTGTCTCGGAGCTCGACCTCCGGGGACCGCAACGCCAGGTCCCGTTGTGGGAGACGCTTCCGTCCGAGGTCCCGATCGGTGAGCGAACCGTCACCGATGAGCTCGTCGCGAGCATCGGTCCGCTCCTGTTCGTGCGACGCAGGGACTGGGAGTACAGCTGTGGTGCGGCCCACGGCGAGTGGCGCACTTCGCTGCGCGCCATCGACCTCCGCTCGCTCCGTACGGTCGACTTCTTGCCGGCGACCCGACTGACACGCACGCGTCTCGCGGCGGCGCAACGCGATGCCATGGAACATCCCGTTTCCAGCGACGAAGACTGCAGCGACAGCTTCTCGGTCGTGGCGGCGTTTCCCGTGCTCGACGCGCACGGCCAGAGACTGCGCTATCAGGTCACGTGCGACGTGCCGTACTCCGGCTCGGACGGTGACTGGAGCGCCTACAGCACCTCGCGCTACGTCGACGTGAACGCGTTGGGGCCCGTACTCTCTCCGTTCGCAGGCGTTCCTGCTCCCGTGCGTCGCTTCATTTCCGCACACCCAGAGCTGCCCGTGGGCGGGTTCACCACCGTCGCATCGGAAGATGTCGACGGCTCCCACTGAGCACAGCTGCGTGTCTTGGCTCGATGGAACCCGGACCCTTCTCGCCCCCAGGTGTTCTGACGCTGCCATCGACCCGTGGGCGCCTCGCGTGCGTCGGCGGGGACCATGATTCCTCGCGGCCGTCGACCATCCCGTGCCGAGTACCCTAGGCTCGATCCATGGCGTTCATCTTCGTTGGATACCTCCCCAAAGTCATCGTTTCCCCGTCCGCCGAGATGGCGTTGCCAGCACGGGTCGCGGGCGTGTGGTCCGTCAGCAACTGCATCTCGGCCGCGCCTCCTGCGTGGTTCGAGCGATGGGAGCACAACCGGTTCGGAGCGTTCGACACCGTCGAGGGCGCCTGGAGCCTGGTCCCGGAGGACACGGCGAGCGCCTACGCCATGTTGGCGCTGCGCATCTGGCACGAAGACCGCGCGTCCGACGGGTGGCAACCCGTGGACTTCGCAGGGATCGCCGCCGCGCCGCCGCCGACGGCCAGCACCGAGTTGCTCGGATTCGACGCCGTGAACCACAGCGGAAGCGATGCCTTCGAGTGCTCCCCGCTGTCCTGCAACGGGGGCGCCCGGGAGTGCACGACGAACGCCCAGTGCCTCTTCGCGACGCTCGGGGACGCGCTCGCCGGCGCGGAGTACTTCGCCGGTGGCGGTTGGGAACCAGGCCCGTACTACGTGGTGGAGGTCTCCCGCATCCAACCCAAGAGCTAGCCTCGGTGCCTTGCCTTCGTCGGTTCGGTGGACACGCCGCCAGTGTGCGGTGGACACACCGCCGTTGTGGTGCAAGCTCTTCGCGTGCGCTGGCGGGACATACTGCGAGACCTCGGTCGCCATGGCGAAAGGGTCGACTTCGCGCGGGCACGGCCAGCCTACGATGCGTTCCTAGCGGCCCCCGAATCCGAACGAGACTTCGACGGGTTCGCCGCGGTAGCTCCGCCGTTGATGCAAGGCCGCGACCCGTCGCTGACCCACTTGCCGGAGCTTCGCGCGATCGTCGCCGAGCTGGGAGACGCACGCGGTCGGTGCCTAGAACGGCTGTTGGTCGTCGACGACACGGCCGCCGATCGCCTCCTTGGGACGGTCGTCGAACGACGCAACCAACTCCTCGCGCAGCCTGAGGACGTGCTCGATCAACCGTTGTTCGAGCGCATCGAGAGCCACCTGATGGACGTGCGCCGCGCCACGCCCGAAGAGGGCCGCGTGTCCATCCAGGCGGCGTTCGATCTCGCTGGTTCACATGACGCGTTTACCGACGCAAGGCGCGCCGCGCGCAACGCCGAAGCGCTGCGTTCGGCCAATGCGACCTACGACGCGGCCGCGCGCGTCCTCGTGGATGCGTGTTTGGCACCAACGCTGCACTTGGCGCTGGACCGACATCAGCGTGGGTCGACGGGGCTCCACCGCCTGTTCAACGGCGGCGTTGTCGGCCTGCGCAGCGCGGCTGACGCCTACTCGCCCGCTCGAGGGTATGGGTTCTTTACGTATGCGCAGTGGTGGGTGAGGCGCGCGCTGATCGTCGCCGAGCAACGGATGGACGCGTAGTGCCCACTTCGGTGTGACGATGCTCCCCGCTACCGACGACGCCGGCCCTCTCAGGCTAGACCCTCCCAAGGGCATGGCGGTTCGTGCGCTCGACAGCAATCGGGGCTTCGTGCTCGAACAAAGGGCGCATCTCGCGACGGTGCTTCTGGAGTGGGTGGTGTTGGGCGGGGTCCTCGCCTACGCGTCGTGATGGCAACTCGTCGGGAACGCGGAGGGGGGGCACGTGGCGGTTTCGTCAGTCGCTCCTGTGGGTCTTGGTCGCCTCCCTGGCGACGATCCCGGTGTACATCCACCGCACGTTCGTGCCCATGCGCATCTACGTCACGCTGACCCACATCGAGGTTGGTGGCTGGTTTGAACTTCCCCCCGTCGAGCGGACAGGTTGACTATGCCGCCATCGCGGCGAGTTGGCACTTGAGTTCGAACTGGATGGGGCACTCGTAGTCGATGAACGAGTGCCTCCGCTTGGGGTTGTAGTAGCCGTCGATGTAGTCGCGGACGATGGCGATGGCGGCGTCGTGGTCTCGGGGCACGTGGTCGCCCAAGGCCTCCACCTTGAACGTCGCGAAGAAGCTCTCGGCGACCGCGTTGTCCCAGCAGTCGCCCTTCCGGCTCATGCTGGCGATGATGCCCGCCCGTTCAAGTTCACGGCGGTAGTCGCCGCTGGCGTAGGGACTGCCACGGTCGGAGTGATGCAGCAGCCCGGCAGGAGGGCGGCGCGCGACGAGGGCGGCTCGCAGGGCGTCGATGGCGAGGAAGCGGTCGTTGCTCGCGCTCGTCGCCCACCCCACGACGCGCCGCGAGAACAGATCGAGGATGGCCGCCAGGAAGATCCAACCGGCGTGGGTCCACACGGCCGTCACGTCGGTCACCCAAGCCTCGTTGGGGCCGGTCGCCGTGAAATCGCGCTCGAGGAGATTCGGCGCGATGGGGTCGTCGTGCTTCGAGTCGGTCGTGGCTCGGAACCTTCGCTTTCGCCGCGCCACGAGGCCGTGGTCGCGCATGACCTGGGCGACCTTCTTCTCACTCACGATGTCGCCGCGCTCACGGAGCTCACGGTGAACACGAGGGCTGCCGTATCGACCCTTGTGCTCGTCGAACACGGCACGCGTCTTCGCCACGAGCACGGCGTCGCGCTGCTCTCGTTCGGTCTCGGGCTCGGCCAGGTAGCCGTAGAAGCCACTGCGCGAGACTCCCAGTACGCGACACAGCGCGGCGGTGGGGAAGGCCACCTTCTTCTCGGCGATGAACGCATACCTCACGCGCTCTCCTTGGCGAAGAAGGTGGCCGCCGCTTTTAGGATTTCGCGTTCCTGGCGCAGCTGACGGTTCTCACGGCGGAGGCGGGCCAGCTCCTGCCGCTCGTCCGTGGTCAGCACGTCTTGACGAGCCCCGGCGTCCGCATCGCTACGTCGCACCCACTCACGGAGCGCCGTCTCGGTGAGCTCGAGCTCCCGCGCGACCGTCGGGATGGACTTCCCGCTCTTCACCAGCCGCACCGCATCGGACTTGAATTCAGGCGTGAACGAACGACGAGCACGCCGCGCCAGGGAGGGTTGTTTCTTCTGCTTCATCGGACACTCCTGCGCATTCTCGCGCTATCTCAGGTGTCCGCCAGGTGGGGGGAGGTTCAGTTCGGGAAGCGGCGCATATGCATCGACGATGTGCGCCATCCCTACGTCGCTACGCGCGTGATCAAGCGACTTTGGATGTCTCCCTACAGCATATGGGTTTGGTGGTTCGGTCCAGCGGTTCCGCACGTGGACGTGCAGCTCCGTGACGACGAGGTGGAGAGGGGCGTCTTCGTCGGGTCGGAGACGGATGCGGAGTTCGTCTGCAGCTTCCTCAGCGAGTCGATGGGTTGGGCGTCGAGGCAGCGACGCGGGAAGGGTTCCGCCGCGACGGGTTGCACGTGAGCGACTGGCCTGCGGCATCGCCATACGCCACGCTGAGCGGGTCATGACGGACCCGTTCGCGCCAGACCCCGAGCATCAGTGGCTCCAGCCCACCCCGATCCACGAGCTCTTCGCGGTGTCGGTCGCGCTCATCGTCTTCACGCTATCGGTGTTGGCGTTTGGCCCCGTGTTCATCGCCATCGCAGCTACGCTCCCGGGCGTACACACCGGCACTGCGGCCTCGGGGTTCCACACCTGCGGCTTGCTCGGCTATGCATTGGCCGCGACCGTCGTCTCGCTCGTCGCGGCGGTCGGTGGTGCCTCCTGGGCGCAGCTGCGGGTCGTTTCCCTGGGGTGCCCGGACACGTGTCGTCCGCAGGTGTTCTGAGCCTTCTTTCAGAACGTCGGCCGGATGCACGCCGGGGTCGCAGAGTGCGGAGCCACTGCGGTCAACCAGCACAGGCCATCCACGATGTCCTGCGTGATCAGAAGCGGATTCCCGGAGGCCGAAAGGGTCGCCGTCTCTCGACACAGGTAGTCGGCCGCCCCGACGTTGGAGACCTCGCACTGCACCCACGGAAGCTCGCTCATCTCGGCAGCCTCCGCCTGGGAAGCGAGGACGCCAACGCGCCAGCAATACACACCTTCGCCCACGACGAGGTCCACGATGGGGACCGGGTCGAGGTTGGCGCCGATGTAGTGCACCTCCGCCGCGTGGATGCCGCAGTCGAGGTCCCCCGCATCGGGTCGAGGCCCGATGTCCATCGGCTCCACCGCCGTGTCGAGGGCCCCGGTGTCTGCGCTCCCGGTGTCTGTGCTCCCGCCGTCCGCCAGGCCGACGTCCTCCACGCCCCCATCCGCCAGACGATGGTGCTCGGCACACGAGGGGAGCGCGAGCAGGAGCGCAGTGACCATCCACGTTCTCGGAAGCGTAGGTGCCTTCATCTCGGGGTCTCTCGGTGAAGGCTTCGTTCTCCCATCGCGCGGGACGCCGCGTCAACGAGCTGCAGCGACGCGTCGCAGCGGTGGCGTGGCGTTGGGGCGACGCGCTACTGGGCGGGCCGCTCGAAGCACGCGGTCCCACCGCCCGTGACGACGGTGATGTGGAACCCTTGTGCGCCGTTGCGTAGGACGGCTTCGCTGAGGGTTCGGTTGTTGACGCGCTCACAGAACGCCTGCAGCGGCACGACGTTGGCGGGCGTTGAGAACGACTGAGCGGTGATGGCGGGCATGGCAACGCCGGCGGCGCAACCTACGAGCGCACAGACCACGGGCACTACGAACTTCTTCACGGGGACCTCGTTGAAAGGGCCCCGAGGATAGCGAACCGCCTACGGCCTTCGCTTTCGGAGCACGTTGGCTGGACGCCGCCGTCTTCGGTGGTCACGGCGAAGGAACGAATTCACGATACGAGGCCCACTTCGGGTCCTTGACCGCCATGCACTGCACGTCGTGGCTCGACACCTCGTCGCGCAGACGCGTGTGCACCGTGGCGATGTCCATGCCGGGCGCGACGTAGAACACGAACTCCTTCATCACGCCCGTGGTGAGGCTCATCGCGTGCACCGCGACGCCTGCCGCGAGCACGCGCTCCACGATGAGGTCCTCGACCCGCCCGAGCTCGGCGTTCTCATCCGCGTCCGGCAGGCCCCCGGGAGCGGGGCGGTTGAGCGGCACTGCCAAGCCGAGCTTGATGGGCAGGTCTGGGTGTCCTGCGAGCTCGCGCGCCGCGTCGTTGCTGGGGACGATGAGAGGTCCACCGCCAACGTCGCCCTCCGCGACGGTCCAGCGTTGGGCGTCTCGCGGTGGGATGCTGAGTGGGGGATGCTTCTTGGAGAATGGCCAGCGCATGAGGTCGCGGAGGCTAGCACTCCGGCCTGCGCACCCCACTCTAGTCCTCCGGGCCCAACGACTGGCTCACGGTGGATGCGGGCTCCGCGCGTCGAGCGCACGCTGGATGGCGTCGCGTTCCCTTCGGAGCTGCCCGTCGGGGAACTGCGCGTCGTAGGCCTGGAGCGCGCGCTGCGCGGCGTCGGGAGCCGTCTCAGTGAGCGCCCTCGCTCGCGCGAGCGCCCGCGTCTCCGCGATGAGCGCGTCCGTGTCGTCTTCTGGGAGTGCCGGCTGCGAGGCCTCTGTGCTGGGCTCGACGCCGCCGAGCCCCCGCGAGCGATGGGAGCGGGGTCTCGGCGGGACGATGGTGGGCGCTTCTCGCGAGCTCACGGGAGGGGCGTCTTCGGGCGTGTCTTGGGCCGGCACGCTTGGACGCGTGGGAACGCCCGTGTTCACTTCCGCGTGGTGTGCCGGTGGCGACGCGACGGCGCTGGGCGACGCATTTGTCTGGACCGCCACGACCACTCCAACGACGATGCATGTCACGGAGATCGCCGCAGCGGCCGCGGTCGGGGGCGAGGCGAGCGCTCCGAGCAACGCGGCGAGGACTGCAGCGCAGCGAGCGCGGAAGGCCTGACGGCGGATTGTTTGACGAAGTCGGTGGGTACCCAGTCTGAGACGAGAGTGCGCGGTGGCGACAGGACACCCGACCGTCTCGGCTACGCGCTCCATCGGCCAACCCTCCAGGCGGTGCAGGATGACGACGTCGCGCTGGGCGGAGGGGAGCGCGTCGAGGGCCCGGTGCACGAGCGAGCGGGCCTCTCGTTCGTGGACCACGCGCTCTTGCTCCGCCGGGATGCTCACCTCGGGTGGAACGTCCATGGCCAGCTCGCCCCGTCGTCGTTGCCTGCGCGCGTTATGCGCGACGTTGCGCGCGACGGTGTAGAGCCAAGGGCGTGGGGAGGTGCTCGTGTCCAGCGCTCCGGACCTGCGCATCGCGATGACGAACACGTCTTGGACCGCGTCGTCCGCATCCGCACCGTAGACCCCGAAGCGCACCAGGCACCGACGCACGAAGGGCGCATGCGCGCGCACGAACGTGTCGTCGATGGGCGAGTGGTCTTCGGTGCGCTCGGGCTGGACGGGGGAGGCGTCGCGGGCTTCGAGGTGACCAGCGCTGGACTCGAGCAACACGCGCTACCCTCCGAAGCCGTAGAGGATGTGCACGAGGCTCCTGTCGGTCGCGTCGGCCCTCGCGCCGAGCGCCAGGTCGAGCTTGCCGTCCCCGTCGAAGTCCGCCACGGCGCCCCCCAGCGTCGTGAACACGGGGGCTCCCGCATCACCTGCGCGCTCGATGGTCTCGCGGCGGATCAGTACCCCGTCCTCGCGTTCGACTCCGGTCACGAGCCCCGTCACGCCCGGTACGCGCAGCGAGAGGGTGTCTTGCGCGACGAGGAACACGGCATCTTCGCCCGACGGGCCACCTCCGCGCACGGCGGTCGCCCATAGAGGGCGCTCATCTTCCGTGGTGCGGTCGACCGCGAGCGGCAGGACCCTGCGCGGTGCGACCCTCGGTCCACCGGGGAGGAAGAGGCTCGTCCCGTCGACAGCGGTGAACAGGAGATCATCTCGGTCGTCGCTGCCGAAGTCACCGACGACCGTGGACACCGCGCCATCCAGGACGAAGGAGCTGACGGCGGCGGGCGCCAAGGAGATGCCGGGGAAGTCGAACATCGGTGCGTCGACGTCTCCCAGCGTGCGGTTCGCGTCGAGGGGTCCAAAGAACACCCCGAGACCCACGGCGGTCCAGGACCCGTAGAGCGTCGGGTTTCCGCCCTCGGTCCGGACGTAGAGGACGGCGAGGTCGTCGATGCCGTCACCGTCGTAGTCGAGCACGCCGCGAACGTCCATGAACGTGTTCTCGGGTGCGACCAGCTCGACCCGCGCGGCCCCCGTCGCCAGGTCACGGACCGTGAGGTTCGATACCCCGATGGGGATCGTGCGGTAGGGTTCGGTCACGAACTCGGCGCCCGCGGTCCCGTCGAGGTCGCGGACGGGGAGGGGGGCGCGCACGGCATAGTCCATGCCCGCCCGATATGCGGGCGTGCGCGCGCCGACGCTCTCGATGGGGTGGACGCCCGCAGGGAGCCCAGCGCCGTCCACGACATACACCGAACCGACAGGCGGGGCCGCGAGGACCGCTGGCGTGATCTCGGAGCTGCTCGGGAAGGCGTCGGAGGACTCCACCAGCGCGTGGACGACGATCTCGGCCGCGCCGTCCCCGTCGAGGTCCTGCGTCCGTGCGTGCGCGACGAACTCGTGCTCGCGGAGCGTCAGCGTGGTGTCAGCGTCTTCTGGGGCTAGGGTTCCGTCGAAGCCATTGTCGCTGCCGAGGAACACGAAGAGCTCCATGACGGGGCCGGTTGGGATGCCGCTGGTATCGCGCGGCTGGGACGCGTTCGTCCACACGACCAGGTCCACGAAGCCGTCCCCGTTGACGTCGCCCGCGGTCGCGCTGGCGTCCGCATGAAACGTCCCCAGGGTGGACTGCCGACTGTCAATGGGGATGCGGCCAGAGCGGCCGACGAGTGAGTCGTCCGCGCAGCCAGCGGCGAGACCGAGCGAGAGTAGCGTGAAGAGGGCAGCACGTTGTGAGTAGGGCATGACGGTTCCTTTTCCTTCCTTCGAGGTGGGCTGTTCCGTCTCCCTGGTCACCATCACTTTTTCTTCGTCTTCCCCTCACGGGCCTCTATCGATGCGAATCAGCGCCGCGAACTCCAGGCGCGCACCGACGCGGGGGACGCGGTAGATGACCTCGGGGCCGTCCAGCTGGCTCACCGCGAACGACGTCCGCGTCAGCGCGGCGTCCACGACCACCGAGGCCGAGAGCGCGAACCACGAGGCAGGCTCGAACACGGTTGTGAGCCCGACCCCCGTCCTCGTGTGGGGGGTGCGGATGGTCGCGTTCTCGACCAGCAAGCCACGCGTGCGACCGCGCAGCTGCCCCGCCGTGAGGCTCCCACAGACGCCGAGAGCGAACCGTCGTCGTTCTAGCGCGAGGCCACACAGCGTCGCCTCTGCAGTGAGCGCGCGTAGCTGAAGCTGGCCCTCGGCCGCTGCGGTCCGGACCGCGCTCCCGACCACGAGGCGAACGACCGTAAAGACATGTGGTCTCCGCATCGAGAGCGCGAGGCCGCCGTCGATGTACGCGCGGGGCAACGCGAGAAAGCGCGTCCCGGAGACGAGCCCCGCGCTCCACCGCACCGACCGGTGCTCGGCTGCGGTCGCGCGTCGTTCGGCGACGGCGGCGTCCAGCATCAGGGCCGACACCAGCACCAGTGTGTCGTCCAGCTCGCGGCAGCCCGCAGCGCGGCTCACCAGGTCGCGCCGCGTGAGCTGGGTGCCGACCTCATCGAACACGACCAGGGTCAGCTCGTAGGTCTCGCGCACGTGCCGGATGTCGATGCGGAGCTCGTGCTCCGGATGCTCCGGGAAACGCAGCGCGGCGTGCACGCGCGCCGAGAGCTCCTCGCGCGATGCACATGACGACACGTCGTCGCCCGTCGAGAGAAGCACGCGGTGCGCGAGCGCAGGCGCCGGGACGCCCACCCACGTGGCCAGTATCAACAGCGGGATCCAGCATGCTCGACTCCATCTCACGCTGTTTATCAGCAAGCGCACCCTGACGAGGCTTCCGGACCTCCAGACGTTGCCGACGTGGCGTGGCCGTTGGGTGGTCTCCGCCGTCCTCATCGCGCGGCAGCCTAGCAAACCAACGCGCGGGTTCCCACCGCGGCGTCGCTTGAGCGCTCGGTCGAACATGGACGGAAGAGAACGGCCGGGTAGGGGGATCCCTAACCGGCCGAGCCTTGAAACGCACTGTTTTGAGCGGGCGACGGGATTCGAACCCGCGACATCCAGCTTGGGAAGCTGGCACTCTACCGACTGAGTTACACCCGCGAAGGAGCCGAAAACTAGGCCGCGCTTCGGGGGGTGTCAAGGGGTGGCGCGCGGGGGTCGTGCGTTCTGTTCACGGGGCCGTTCGGCGTGCCGTCATGTGGGGAAACTGGCCACGTCCGGCCGGATGCGTACACTCGGGCGGACGTGCCTCAGCAACCCCATGACACGGCGCTCGGGCTCGCGCGCCAGCGCTTCGTAGACAGCCTCCCGGCCAAGTCGGGGGAGCTGCGCGGGGCGTTGGCCTTGCTGGTGGGCAGCCCCGAGGCCGCCCGCCCACGCGACGACTTCCGCGCCCGCCTGCAGGCGCTCTATGCGTCGGCGCAGGTGTTCCGCATGCACGGCCTCGCGTCGGCGCTGTCCGATGGCGCGGGCATGCTCGAGCGCGCGCGCGACGAAGCGCGCCCGGTGTCTCAAGGCGAGCTGGACGAGCTGACGCACCTCGTCGCCACCCTGCCTTCGTTGGTGGAGGGCGCGAACGCCGGCCTCCGTCCGTCGATCGTGCCTGCGCCCGGCGCAGCACGCCCCTCTGCGGCGCCCATGCCCATGGTACACGTCGGCTCCACGCCCCCGCCCGCAGCGCCGCCCGCCCCGGCGAGCGCTCCGTCCGCGCGTCCCGCCGCACGGCCAGCGCGCGCGCACAAGCCCACGATGATGGGCTTTCAGCCACCCGGGCTGAAGGCTCCAGCGCCGCCCGGATCGGGCTCCAACCGGCCGCCGCCGCCCGGCGCACCGCCCGGGTCGTCGTTGTCCGGGAGGCCCAGCCCCGCGCCGCTGCCATCCATTCCCTCGTCTGCCCCCACGCGCAGCGCCACGCGCCCTGCGTCCCACGCGCCCTCGGCCCTCAGCGCGCCACGCGTGCCTCAGCCCGCAGCCCCTGCGTCCCAGGCCACGCACCTCCCGCCCGCCGCGCCCCGCGCTCCCCAGGTCACCCCGGCGCCAGCCACGCGACCAGCGGCCGCAGCACCCAGCCCGCGCGCAGCGGTCGCGACCCACACGGCCGCGCCTTCTGTCCCCCGGCACGCGCCAGCCGTCCGCACCGAGCCCGCACCGCGCCCGAAGGCCGAGCCAGCGCCAGTGGCCTCGCACGAAGCCCGGCTCGTGCCCATGAAGCCGCCTGCGCCCTTCACCACGGCCTCGCCTGCCACGGTGGGCTCCGCGCGCGCCAGCGTCCCCCCGCCCGAGAGCACCACCAGCGCTGGAGGGTACAGCGCGCCTCAGCGCTCCATCGTCAGCGCGCTCATCTGCACCGACGCCGACAGCGAGACGCTCATCCGCGCGGCGCTCCCGGCCGAGCAGTTCGAGGTGCTGGTCGCCGCCAACGCCGAAGAAGCCACGCAGCTCGCGTGGGCCAGCGCGCCCGACCTCATCCTCGCGGACGCCACCGTCTGCATCGGCACCAACGGCCTCTTGGCCCGGCTGCGGCGCGACGCGCTGACCGACTTCGTCCCCGTGGTGGTGCTGTTCCAGCCTGGCGTGCCCGTGGACACCATCGCCCTGCGCGAGGCCGGCGCGGTGGACTCGCTGCGCAAGCCCCTCCACGTGAAGACCATCCTGCAGACGGTGCATCGCGTGGCCGACCTGGGCGAGGCCGCCACCTGGGCGCCCCTCGGCGACCTGACCGTCAACGACGTGGCCGAGCGCATCGCCGAGGAGATCCGGCGTGGGCTCGTGCTCTCCGCGGACCGAGGTCCGGACGTGGCCGTGCCCCTCGGCGACGGTAGCGAGGTGCTGGCGGCAGCCTGGGCGGCCATTGCTCGCGTGCGCGCGCACTTGTCCGAGCGCTCTTCCGGGCGCGTGCACTTCCGAGACCCGGCCGGTCGACGTGGTCCGGCGCTCGTGTCCTTCAACGACCTCGAGCCCACGGCCGAAGAAGAGGCACGCGAGGCTTCCATCGAGGCCGAGATCTCGCTGCGGGGCCGGCGCGTGATCGTCGCGGACGACGACCCGGCCGTGCGCTGGTTCTTCGCGCAGCTGCTCGAGGACGAGGGCGCCCACGTGGTGCAGGCCGAGGACGGCGCCGTGGCGCTCGCGGCTGCCCGCGCTCAGCCGCCCGACGCCATCGTCAGCGACATCCTGATGCCGAACATGGACGGCCTCGCGCTGTGCCGTGCCCTGTCGCGCGACCCGAGCGTGTCCGAGACCCCGGTCATCTTGCTGAGCTGGCGCGAGGACTTCCTGTCCCGCATGCGCGAGCTGCGCGCCGGGGCCCGCGGGTACCTTCGCAAAGAAGCCGAGTCGACGCAGATCCTGGCCAAGGTGCGCGACGTGCTGCGACCGCGCGCCCAGTTCGAGGCGCGCTTGCGTGCGGGCGGCACCGTGCGCGGGCGGGTCGAGGGCCTCGGCATCCCGTGTCTCCTGGCCACCATCCAGCGCGAACGCGAGCACGCGCTGCTGACCGTGCGCGACGCGTTCAACCTGTTCGAGGTCGAGCTACGCGGACGCGAGATCGTGTCTGTGTCGTGCACCGCCACGGACGGCGGGTTCTCGCGTGGAGACCGCGCCCTGCGGGTGCTGGTGGGTGTCAGCACCGGCCGCTTCGCCATCGAGGAGCTCGACGGAGACGTGCGCCACAGCATGGCGGGTGGCGCGCCGCGGGTGAGCGTGGCCGACGCGTGTGCGCGGCTGGGTGCGCTGATCGATTCCGTCTCGGGCGAAGCGTTGGCCAGCGTGGACTCGCTGGGCCTCGACGAGGACGCGCTCGATTCGTTCGAGGCGACGGCTCCGGGCGAGGTGGGGGCCGTGGCGGCCGCCCTCGGTCGCGGTCAGACGCCACGCGAACTGCTGGTCGGCAGTGTTCATGCCCCCCAGACGGTGGAGGCGGCGTTGCTCGAGCTCGCACGGCGCGGCGTCATCCTGGGCGTGCGCGACCATCACGGGGTCGACTTGGTCGCGACCTCACTGAGCGAGCAGGAGGAGCTGCTCTCGGCCAGCCCGGCGATGGACGAGGCGGGAGGCCTCCCGGCGGATGCGCTCGCCCTGGACGATGCACTCGCGGATCGCCTGGACGACCTGGACCGCGAAGATGCGGATGACGCGGCGCCGCTGCTGCTGATGCCCGCCGCGCGGGTGTCGCATGCCTCCGTGGCGGACGCGCTCCACGCCGCGAACGACGACGGCGCCGAGCCATTGCCCCTCGGCGCGCCCGTCACGCAGGCCGCGCCCATGTCGCCACCCGTGACCGCGGACGACGCCTTCGACCCGTTGCACGACGGCTCCCTGGAGCTGGCGCTGGGCGCGCCGCCCGCCGCCGCCTACGTGCCTGCCGAGCTCGCGGTAGACGCAGACACGGACGAAGAACCCGTTCGCCAAGGGCTCGGACCGCTCACGTGGTTCGCCATGCTGTTCATGCTCATGGCCGTGGGGTACGTGGGCTACATGATGGTCGCGGAGAGCAACGCCTCGGACGCGCCCGTGCCCGACGTCCCCACGAGCGCACCCGAGGCCGGTGAAGACCACGAGGGCCCCAGCGACGACCCCGGCGCGGACGAGGACGCGCCAGACACGGACGCGACCGAGGACCCGAGTGAGGGCGCACCCGAACCTGCTGGCGACGACGAGCCGCGCGAGGACGGGCTGACCTTCGGCACCGTGACGGAGGGCGCGCGCCTCGAAGGGGGGCGGGTGCCCGACGGACATGGCGTCCTGCACATCCTGGCGGGGCGTACCCCCAACGTGGTGGTGTCGCTGGGCGACCAGACGCTGGGGCCGCCACCGCAGCAGGTGTCGCTCCCCGAGGGGCGGCACATCGTGAACTTCCGCATCGGGGAGACCACCGTGCAGCGCTTCTACTTCGTGCCCGGCGGACACACGCGCGTGGTGCCAGTGCCCGAGATCTGAGCCTCTGAGGCGCCGGCGCCTACGACAAGATCAGCGGCGATAGCAGGTCGGACAGCCGCTGGTTCATGGCGGCGTCATGCTTCGGGTCACGCGCTCCCCGCTCACGCTCGGCCGCGGCCCCCAGCTCCACCACGGCCTCGGCGACGGCTGCGGGGACGAACAGGGCCTGGCGCTGTACGGGGTCGTCGGCCAGTGTCGCCGGGTTCAAGCAGAGGGCCCCTGCGGAGGGCGGCATGAACGCGCTCGGGCCCATGCCCAGCAAGGCCGCGTACCCGCGGGCGCTCGCCACACGCTGCGTGGCTAGGCTGAGCTCCGAGACCGCGAGCGCCTCACTCGCTCGCGCCAAGTAGGCGCACGCCGAGGCCACTGGCGTGACCACCAGCTGCGAACCCAAGGAGCGGTAGGAGCCCACGGGGTTCGCCGCGAGCGCGTCGGCCTTGTCCGCTGCACTGAGCGCGACGCTCGGGTCCATGCGTCGGGCGAGCGTCCCGCGGGTCACCTCCAGCACTTCCAGGAGCGCCGGCTGGGACTCGCCCAGTCTGCGCACAGCCGACTCGGCCTCGAGCGCGACGGCCTCCACCAAGGCGCGCAGGGGCACGCCGGATGCGGCGCAGATCCAGATGGCCCACGTGGGATCCTCGTTGCTCTGCAACAGGGAGGCGCCATCAGCATGGTCGTTGGTCGCCGACGAGGCCCAGGCGATCAGGTTGGGGGGCGCGTCCACCGCGACCAGCGCTTCGTACATGGGGGGAGGGTGCGCTACGCGGCCCCGGACATCAACGCGCCGCGACGTCGCGTTCGCGCGTGTCGTCGTTCCCCGCACCCAGGCGCGGCACGTAGCTCCCGGCGGGCAGGCTGCCGCGCAACATGCCCAGCTTGCCGCCGCACATCGTGGCCACCATCTGCTCGCGCAGCGGGGGCAGGGCGGCCCCCAGCGGGAAGCCCAGGTCGCGGGCCCACCCGAGCAGCGTCGAGTCCGACTGGAAGAACGGCGTGAGCCAGCGCGTCATGCGCTGATAGAAGCGGAGGTGGGCGCGACGCTCCGCGCTGTACGCCTCGAGCGCCAGCTCCACTTCATCCGGCCGCGCGGCGATGCACCGGCTGAGCACCAGCGCGTCGACCAGCGCCAGGTTGCTGCCCTGACCCAGCTGGGGGCTCATGGCGTGCGCGGCGTCGCCGATGAACACCACGTTGCCGGCGTTCCAGCGCGTGAAGCGCACGTCGCGATAGCCCGCGAACAGCAGCGCCTCCGTGCTGGGCAGCTGGTCCAAGATGGGCTCGGCCATGGGCGCCACGCGCAGCACGCGCTCGCGGAACGCGGCCACCCCCTCGGCGCGCACGACCTCGGCATCACGTACCCGCGTGCTCACGAACAGGCTGACCAACGGCGTGTCCCCACTGGGTGCGAGTCCCGTCGGCAGCATCCCGACCATCTCGCGGGCCCCTCTCACGCACTGCAGCAGCTCCCCGCGGTAGCGCCCCTCGGGGTCCTCCGCGACGAACCACAGCGCGCCCCAGGGGTAGGGCACGTCCCGCGCGCCGGGGAAGTCCGCCGCCCGAATCTGCGAGCGCGCTCCGTCGGCCACGACGATCAGGTCGAAGGGCCCCAGCTGTTCTCCGTCGCTCGCCACCACGCACCCCGTGGGTCCGAGACGCTGCACGGCGACCCCCAAGCGAACATGCGCGCACTCGGCCCGCGCCGCGTCGAAGAGCGTCTGAAACAGCACGCCGCGGTGCAGCCCCAGCCCGAACAGCTCGGGCCCACGAGCCTGGTACGGTAGCTGGAACAGCCGTCGACCCGTGTGCGTCAGCCCACGCAGGGCGTCCACGCGGTGACCCGCGCGCACGATGGGCTCGGCCAGCCCCAGCTCCGCCAACACGTGCATGCCCGTGGGCTGCAGCATGATGCCGGCGCCCACGGGGCTCGGGTCGGGCACGGCCTCCAGCAGGGTCACCTCGTGCCCTGCGCGACTCAGGAACAGCGCCGCGGCGCTCCCGGCGAACCCAGCACCCACGACCACACAGCGCATGGTCGTCAGGCTATCACTTCCCGCCGCGCGCCTGGCCCCGCATGAGGTACTTCACGCCCTCGCCCAGGCCCTCCAGCGTGAGCGGGTACATGTCGAACACGCGCGACACGTACTCGATGGTGTTGCCCTTCCAGTACTTCTGCGGCTCCGGGTTGAGCCAGATGGACTTATCGAAGTGCTTCTGCATCATCATGAGCCACTGGATGCCCTCGATGCCGCGGTCGTCGCCGAGGTCCAGCGAGCCGCCGCTGGCCATCAGCTCGTAGGCCGCCATCAGCGCGTCGCCCACCATGATGAGCTTGTAGTGCCGGCCGCAGTCGTGCAGCAGGTCGCGCACCTTCACGGGCTCGTCGAAGCGCTCGGTCTTGTAGACCTGCCCGTAGACGCAGTTGTGGAAGTAGTACGTGCGCAGCTCGCGGAAGTGCGACGACTTCTTGGCCGCCGAGAACAGGCGCGAGCAGAGGTGCGCGTACGGGTCCATCGAGCCGCCCACGTCCATCATCAGGATGATGCGTGTGTTGGTGCGGCGCGGCGGCTTGGTCACGATCTCCAGCTCGCCCGCGTTCTTGCCCGTCTCCTCGATGGTGGCCTCGAGGTCCAGCTCCTCCTCGGCGCCGATGCGCGTGTAGGTGCGCAGCTTGCGGAGGGCCAGCTGCATCTGGCGCACGTCGAGCGTGATGTCCTCGCGGTAGCCCTTGTACAGGCGCGCGTCCGCCACCTTCACGGCGCTGCGGCCGCCTCCCGGACCGCCCACGCGGATGCCCTGAGGGGACTTGCCCGAGTGCCCGAAGGGGGACGTGCCGGCCGTGCCGATCCACTTGTTCCCGCCGTCGTGGCGCTCGTCCTGCTCCTTCATGCGCTCTTCGAAGAGCTTCTGCAGCTGCTCGAGGTCCAGGCTCTCGACGAACGCGCGCTGCTCGTCGGTCAGCTCGCCCATCTGCTCCTTGGCCTGCTTCAGCCAGTCCAGCAGGTCGTCCTGGAGCTTCTTGGCCTCGATCTCCACGCCCTTGAAGTGTTTCAGGAACGCCTGGTCGAACAGGTCCAGGTGGCGCTCGGAGTGCACCAAGAGCGCGCGCGCGATGTAGTAGAAACCGTCGAGCGAGTTCTCGTGCAGCCCCTTGGACATGGCCTCCGCGAGCCGCACCGTCTCGGTGGCGCCCACGGGCACCCCGAAGTCACGCAGCTCGTAGATGAAGTCGACGAACACGAGCGCTCAGCTCCTCCAGCGGCGCCCGCCGGCCAGCTGGTCGGCGAAGGCCACCAGGTCCTGCTCCTTCTTGAGCAGCGCGCCCAAGAACGGGAGGTTCTGGTCCAGGCGGATGTCCTTGATGCCCGTACGCTTGAGCACTGCGATCCAGTCCACCAGCTCGCTGGTGCTGGGGCGCTTGCGCAGGCGGTTCATGCTGCGGATCTCGAAGAAGGTCTCGATGGCCTGGTCCACCAGGGACTCTTCAATGGTCGGGTGGTGCACCCGGACGATGTCCTTCATGAGCGACTTCTCGGGGAAGTCGATGAAGTGGAACACGCAGCGACGCAGGAACGCGTCGGGCAGCTCCTTCTCCGCGTTGCTGGTGATGATGACGAAGGGGCGCTCCGTGGCGACGACCTCGCGGCCCGTCTCGTTGATGTAGAAGCGCATCCGGTCGAGCTCGTGCAGGAGGTCGTTCGGGAACTCGATGTCCGCCTTGTCGATCTCGTCGATGAGCAGCACCACGCGCTTGGGCGAGTCGAACGCGCGCCCCATGGGCCCGAGCTTGATGTAGTGCGAGATGTCGTTGACGTCCTTGTCGCCGAAGCGCGAGTCGTACAGGCGCTGGACCGTGTCGTAGACGTAGAGGCCGTCCTGCGCGCGCGTGGTGCTCTTCACGTGCCAGCGTACCAGCTCCATGTTCAGCGCCTCCGCGGCGGCCTCCGCCAGCAGCGTCTTGCCCGTGCCCGGCTCGCCGCGCACCAGCAGCGGGCGCTCGAGCAGCAGCGCACAGTTCACGGACGCCTTGAGCGCGTCGCTGGTGAGGTAGGAGTCGGTCCCGTTGAAGCGGCTGAAGTCTTGGGTCATCTGGCTTGGACCATAGCGCGATCCGGAGTGAACGCCCATTCATTCCGCGGTGGGGGGCCGGTCCCTCGTGCGCGGCGTTTCCAGATGTCCATGCGGTTGCGCGCGGAGGACGAGGGGCGTCCGTGGCTGCGGGCTCGGTCGCGCAGGCGCTCCCTGCGGTGCCTCCCCCATTGCGGCGCGCCAGGGCGCTTGCAATGGGGCCCCCCCGACACCCGCCGCCACGGCCGCCCCTCACCCTCCTCGGTGACGTTTGGTTTGCCTCGGGACGCGGGGCTCGCGCCTGGGATCGGCCTTGCGCGGCGATCGCTCGGCTGGGCTCGACTGGCGGATCCGTCGAGCCGGACCGTTCCCGACGCTCATCAGCTCGCAGCCTGGGACCCGGTTAGTGCGGCGTCCCCCTCGCTCAGCTGGGGTGACGGACGGCCTCGTGACGCGGTACAACGCCGGGCCTGCGACCGAGCAGGCCGTGTGTGGTGCTGTGGACCCCGCGGAGCCGGAGGGAGTGGTTGGATGACGACTAGTGGGGAAGGGATTGAGGCAGGATCGCTCGCGGAGCCGATTCGGCTGAGGGTGGAGGTGGCGCTGCGGGGTCTCACGCCGAGTGAGACCGAGGGCGTCTACGCCTTGTCCTTCTACCTCGCGCACGAGGACATGCAGCATCCGGCGCTGATGGTGGGCTTCAACACGGAGGCGAACTGGGAGGCCACGGTAGACGAGGCGTCGAGCCCCGACGAAGCTCGATGGAACTGTGCTTTCTGGCTCCAGAACCAACTGGCGTGGTTCGGCGAACACGGCACGCCCGCGGCCGCGGCGGTCGAGGACTGGCTGAAGGCTCGAGGACTCGTCCTTTCCGAGGACGCGGAAGACGACATCGACCAGCTGCTCGACCTCGAAGGGGACATCGCGGAGGCGTTCGCTGCCGACGTCTGCAGAGCCGCGCTGGCACTCCACGAGGACGGTACCCTTCAGCAGGTGTTCGGCCATCCCGTGCCGGTCATCGTGCATCGCCTCGAGTACGACGACGAGATCGCCGCGCTCACCGAGTCCGCCAACCCTCCCGGCCTGGCCGCCGACTTCATTCGCTGGGTCATGGACGGTTGCGAGTAGCTCGACGAGGCCCCCTTTGCGACGAATGCCCAAGCACGCCGCGCCCACGAACGCCTTGGCGCGTGGTGCGCACGGCTGATCGGCTCAGCACGGCGAGGGCCCATCTAGGCTCGACGGGTGGATCCCTCGAGCCGGACCGTCCCGTCGGACCCGTGGAGCCTCACCGGCCCCTCCCACCCCCTCACGCCCATGCCCCGCTCATCCAAGCACTCCCCCAAGCGAGCGGCGCAAGCCGAACGCGCCATCCCCGCCAAGGCGAGGCCCCACCTGGATCCATGAGGTCGGGGGCGCCACAGCCTCGGCCAGGGTGTCGGGGGGGCCCCAATTCAAGCATCGTGCAGCGATGCGCCGAATTGGGGGAGGCACCGCAGGGAGCGCCAGCGCGACCGAGCCCTGGCCGAGGCTGTGGCGACCACGACCGTCGATCCCAGTTGGACCCCCCCCGCGAAAAAGGAGGCAATCAGGCTTGCCCCGCGAGTCGTTCTGACTATAGTCCCGTCCTCGCAGGGCGCCCCAGGGCACCTGGGTGTTGACATTCGGGGATCGTCTAACGGCAGGACTCCAGTTTCTGGTTCTGGCTATCTAGGTTCGAATCCTAGTCCCCGAACAGCTTGAAAAAATGCTGCAAGCCACTATAAGGCTCGCAGCTCCCAAGCTGGCCCCATCGTCTAGTGGTTAGGACATCGGCCTCTCACGCCGGTAACACGAGTTCAAATCTCGTTGGGGTCACCACCCAAGCAGGCTCGACGCACCCCAGCGTCGGGCCTGTTTCTTTTTCTCCTTCGTCCACCGGCCGGTGGGCCTCGTCGCTCGGGCGCCGCGCCTTCGGGCGAGCCGCCCCTCCGCCCCCCGCTCACGCCGCACGAGAGAGCCACCATGATCTCCACCGAAAACCTCTCCCTCTCCTTCGGCAGTCGCCCGCTCTTCGAGAACGTGGACATCAAGTTCACGCCCGGGAACTGCTACGGCCTGATCGGCGCCAACGGCGCGGGCAAGTCCACCTTCTTGCGCTGCCTGTCCGGTGAGCTCGATCCCAGCTCCGGCAAGGTCGTCATCCCGCCTGGCGCGCGCCTCAGCGTGCTCAAGCAGGACCACTTCGCCTACAACGACGTGACCGCGCTCAACGCCGTCATCATGGGGCACAAGCGGCTCTACGAGGTGGGCCAGGAGAAGGACGCGATCTACGCCAAGGGCGAGTTCAGCGACGAAGACGGCGTGCGCGCGGCCGAGCTCGAGACCGAGTTCGCCGACCTTCAGGGCTGGGACGCTGAGAGCAACGCGGCGCAGCTGCTGAGCGAGCTGGGCATCCCGGACGCGCGCCACAACAAGCTGGTCAAGGAGCTGGAGGACGGCGAGAAGGTGCGCGTGCTCCTGGCCCAGGCGCTGTTCGGCAACCCGGACATCCTGTTGCTCGACGAGCCCACCAACCACTTGGACGTCGACACCATCCTGTGGCTGGAGGAGTTCCTGCTGCGCTTCCAGAACACGGTCATCGTCGTCTCGCATGACCGTCACTTCCTCGACAAGGTCTGCACGCACATCGCGGACGTGGACTTCCAGAAGGTGCAGCTCTTCAGCGGCAACTACACGTTCTGGTACGAGACCAGCCAGCTCGCCCTGCGTCAGAAGCAGGAGGCCAACGCCAAGAAGACCGACAAGATCAAGGAGCTGCAGGCCTTCATCCAGCGCTTCAGCGCCAACGCCAGCAAGTCGCGTCAGGCCAGCTCGCGCCGCTCGCAGCTCGAGAAGATCACCCTCGACGACATCAAGCCGTCGTCGCGCAAGTATCCGTACATCATCTTCAAGACCGAGCGGCAGCTGGGCAAGGACGTCCTCTTCGTGGACGGGCTGACCAAGACCCTCGACGGGGAGCTCCTCTTCAAGGACGTGCGCTTCACGCTCAGCCGCGGCGAGAAGATGGCCGTCACGGGCAACGACAACGCGGTGAACGCGTTCATGTCCATCTTGGCGGGCGACATGGAGCCCGACGAGGGCACCTTCCGCTTCGGCAGCTCCGTGAACCTGGGCGTGCTGCCCCGCGACAACGCCAAGTTCTTCGACGGCTGTTCACTGAACCTGGTGGACTGGATGCGTCAGTTCTCCACCAACCAGGAGGAGAACTTCTGTCGCGCCTTCCTCGGCCGCATGCTGTTCTCCGGCGAGGAGTCGCAGAAGGCCGCGTCCGTGCTCTCCGGGGGCGAGAAGGTGCGCTGCATGTTGTCGCGCGCGATGCTGCAGGACCCGAACGTGCTGCTGCTCGACGGCCCCACCAACCACCTGGACCTCGAGTCCATCACGGCGCTCAACAACGGGCTCATCAAGTTCGAGGGCAGCCTCATCGTAGCGTCCCACGACGTGCAGTTCGTGGACTCTCTGGTGTCACGCGTGCTCGAGCTCGGCCCGGACACGTACTACGACCTCGGCATGGGCTACGAGGAGTACCTCGCCGACGAAGCGCGCCTCGCGCGCCTCGGGAAGGCCTGAGCCCAGCGCGGTAGGCCCGCCTGCGCCGTCAGGAGGTTCGCGCCGTCAGGTGGCTTGCCACCCGGCGCGATAGATCGTGGAGCCGCGCTCGAGTCCCCCGGTGGAGTACACGTCCACCGCAGTCGCGCCTGTGATGGTGAGCAAGCGCGCGAAAAGGCCGCACATCATCGCGTCGCGTGCGGCGCACTCGGCGAGCGTGGTCATGACGTCGATGCGGCAGCGCGTGGACCCCACCGTCATCACGGAGACAGACCCGAAGTCGAACAGGTCGGCCCACACGTCGGGCACGCGCGTGACGAACACCGCGGGCGAAACGGTGCGGACCCAGCGCAGCGTGCGGGTCGCGGCCGATGTCGCGATCTCGGCTCCGATGGCGCGGGACACGGACATGGCGCCCGCCCCGAACTCGATCTCGGCCTCGTTCAGCAGCGCGTCGCACACGCTGGCGGGACAGCGAAGGTTTGGGGCGCCGTCGATGAGCAGGCGCGCGTGCGCGCTGGGTAGGCGGGTGAGCAGCTCGGCCACCGCCGCCGGGCCGAACTCCGCCTGGAGATAGCGCATGGCCCCCATCGAGACCGTCTGGGAGACGGATGGCTCCGCCGTGGCGGGGAGGTCGCGCGCAATGAAGACGCTCGAGTCCCGGGCACTACGGACCGCCACGTCGTCGCCGCCAGGCTCGTCGGCAGGCGGGGATGGACGGGCTGGCGACACGCCGAACTGGGATGCCGCGGAGGTGGCCAAGCGCGGCGGCGAGGAGGCGCGCGTCAGGGTGAGGAACGGCTCCAGCGCGCCCGCGAAAGCATCCGCGTCCGCGTATCGCACGTCGGGGTTGACCGCCAGGCCGCGATGCACGACGGCAGACAGCCCCTGGGGCAGCACGGCGACGCACGCCTCGAGGGGGGGCGGGTTGCCCTCGACGATGGCAAGCAGCAGCGCGTGATAGTTGGAGCGAACGTGCGGCACGTGGCCGGCGATGCACTCGTAGAGCATGGCGGCGACCGAGTAGAGGTCGGCGCGCTGGTCGAAGCGCGGGTTCCCGCGGGCTTGTTCGGGGCTCATGTAGCTGGGTGTCCCCATCAGGACGCCCGTGCGCGTGAGCTTGGTGGAGGCGAGGTCGAAGTCGCTCCACATGGACACGCCGAAGTCCAGCAGCTTGACGCGTATCTCGCCACGCGGCGTGAAGCTCAGGAAGATGTTGCCAGGCTTCAGATCGCGATGGATGACCCCGGCGCGGTGCACGGCCGCCAGCCCGAGCAACGCCTGGTGCATGAGCTGACACGCGACGTGTGGCGACAGCGTCTGCGCACGCGTGAGGCGCGTGGAGAGGGGCTCACCGTCCAGGTACTCCATCACGATGTATGGTGACCCGCCATCGACACCCGCCTCGAGGACCTCGACGACGTTCGGGTGCCGCACGCTTCGCGCCGTCTCGGCCTCCCGTTGGAAACGGCGGATGGCGTCGGCGTTGTCCGCGATCTCCGGATGGAGACACTTGACCGCCACGCGCTCGCCGGTCGAGCGCCGCGCGCCGTAGACGATCCCCATGCCCCCACGGCCAATGATCGACTCGATGCGGTAGCGTGAGGCGACGGTGCTCCCGACTCGTGGGTCCCCCGCCTGCATGGGCTTGCCCGAGTTTGGGCAATGCGTCCATACGCGCGGATGCGTCTCGCGGCAGTGCACGCAGAAGACGCTGGACGTCGAGTCGCGGATGGGTTTCATCGCGGTGGGGTCCACCATAACGCGATTCCGCGGCGGTCGTCGCACGAGGGCGTGACTATTTAGTGGGGCGATGTGGGATACGAGCCCTCGGGCGGCGGACTTTAAAGCACACCTCGCAGGTCAAGAATTAGGGCTATGAAATGATTTCGTTAAATGCGACATGACGGGTCACCACGGCATTGTTGACTTGACCTCTGGGTAAACTCGTGAATAGTGGCGGTCCTAGCGCTCGAGGACCGAGCGCGCATGAGGAGTTCAAGATGAGCGCCCCGACCTGGAAAGACCGCCTGCGCGGCGAAATGTCCCCCGAGATGACCCTGGAGATCGACACGTTCGAGGGGCAGATCGATCTGAAGAAGCAAGGCAAGCTCGACGACAAGTTCTTCGCCGAGACGCGTCTGCGCCGCGGGGCCTACGGCCAGCGCTACGACAACGGTCTGCGCAGCGATGGCGAGCAGCAGCAGACGCTGGTCTTCCCGCAGCCGCTGACCAAGGGGCCGGACACGCAGTGGGACGCCCCGGGCATGATGCGCATCAAGATCCCCATGGGTCGCTTGAGCATCCAGCAGCTCGAGGTGCACGCAGAGCTCGCCGAGGAGTACTCGGACAGCATCCTGCACATCACCACGCGCCAGGACATCCAGCTGCACTACGTCCACATCGAGGACACCCCCGACATGATGCGCCGGCTCGCGGCCGTGGGCATCACCACCCGCGAGGCGTGCGGCAACAGCGTGCGCAACGTCACGGCGTGCGAGTACTCGGGCGTGTGCAGCACCGAGAGCTTCGACGTCACGCCGTACGCCGACGCGTGCATGAAGTACTTCCTCGGCCACCCCGACGTGCAGGACTTCGGGCGCAAGTTCAAGATCGCGTTCAGCGGCTGCCACGAGAACCCGTGCGGCCTGGTCACGTTCCACGACCTCGGCGCCGTCGCCAAGATCGTCGATGGGCAGCGCGGCTTCAAGGTCGTGGTCGGCGGTGGTCTCGGTGCCGTGCCCGTCGAGGCCAAGGTCCTGGCCGAGTTCTGCCCGGCCGAGGAGCTGTTGCCGCTGGCGCAGGCCGTGGCGCGTGTGTTCGCGCGCTTGGGTGAAAAGCAGAGCCGCGCCCGCGCTCGCATCAAGTTCCTGGTGGACAAGCTGGGTCTCGAGGAGTTCAAGCGCTTGGTGCAGGTCGAGCGTGAGGGGCTGCGCGTGGACGAGCGCTGGACCGAGAACCTGAAGGACCTGAGCCGCCTCGACGAGAAGCCCATCCGCCCGGGAGCCGCGCTTCCGACCGAGGGCCCGGCCGCGTTCCTGAAGTGGGCCGAGTACAACCTCAAGCCTCAGGTGCAGGAGGGCTACTACACCGCCATCGTGAAGCTCCCGCTGGGCGACTTCACCTCGCGGCAGGCGCGCCTCATCGCGGACCTCGCGCGCGACTACACCGGCGACGGCATCCGCTGCACCGTCGAGCAGAACCTCGCCATGCGCTGGCTGAGCGGCGCGGACGCGCTTTCGTTCTGGGAGCGCCTCTCGGCCATCGGCTTCGCCGAGGCGGGCGCGGGCACCATCACGGACATGACGTCCTGCCCCGGCACCGACACGTGCAAGCTGGGCATCTCCTCGTCGCGTGGCCTCACGGCGGAGCTCAAGCGCCGCCTGACGGTGGTCGAGGAGTCGCTCGACAAGCAGGTGCGCGAGCTGCGCATCAAGTCCAGCGGCTGCTTCAACAGCTGTGGCCAGCACCACGCGGCGGACATCGGGTTCACCGGCGTCAGCCGCGCGGCCGGCGGGCGCAAGGTGCCCCACTTCAACGTCGTGCTCGGCGGACAGTGGACCGAGAACGCGGCCAAGTACGGCTTGGTGGTGGGCGCCGTGCCGTCCAAGAACATCCCCAAGACGGTGCAGGCCATCACGGATCACTACGTGGCCAACCGCGAGCGGGGCGAGTCCTTCCGCGCGTTCATCGAGCGCGTCGGCAAGAAGGACTTCCGGGCCATCCTGAAGCCGCTGCAGGCCATCCCCAGCTACGAGGAGGACCCGAGCTTCTACAGCGACTGGGGCGACCCGCGCGAGTACACCATCGGCGACATCGGCATCGGCGAGTGCGCCGGCGAGATCGTGCCGTTCGTCGAGTTCGGTCTGCAGGCCGCGGAGCAGGAGCTGCACGGCGCGCAAGACATCCTGGACAGCGTCGGCGGTGACCCGGCCACGGCTGCCGCGGGGGCCTTCCAGTCGATGGTGACCGCGGCGAAGGCGCTGGTCCGGCACCTGGACAAGCAGTGCCGCGACGACGCCGACGACGTGGCGCTCCAGTTCAAGACGCACGTGGCCGACCCCGGCCTGTTCAACGACCCGTTCGTCGGCAACAAGTTCGCGCACTTCTTCCTCGGCTTGCACGCGAGCCAGCGCTTCGTGGGCGCCAACAAGGAGATCGCGCACAAGTGCATGGACGAGGCCCAGCTCTTCCTCGACGCCTGCCACGCGACGTATCAGCGCTGGCTCGAGGCCGCGAACCGAGCCGCCGAGTGAACGCCGTCGCAGCAACCCGCGTAGGAAACGAGACAGCCATGCAAGCCCAGAAACTCCAAGTGAAGTTCTTCGCGCGCGACGAGATCAGCGACGTCGCGCTCGTCCCCGTGTTCCACGAGTGGATCAAGCGGCGCGTCGTGTCGGACGAGCTGCTGATCGACGTGGCCGACTACTCGCACGTGCCCGACGGCCCGGGCGTGATGATCATCGGGCACCACGCCAACTACGCGGTGGACCGCGACGACGCGCGGCAGGGGTTCACCTACAGCCGCAAGCGGCTGGCCGAGGGGGACTTCGCCGCGCGCGTGACCGACACGTTCCGCCGGGCCCTCTCCAGCTGCGCGCGCCTCGAAGCGCAGGAGGGGCTCGCCGCGCGCTTCGGTACGGGCGAGGTGCTCTTCCGCATCCAGGATCGCCTCCTCGCGCCGAACAGCGAAGAGACGGTCGCCGCCGTGAAGCCCGCCCTCGAGGCGACGCTCGCCAAGCTCTACCCGGGGCAGCAGGCCACCATCGAGTCGGTCGGCGAGGCGCGTGAGCCGCTCACGCTGCGCATCACGGTCGACTCCGACGCGACGGCAGCGGACCTGCTGGCGCGGCTCGACGCATAGGCCACGCGTCCGCGCAGCCCCGACCAACGGTGGGCGCGGAGGTCCCCGAGGCGCGAACGACTTTGCCGTTCGCTCGACCTTGGGTACCCTCGCGCCCACTCGCATGAGCATCTCCAACAAGAGCCACGCCGAGACCCGCGGCGTCCGCGTGCTGGTCGAGAGCCGCTACCTCGACGAGCAATCCCAGCCCGCCGCCGACCGCTACGCCTTCGCCTACCGCGTCCGCATCGAGAACCGTGGCCACGACGTCGTTCAGCTGGTCACGCGCCACTGGGTCATCACTGACAGCTACACGCACGTGGAAGAGGTCCGCGGGCCCGGCGTCGTCGGTGAGCAACCCACGCTGCGCCCAGGCCAGGCCTTCGAGTACACCAGCGGCGCCATCCTGCGCACTCAGCGCGGCAGCATGAAGGGCAGCTACCAGATGGTCACCGAGGACGGTGATCGCTTCGACGCCGAGATCGGCGAGTTCGCGCTTGAGCGGCCGTACTCGCTGAACTGAGCCGGACCCCCAAGCGGGCCAGTACCATTGCCGCAAGCAGGAGCCAGGCGCTGCCTCGGGCTCGGCTCGGAGCCGCTGTACAGGCCGCGGAGGCGCGCGCGGTGACACCGCCGTCCGGCGGGACGTGCAGGTCGGGCCCGACGTTCGCCGTCCCCCCGTCTTCGGGCCGCGGCCCCTCGCAGACGTCTAGGAATCCGCTCGTGTCGACGTCGAGGCTGGGTTCGCGCGCGATCTGGCATTCATCCGGTGTCCCGTCTGCGTCGCAGTCGTACCCGCAGGCGTCCGGGAGACCGTCGTGGTCGCAGTCCGGGAGCACCCGTGTCGGGACGCGAGGTCGAGGCGGTGCGACGTCGGGCTCCGTCACGGTCAGCACGCGGTTCGGTAGTACGTCGTCCACGGCGACGCGGTTCCCACCCAGGAACTCGACCTCGACGCGAAGGGGCTCGTCCAGGGCGGCGGGGCCGAGTCCCACGTGGGCTTCGCGTGGCCCGACGCCGGTGAAGTGCGATGCCGTTCCGACTTCGGCGTACCACGTGCGACCGCTTTGGTTGGTCACCCAGACCTTTGCCCCCCAACCATCGCGGTTCGATCGCGTGCCTCTGGGGACGACGGTCAACCATGCGTTCACGCTCGGTAGGTCGTTCCGGAGCAAGAGCGGCGGGCCGTGGTAGCGAACCACCAACAGATCCTCGTCCCCGTCGCGATCGAAGTCGAACGCGAGCAGCGCACGTCCGGGTTGCTCCTCCTCGACCCCCAGCGCGGCCGCCGATTCGATCCACGGCAGCGAACCTTGGTTGACCCACAGGCGCAACGGACTCGGGAGCGGGTAGGCATCGTTTCCGCCTGTTGTCGCCAAGTCGATGTCACCGTCGTTGTCCAGGTCGACGAACGTGGCGCCCCAACCCCACCCCGAGTCCCGCACTCCGTAGGCCAAGCTGCGCTCGGCGAAGGTGCCGTCGTGTCGCTGCAGGTGCAGCCGGTTGCCCGTCGCGTCCTCTCGATCCGGGTCGTAGATGGAGGTGAAGAATACGTCGAGGTCGCCATCGCCGTCGGCGTCCGCGATGCTCGACCCCATGCCAAACTCCACCGCGTCCAGGCCGCGTGCACGCGTCTCGTCGGTGAACCCGCCCGTGCCCGCATTCCGCAGGAACTGCTGGCGACCAAAGTCTGCGGTCACCAGTAGGTCCGGCAATCCGTCTTGGTCGAGGTCAGAGAACGCGCCGCCAAACGACACACCCGCCACCTCGTGTACGCTCAGTCCGAGTCCGAGTTCTGGCCACGCGCCCACGTCGCGTGTGACGTCGCGGAACCTCCCAGGCCCGAGCGTTCCCAGGTTTCGGTAGAGCCCGGCGGTACCTGCGTCGCAGCCTGACGCCAAGATCTGCCAGGAACCCACGAAGAGGTCGACGTATCCGTCGAGATTGTAGTCGCCCGCTGCGATCCCGGTGCCGGACAGCGGTGCGCCGTTGCCAGCTCCCCGTAGCGCGAGCCCCGAGGTCTGTGAGCGCTCCTCGTAGTAGGGCGTGGAGCTCGTGCCGACGTTGTAGAAGACGATGTGGTGCGTCTCGTCGGGCGATGGACCGCTGGTGGCCCGGGCGAGCACGAGGTCCGAGTCGCCGTCCTGGTCCAGGTCGGCGAACAACGAAGCGCTGGCGCTGGGCGCGGACGCGAGGCCCGCGGCTGCCGTGGCGTCCGAGAAGGACCCGTCCCCGGTGGACAAGTAGAGCGTGCCGCGGGTGAACGGGCCCGCGACGTAGAGATCGGGGAAACCGTCGCCGTTGAGGTCGCTCGTGGACGCGGTGCCCCCGTACGCGGCTGCGCACAGACCACCCGGGCACACGCTCCCGTCCGGTGTGCCGAGCGCTGCCGTGAGTCCCACCTCCGACGCGACGTCCGTGAAGCCCTGCGCGGAGCTCGTCGCTGCGACATGCAGCGCGAAGCCAAGCGAGAGTGCGCGGAGGAAGTGCGTGGGTGTCATGGTGGGAGCGGAAACGCGACGGCCGGCCTTCCAGTATGTCGGAAGGCCGGCCGTCGCGTCAGGGACGAGCGGGCCTCAGAACTCGTTGCAGGTGAGTGCGGCGGTCTGGCCGCACTCGTAGCTGAGCACAGTGGCGCTGGTGATGGCGATGTACGTCCGCGTGTTGTCGTTGTTGGTCGACTCGGGGACCTCCACGGAGGGCATCGTGAAGCTCGCGGTGGTGTAGTTCGAGCTGCTGAACGTGAAGTTGTTCAGCACCTGCTCCCACGTCGCGCGCTGGTTTCCGAGACCGGGGACGAAGCCACAGACGAGTGCCCCGCCCGAGCAAGTCACCGCGCCCCAGACGCTCATGCGCTTCGCGCAGCCTGCCTCGTTCGTCCCGTTGCCTTGGGCGTCCGAGTGTGGCCAACGGTTGTCGTTCCCATTGACCACGTCGCAGGTGCTCCACGACAGGGTGTTGCCGGCCGCGGTGCCGGACGCCCACGGACTGCACGTACGGCTGATGCTGGGTGACACCGGGATGGTCGCCGGGGTCCCCGACATCGCGAGGATGCCGACGCTGTGGTCGACGTTCGTGGTGACGGTCGCGCCAGAGCACGACGTCGAGAACTCGAGCGGCATATAGTACTCGATCAGGCTGACGGCACCGGCGACCGGCGCGTTCCCTGCCCCGTTCGCCGGGAAGCGCAGGCGCACCATTCCGTTGTCCCAGCTAGAGGCGACGGTGAACGGCGTGGTCGCGCCGCCCGACAGGGCGGGGTTGGCGGCGTTGGTGCCGATGTTGTTCGTCCAACCCGGGGAGCATGCAGGCGGGTTGGTGATCTGGAACGTGCCGGCCACGCGGTACACGACGTCACAGAACGCCGGTGCCGTGCAGGTGAACCCGTCGCCCACGTACCCCGCGTTGCAGGTGCATCCGTAGCTGCCGGGCGTGTTGTTGCACGTCGCGTTCGGGCTGCAGGCTGCCGTTCCGTTCGTGCACTCGTTGATGTCGGTACAGGTGACGCCGTTGCCGGTGTACCCCATGTTGCAGGCGCAGGAGAAGCTGCCCGGTGTGTTGGTGCAGGCGGCGTTGGCGTTGCAGTTGTTGGTGCCGTTGGTGCACTCGTTGACGTCGGTGCAGGTGACGCCGTTGCCGGTGTAGCCCGCGTTGCAGGCACACATGAAGCTGCCGGGCGTGTTGGTGCAGGCGGCGTTGGCGCTGCAGTTGTTGGTGCCGTTGGTGCACTCGTTGACGTCGGTGCAGGTGACGCCGTTGCCGGTGTGTAGCCCGCGTTGCAGGCACACTGAAGCTGCCAGGCGTGTTGGTGCAGGCGGCGTTGGCGCTGCAGTTGTTGGTGCCGTTGGTGCACTCGTTGACGTCGGTGCAGGTGACGCCGTTGCCGGTGTAGCCCGCGTTGCAGGCACACATGAAGCTGCCGGGCGTGTTGGTGCAGGCGGCGTTGGCGCTGCAGTTGTCGGTGCCAGCGGTGCACTGCTGACGTCGGAGCAGGTGACGCCGTTGCCAGTGTAGCCCGCGCTGCAGCAACACATGAAGCTGCCGGCGTGTTGGTGCAGGCGGCGTTGGCGCTGCAGTTGTCGGTGCCAGCGGTGCACCCCGTTGACGTCCGTGCAGGTGACGCCGTTGCCGGTGTAGCCTGCGTTGCACGCACAGGAGAAGCTGCCGGTGTTGGTGCAGGCGGCGTTGGCGCTGCAGTTGTCCAGTGCCAGCGGTGCACTCGTTGACGTCGGAGCAGGTGACGCCGTTGCCGGTGTAGCCCGCGTTGCACGCACAGGAGAAGCTGCCGGGTGTGTTGGTGCAGGCGGCGTTGGCGCTGCAGTTGTCAGTGCCAGCGGTGCACTCGTTGACGTCGGAGCAGGTGACGCCGTTGCCGGCGTAGCCCGCGTTGCAGGCGCAGGTGAAGCTGCCGGGCGTGTTGGTGCAGGCGGCGTTGGCGCTGCAGTTGTCGGTGCCTGCGGTGCACTCGTTGACGTCGACGCAGGTGCCACCCTGGTCGACGTAGCCCGGCGCACAGGTGCACGAGAATCCGCTCATCACGGAGCCTGTGCAGATCTCGGTGGTCGGCATGCAGGCTGGGAAGCAGCCCGAGGGGCTACACATGAAGCCACCCACGGTGTTCGTGCAGACCTCCATCACGTCGTCGCAGTCATCCGTACCAGCGGTGCACTCGTTGATGTCGTTGCAGGTGACGCCGTTGCCGGAGTAGCCAGTGTTGCAAGCGCAGGTGAAGCTGCCGGGCGTGTTGGTGCAGGCGGCGTTGGCGCTACAGTTGTCGGTACCGGCGGTGCATTCGTTGACGTCGGAGCAGGTGACGCCGTTGCCGGTGTAGCCCGCGTTGCAGGCGCAGGTGAAGCCGCCGGGCGTGTTGGTGCACGCCGCGTTGGCGTTGCAGTTGTCGGTGCCGGCGGTGCACTCGTTGACGTCGGTGCAGGTGACGCCGTTGCCGGTGTAGCCGGTGTTGCAGGCGCAGCTGAAGCTGCCCGACGTGTTGGTGCAGGCGGCGTTGGCGTCGCAGTTGTCGGTGCCCGCGGTACACTCGTTGACGTCGGTACACGTGAGACCGTCACCGGTGAAGCCGGCATTGCACGCACACGTGAAGCCGCCATCCGTGTTGGTGCACGCTGCGTTCAGGCCGCAGTTGTTGGCGCCGGTGGTGCACTCGTTGACGTCGGTGCAGGTGACACCGTTGCCGGTGTAGCCTGGGTTGCAGGCGCACGTGAAGCTACCAACGGTGTTGGTGCACGTCGCGTTGGCGCTGCAGTCGTCGGTGCCCGCCGTGCACTCGTTGGCGTCCACGCAGGACCCTGCGCCGCCCGTGTAGCCGGGTGCGCACGCGCAGCTGAATCCGCTGGTGGCGTCACCCGTGCATACCTCCACGGTCATGGCACACGATGGGTCGCAGCCAGTCGGGGTGCACATGAAGCTACCTACGGTGTTGACACACATCTCCACCGGGCCGCAGTCGTCGGTCCCGTTCATGCACTCGTCGAAGTCGGCGCACGAGACGCCATCGCCGATGTAGCCGGTGTTGCACGTGCAGGTGAACGAACCCACCGTGTCCGCGCACGTCGCGTTGCTGCTACAACCCGCCGTGCCGGCGGTGCACTCGTCCACGTTGTTGCATGTGAAGCTCCCGACCGTGTTGGCACACAGGAAGCCGGTCGTGCAGTTGTCCAATCCGAGAGCGCACTCGTCGGTGTCCACGCAGTTTCCTGCGCCGTCGTCCGTGTAGCCGGTGTTGCACGCGCAGGTCGGCGTTCCGCTCACGTCGACGCAGTTCGCGTTCGCGCCGCACGCGGGGTCGCACCCCGTCACGATGGGCGAGCAGGTCATGCCGTCGCCAGCGAAGCCATCGTTGCAGGTGCACGCATAGCTCCCCTGCTCGTTGCTGCAGGTCGCGTTCGCGTCGCAGGTCGCCGTGCCCGCCGTGCACTCGTCGACGTCAGGACAGCCTCCCATTCCGTCGCTCATGTACCCAGCGTTGCAGACGCACACGCTGGTAGCGCCGGAGGTGTCGCATGTGGCGTTGGCGTCGCAGAGGTCGCAGGGGTCGACGTCCGGGTCGCCGATGCAGTAGGTCTCGAGGCGTGCTCCGAAGTCTGCGGCCAGCGACACGAGGTCACCGAGGGGGACCGCGCAGTGGTAGCCAGGTCGGGTGCAGTCGCTGTCTTCCGAGCACGCCTCCAGACAGATGCCGTAGGTGCGGAAGCCCTTGATCGTGTCCTCCTCTTCATCCGAGAGGCCGAGGAGCTCGACGAGGGGGTCGAACTCTGCTGCCTCCACGTCGATGAGAGGCAAGTAACAGGTGCCTCCTTCGCCACACTCCGAGTCGTTGGCGCACGGCGCAACGGTCGAGCAGTAGTTGTTCGGGAAGGTGATGACCGTCTGCTCCGCGAGCGTCCGAGCGGTCTCGCGCGGTGAGTCGAGCATCTCTTCCAACGGTTGCAGCACCTGCTGGATGCATTCGGGCGTTCCGGGTCCCGCGCACTGCGCGCTGACCCCGCAGGCCGATCCGACCGGAAGCAGGTCGACGCCGAGGTCGACTTGGCCCATGTCCTGGGATCCGCCGCCGTCGTCAGGACCGCTGTCCGTCCGATTGTTGCCACCACCTCCGCAGCCCGGAGACATGAGCGCAGCGATGACCGCCGCCAAACCAAGTGAGCGAGTAGTTCGCATGATGTTCCTTCGTAGGTTGGGCAGACTCGACACAGGGTGAGCCGCCAGCCAATCGAAGATATTTTTATCAGCAAACCTTTACAAGCCGTTTACTCCCGACATCCACGTCTGCTGTAACGCGTAACTCGCACAGTGTAAGCCTGGCCCGGTAGGCGCCCACGGTTGAACACATGTACAATTTTGATGTACATGGCAGACGAGCAACGAATTGTTGCGATTTGGAGGATTTAGACTGCGTCCACAGGCCCCGCGCCCTCGCGGACGACCACGGGGGTGTGCCCGGTCAGGTCGACGATCGTCGAGGGCTCGAGGCCTCCCCAGCCCGCATCTAACACCATGTCAGCGTGTTGGAACTGCGCGGCGATGTCCTCCGGGTCGGCGTGTTGCACGCCGTCGATGCTCGCGGAGGTGGAGACGATGGGGTGGCCGAGGGCGCGCACCAGGCGCAGCGCTACCTCGTGGTGCGGGACGCGGATGCCGACCGTCTTCTGCTTGCGCATGACGATCTTGGGCACCTCGCGCGTGGCCGGGAGGATGAACGTGTACGGCCCCGGCAGGAGCCGCCGCATGATGCGGTAGTTCATGTCGTCCACGATGGCGTAGCGCGCGATGTCGCCCAAGTCGGGGCACACCAGGCCGACAGGGTGGTCGGCGGACATGCGCTTGAGCGCGTACACCCGCTCCAGCGCCTTCTTCTGCATGGTGTCGCAACCGATGCCGTAGACGGTGTCCGTTGGGTACACCACCACCCCGCCGCGCTTGAGCACATCCACCGCCTTGTCGAGCAGTCGTTGCTGAGGGTGCGTGGGGTGGATCTCGACGCGCATGTCTCTACTCGCTCCGTGCGTGCACCAGCCTGCGCTCGACGCCGTCCTCGAACAACACGCGGGCCTGCTCGGTGGACTCTCCGGGCGAGACCTCTTCCACGCGGCCGATGCCGAAGCGCGCGTGGTTCAGCCAGTCGCCCGCGCTGAAACGGATGCGTGGGCTGTACGCCGGCGCGCTGTGCCGGTGCGCGTCCACTTCCTGCGCCGAGAGCTTTTGTCCCTTGCGTGTGGTGGCTTTGCGCGCAGGCCCGGAGCTGCGTGCCGCGTCGCGCTTGATGGTGGCCGCGCGGACCGATGCGGGCTGCGCGACGATGTTGTCGGCCTTGGCGAGGCCGCGCACGGCAGCCGCGACCTTCTGGTAGATGGAGCCGAGCGTCTCGCACACCAGCACCTCTTCGATGCCGGTGCTCATCCCGCTGGCGGCGCACTCCTCTTCGTACTCGTGCGCGGCGCGGATGATGGTGATCAGCCGCTCGGCGGCGGGCAGCTCACCCGGCCCGGCTCCGAGCGCGCCGAAGCCGATGCGCTTGACGTGCCGCGAGGACGCGAAGTGGAGCGCCGCCTTCACGGCCTTCGCGATGCCCTTCGCGTCGGGCGCGGGCTCGGGCCGCGTGCCTGTCTGCGGGGGGCGCGTGGCCACCCATGCGAGGAAGTCGCAGTGCAGACGGCCGCGAGCCACGCGCACCACTTCGTAGAGAGGAAGCGTGCGATCCGGGAGCTGCCGAACCTCCGCGTCGAGCGCGGCCTGGAGCGTGCCGCCGAAGCGCTCGTCCAGGTCGAAGTCTGCGCCGCGGCCGGGCCACAGCTGCATGTCGGAGGAGCCGTCGTAGACCAACGCGTCGAGCCTCTGGCGCGAAGGGAGGTCGTAGATCGAGGCGCGCACGAGGGAGATATCCATGCACGGCGGATGTAGCACGAAGCGCGGGGTGCGACAGCTTCACGAAGGCAACGAGGGTGCTTTGCGCAGGCGAATGCAGCTGGGCACTACCCAACGGAGCGTTCTTGGAGTAAGTCGCGTCTCAGCCATGACCGAGAAGGATCCTCGCCCCTACATCGTCGTCACCGTCCTGCTCGATCAGGGAGCGCGTGCGGCTGTCCTCACCCAGAGCCACGGCGACGCCATGGAGCGCGCGCTGATGGCCACGCATGGCCTCGACGTCGCAGGCGTGGACCTGGTGGAGCTGCCGGTCCCCACGGCCACGTTCGCCGCGCTGCGCAAGCAGATGGGGCGCGCCAAGGACGAGGTCGGCTTCTACGATGTGTTCCCGCTCGCGAGCCACCTGCAGCCCGACGTGCGTGCCACCGCTGGGCAGTTCCTCGCGGCCGAGGCGCTGTGGGCGCTGGAGGAGGCGGGGCAGCTGGGCGGCGTGCCGCTCAACGTGAAGCTGGACCTGCCCAAGGGCTGGGAGCGCGAGCCGCAGAAGATCCACGAGCGCCTCGTGGCGGAGGGCGCTCTCGACCTCACGCCCGAGGCGATCGAGACCTACCGCAGCGCCAAGCAGGCGTGGGACGCGGTCAAGTAGCGTCCGCTCCACAGTCGCCCTCGGTCGCCCGAACTCGCATATCAGCCTACGTGCTCCGTAGCGGACCCGCGTAGCTCTGCCGATGGCTCGTGCCTACAGCAGCAGAAACGCGAGCACCCCTGCGGCGACGACTGCGAGCACCACCACCACGCCGATGATGGCGATGGGCGCGATGGAGCTGTTTCCCGGGGCGCTCGCGTGCGCGGGCGGCCCAACGGGCACTTGCTGCGCGGCCGACATCGGCGGGGGCGGCCCAGCGACGGGCGGCGGAGCGACGGCGGCGCCCTTCGGACGATGGACGACGCGCGGCAACGCGTTGAGCGCCGCGAGCATCTGTCCGGCGTCTTGGTAGCGGTCCTCCGGCTTCTTGGCGAGCGCGCGCGCGAGCAGGGCCTCGAGCTCCGGCGCGAACTCGTACGAGTCGCTGGCCGAGGTGAGCGTGGGTGGCGGGTTCATCAGGTGAGCACGGAACATGAGCACCTGGTTCTCCTCCATGAACGGCCACATGCCCGTCAGCAGCTCGAACAGGATGCAGCCCATGGAGTACACGTCGGTGCGCGCGTCCGACGGAGCGCCAGTGCACTGCTCTGGCGCCATGTACGCAGGCGTGCCGAACACCGAGCCCTGCATGGTGAGCTTCTTGGACTCGCCCCAGCGGTCGTCGTCCATGAACTTCACGAGGCCGAAGTCCAGCAGCTTGGCGCCACGCGTGCCGTCAGCGTGCCGCGGGAGGAAGACGTTCTCGGACTTGAGGTCGCGGTGGGCCACGCCCTTCGCGTGCGCGAACGCCAGCCCCGTGAGCACCAGCCGTGCGATCTGCAGGGCCTCCTGGGGCTCGGGCGAGTGCTCCTCCAGGTACTTGTCGAGCGGCTCACCCTCGAGCAGCTCCATCACCAGGTACGGGCTGCCGTGCGCGACGCCGAAGTCGTGCACCGTGAGCACGTTGGGGTGCTCCAGGGCGAACAGGGCGCGGGCCTCGCGCTCGAAGCGTTCCCGCAGCTCGGGGGTGTCGACCAGGTCGTCGTGCAGGACCTTGACGGCGACCGCCGGTCCGCCGATCTGCTCGGCGCGATAGACCACGCCCATGCCTCCCTCGCCCAGCACGGACGTGATGCGGTAGCGCCCGTCGAGGACCTGACCGAGGAAGGAGAGCATGCTGGGGCGGGAGATTTCGGCCATCTAGGTTCCTGACGCGTGGGCCTGCGTGGGGGCGTGCGGCTGGGGGGGCGCGTGGTGGATCCCCAACGCCGCGGACAGGATGTGGTCGGCGAGGGCGTCCTTGCTCATCGTTTCCAGGGAGAGCACGCCTGTCTCCGAGACGAGGTGTGCGCGGTTGGTGTCGCCGCCGAACCCGTGCGCTGCCTCGTTCGCGACGATCAGGTCGCAGCGCTTCGAGGCCAGCTTCGTGCGCGCGTAGCGCTCGATGTCGGTGGTCTCGAGGGCGAAGCCGATGAGCACCGGCGTCGCTGGGGCATCGGCGTCCAGGGCCTCACGCCGGGCGGCGCGCTCACTGCCCAGCTCCGCGAGGATGTCCGGGTTGCGTACCAGCTCGAGGGCGCGCGCGCCGGACTTCTTGATCTTCTGGTCCGCCCGCTCGGCGGGGCGGTAATCGGCGACGGCGGCGGCCATGACGACGATGTCGACGCCGCGGGACACCTCGGACTTCACGGCGGCGTGCATCTCGCGCGCGGAGCGCACTCGCACGGTGGTGACGCCCGCGGGATCGGGGAGGGTCACAGGGCCGCTCACGAGCACTACGCTGGCGCCGCGCGCGTGCGCCCGGGAGGCGAGGGCGAAGCCCATCTTGCCGCTCGAGCGGTTGCCCAAGAAGCGCACTGGGTCGAGGTCCTCGAACGTCGGGCCGGCGCTGACGAGCACGCGGAGCCCCGCGAGGTCTTGTGTGGAGGCTGTGGCGCCTGGCAGCGCTCCAGAGGATCCGGCGCTCGATCCCGGGGCGGCGGCGGCCGGCGAGGCCGCGGCGGGGGCCGTGTGCGCCAGCGGCTCCCTCAGCGCGTTCGCGAGCGCGTCGGCGATGGTCGAGGGCTCCGCCATCCGCCCCTTCCCGCTGCCACCGTTCGCCAGCGGCCCTTCCACTGGGCCGACCACCTGGACGCCATCGCTCCGCAGCGTAGCCACGTTGCGTTGTGTGGCTGGCTGCATCCACATGTGGGGGTGCATAGCCGGCGCGAACAGCCGCACGCAGCGCGCGCACGCCAGCGTCGCGAGCAGCGCGTCGTCGGCCATGCCGTGCGCAAGGCGCGCGATGACGTTCATGGTGGCGGGGGCGACCACCATCGCGTCGGCCCACTCGCCGAGCTCGACGTGGACCTCGCCCGCGTAGCTCGGGTCCCACAGGTCCACGACGGGGGGGCGCCCGAGCAGCCCCGTGAACGTGACGGGCCCGACGAAGCGCGTGGCGGCGGGGGTCATCACCACGCGCACCTCGGCGCCCCGGCGGCCGAGCTCGCGCACCAGCTCGACGGCCTTGAACGCCGCGATCCCGCCACCGATCCCGACGACGATGCGTTTACCCGTGAGCATCACCGCGGGCAGCATAGCAGCATTGTCCCCTTACGCTCCGAGTCCGTTCGGTGGCGGGGGCGTGTCGGGGTTGTCCCGATTCAGGGTCAGTTGCCGCCTTCTTCGGTCGGCTCGACGGCGGGGGGCTGGGGCATGCCCATGCGGGCCGTCCAGCCGGGCAGCCCCGAGAAGCCGGGCTGGCGCGTGGTGTCGGTGCCGCGGATACCAGGCCCCTGGGTCATCGTCGTGTACTCGTCGGCCGTGTACTCCGGGTGCCCGTCGCCCTCGGGGACGTAGCCCTCCGGGGGCGGACCGCCCGTGCCCACGCGCCAGATCTGGGTCGTGGGCGGGTACACGTCCACGGACGCTTCGCGACGCGCCTGGTTGGTGGTGAGGTCGCGCACGATGCGCCAGCGCTGGACACGGAAGCCCGCGACCCCGCGCTGCCCGAGGGCGCGCACGCCGGACGGGAGGCTGCTGTCCTGCGTCTCGCTCTCCGTGTACGGCTGCACCGAGTCGATGCGGCGCACGAACGTGACCATGTGGCGCTGCTCGAGGCCCAACACCTCGGAACGCGCGATGCCGCCCTCGAGGCGGATGCGTACGACGACGGGGAAGGGGAGGTCGTTGCGGAACACCAGGTTGATGCTGGGGTAGCTCACCGCTGCGTCGAGTCCGAGCTTGATGTAGAAGCTGGGCCGGCTGTGCGGGTGGCGCTCGAGGATGGTCATGCCCGCGAAGAACGCCGCGGCATGGATGGTGCCCGCGATCTGGCAGGCGCCACCACCGAGGCCATCCACCAGCTCGCCGCCCGCGATGACGGGCGCGGGACGGAAGCCGCTGGCCTCGTTGCGTTCGCCGACGACGTCGTTGAAGTCGAAGACCTCGCCCGGGAGGAGCACGATCCCGTCGATCTTGCGCGCCGCAACGCGCAGGTTGTGCGTGCGGTCGGCGGCGCTCTCGTTGAGGCTGTAGCGCGTCTCGAACTCCCCGAGCCGGGCGTCGACGCGCACGTCACGCAGCTCGCTGGCGGTGCGGCGCGCGTTCGTGCGCACCACGCGCACGGCGACTTCATCGGACCCGTGGTGGAGCGCGTCGTCGAGGTCGTCCAGCGTCGTCCACACGTCCAGCGACAGGCCGGAGCGCTCGGCGATCACCTCGCGGGTGTCGGGGTCGAAGCGCGCATCGGCAGGCGCGTGGTCGTGCAGCCGCTTGAGCTCGAGCAGCAGCGCGCGGGCGGGCTCGGCATCGAAGCGCACGGGCAGCGCCAGGTTCAGCTCGTCGGCCTCGGCGGCGCGGCGCCGCAGCGCGCTGGTCGGGTTGTTGGCGTCACGCAGCAGGCGCGTCAG
The DNA here is from genome assembly GCA_020633055.1 of Sandaracinaceae bacterium. Lineage (NCBI taxonomy): Bacteria > Pseudomonadati > Myxococcota > Polyangiales > Sandaracinaceae > Sandaracinaceae bacterium. The sequence goes on along the minus strand of JACKEJ010000007.1, from coordinate 669,223 downwards.
GTGCTCCACGTCGACGCTGCCGCCCAGGTCTGAGCGGGTACGCACGAGCGTCTCTTCGGTGAGCTGCAGGCGCAGGGGCTTCTGCGCCCATTCGTCGGCGATGCGGCGCGCCTGGCTCGCGGCGTCCTCCACCACCATCGTCAGGCCGCCCACCCGTACGGAGGGCGCAGGGCGTTGGTCCGTGGCCGAGGCGCGCGCCGGGATCATCGAGGGGAGGGTCAGCAGCGCGGAGCCGCCGAGCAGTCCGATGCCCGCCACGGCGCGCGCGTGGGTCCACCATCGCGAAGGAGAGATCACGGCCGAGGCATCGCAGCTCCCGGCCCGTCCGGTCAACTTTTGGAGGGGTCCGGCGTGGGCTCGCTGGGCTGCAGCGCAGCGACGATCATGTCCGCGGTCGCGCTGGCGTGCAGCTCGAGGAACGTGACGTCGTCGAGCGCGCCGGGGGCAGCGACCTTGGCGGCCAGCTCCTTCAGTGCGTAGAGCGCGGTGCCTCCATTGAAGACCAAGAAGAACAGGGAGGCCCACGGGACGTCGCGGACGAGTCCTTGCTTGGCGGCGGCGTCGATCAGCACGCGGGCGACGTCCAGGAAGCCCTTGATGTGTCGGTCGACGATGTAGTCCAGGCGCTCGCCCCCGCGGGCCCCCTCCTGCGTGATGATCTGGAACCCCTCTGGGAACTGCGCCGAGAGCATCACGTAGCTCTTGACCATGTCGTGCACCTTCGCGACCGGGTCGCCTGGGCCCAGGAGCTTGTCGAGGCGGGGCAGGATCTGCTTGCTGACTGCGCCGAAGCTGTGGTCGATGCAGGCCTCCCAGAGCTGCTGCTTGGAGCCGAAGTAGTGATGCAGCAGGGTGTTGCTCACGCCGACCTCACGGCTGATCTGACGTACGCTCGCGCCTTCGAAGCCGTCACGGGCAAAGACGCCGAGGGCCACCCTCAGCGCGCGGTCCCGGTCGAACGCGTCGTCGTCGGCGAGGCGCGGCCGGCCTGGCCTGCGGCTCGCCTCGGGCGTATCGCTCACGCGCACCTCGTCGGCCGAGCCGTCATGATCAGGAGACGGGCACGCCGGGCGCGGGGAACTTGTCACACAACGCCTTCACGTCGGCCGCGATGGCCGCGATCTTGGCGTCGTCCGTGACGTTGTCCACCACGTCCGCCATCCAGTCGCCGAGCTGCTGCATCTCGGCCACGCCCATGCCACGCGCCGTGATGGCGGGCGTGCCAATGCGCACGCCGCTCGGGTCGAAGGGCTTGCGCGGGTCGAAGGGGATGGAGTTGTAGTTGGTGACGATGCCGGCGCGGTCGAGGGCCTGCGCCGCGACCTTGCCCGGGACGCCCTTGGGCGTGAGGTCCATGAGCACCAGGTGGTTCTCGGTGCCGCCGGTGATGAGCGCAAAGCCGCGCTCCTCGAGGCGAGCCGCCAGGGCCTGCGCGTTGGTCACCACGTTCGCGGCGTACTGCTTGAACTCGGGGGTGCCGGCCAGCTTGGCGGCGACGGCGATGCCGGCGGTGGTGCCGTTGTGGGGCCCGCCCTGCAGGCCGGGGAAGACCGACTTGTCGATGGCCTTGGCGTGCTTGGCGTCGCACATGATCATGCCGCCGCGGGGGCCGCGCAGGGTCTTGTGCGTGGTGGAGCTGATGACCTCGGCCAGGCCGACCGGGCTCGGGTGCGCGCCGCCGGCGATGAGGCCGCTGATGTGCGCGATGTCGGCCACCAGGATGGCGCCCACCTCGCGCGCGATCTCGGCGAAGCGCGCGAAGTCGATCTGGCGGGGGTAGGCCGTGGCGCCGCAGAACAGCAGCTTGGGCTTGTGCTCACGGGCGAGGGAGGCCACCTGGTCGAAGTCGATGCGGTGGTCGGACTCGCGCACGCCGTACTGCACGGCGTTGAAGTAGCTGCCGCTGATGCTGACCTTCCAGCCGTGCGTCAGGTGGCCGCCGCTGGGGAGGCCCATGCCCATCACCGTGTCGCCGGGCTGGCAGAACGCGAAGTAGACCGCCAGGTTGGCCGGTGAGCCGGAGTAGGGCTGAACGTTGGCGTGGTCCACGCCGAACAGGGCCTTCACGCGCTCGACCGCGAGGGACTCGACGCCGTCGATGAACTCCTGGCCCTCGTAGTAGCGCTTGCCCGTGTAGCCCTCGGAGTACTTGTTGTTGAGGACGCTGCCGCAGGCCTCCATGACGGCCGGCCAGGCGTAGTTCTCGGACGGGATGAGCCGCATGGTGCGGTGCTGGCGCGCCTCCTCCTTGGTGATGAGGGCGGCGATCTCGGAATCCATCTGCTGCAGCTCGGACATGCGGCGTCTCCTCCACCAACGGTGAGCTTCGCGAAGGGCTCGCGAGGTTGGCGAACTGGGGCGCATGTAGCAGCGCTTGGGGGGCGGGTCCACCTTGCCTGCCTGGGTCCTCGGTGCTCCGTTGCAACTGGTGGCCTGGTGGCGGGAGGGCGAGGCGCACCCGTGGCACGGGCCCGGGCGCGCTGGCGCGCCCTGTGGTGCCTCCCCCATTGCGGCGCGCCAAGGCGCTTGCAATAGGGCCCCCCCAACGCCCTTCGCCACGGGTGCGCCTCGCCCTCCGGCTACGTGGTCGGTGGAGGCCCGGGGTCCGCGTGGGGTGGGCGGTGGTGGTCCCGCTGGGCGCTGGGAGGGCTCGGGTGGGCTCGGCTGTGGTCGGTGGGGCCGGGTGGTCGGATGGAGGTGGGCTCGGGTGGGCTCGACGGTGGTCGGTCGGGTCGGACGGTTCGGATGGTGGTGGTCGGCGCGGGTGAAGTCGGCGGTGGCGGCGGAGGTCGGGTGGGGCGGCTTGGTGGTGTGCGGTTCGGGTAGAGTGCGCGGATGAGCGAGTACTCGGACACGGTGGCGCGTGACTTCGTGGTGCGAGACGCACCGGGGGTGGCCGGGCGCAACGAGCTGGTGCTCAAGCCGCGCGCGCCGTGGGTCCCCGCGCTCGGGTTCGGGTCGTGGGGTGTGGTGATCGCCGTGCCGACGACGATGTTCTTCGTCGAGGGCGAGCTGCCCGCCCGCGGACTGCCCGTGGCAGTTGGGATCACATTGGTGGGGTATGCGCTGATCTGGGCGGCCGTGCGGGCTGTCATCAACCGTGGTCGCGTTTTCGTAGATGGCGCAGAGCTGGTGTTCGAGCGGCGCCCCATGTGGCCGTTCAACCGCGTCCGGGTGCAGCGCGCGGACGTCCGCGACGTCCACATTCGCATGCGGGAGCCGTCGTTCCTCCACCCGTCTCACTACCGTGGCTTCATGATGCCGCAGCCCTACTTCGTGGACCTCGACCTTGCAGACGGCAGCGAGCGTCGGCTGCCCACGACGCTCGGGCTGAACGATGCGATGGCGGTCGTCAACTTCGTCAGGGCGCAGCTGTAGGTTTCGAGCATCGCGCGCGAGGGATACCCTTCGGCGATGCGAAACTTCCTCCTCGGCCTCTCCATCTCTGGCGCGTTCATCGCCGGGTCTCTCTTCACCGGCGGACGTCCCCCAACGGCGGACGCTCAGGCGACGCAGCGCTGGGAGTACCACTGCACCGAAGGCTTCAACGCTCCCACCATCATGGAGCGAGCCAACCAAGCGGGGGCGTCTGGTTGGGAGATGGTCGGCGCGGTCGCAAGCCCTCGGACGCACGGGCTCTGGTGCTTCAAGCGTCCCCGTCGGTAGTCTCGTTGCGCCGCTTCGAACGCTGCTGATAGAAAACAAAGACGCGTGCCCTGAGGGTGGTGCAGGCGCTCACTGCCTCACAGGGAATGCGTGTCCGCTCCAGCAGGATGACGGTTTCGTAAACCGTGCGCCTGTTCGGGGAGCCTATGGTGTCATCATGTGAACGTGGACTACCGGAATGTCATCCTCTGCTTCGCGCTCTGCTTCGCCGCGTGCCCCGCGCAAGCGAGCTCCACGGACGATCCGGCGCAGCAAGTTCATGCGTGGGTCACCCAAGTCGCGCCTCGGGCGCTGCGTCCACGTGAACCGAGGCATAGCCGACGTCTCGTTGCCACGATTCGTCCCTGTTTCGGAGGGGCGACTTCGCCGGGCAACTATCGAATCGAGGCGACCATCGCACCGAGCGGTCACCTCACCCTCCACTGGCGCGATTTGGCTCCTGAGTGGCGATCATGCGTCGAGCAGTCGCTCGCTGGCCGTCGTTTCTTTGCACGAACCGCGGAAGGAGGGCGCGCGCAACTACGAATCCTGGTCCTGGACCGTCCGATGAGGGCGGGGGAGCTCGATTTGGATTGAGGAGCCTGGAAGGCCATCGCAGCAGGTGCCGGACGGATGACACGACGGATGACACCGGGGGGACGGAAAACAAAAACCCCCTCCGAAGAGGGGGTCTTTCCAGCGCGGCGGACGGGACTCGAACCCGCGGCCTCCGGCGTGACAGGCCGGCGTTATAACCAACTTAACTACCACCGCTGGTGGGGTGTCTCGGGGGCCTCGACCCCGTCAACGGAGGCACCTTCTAGCGCTCTGATGTGGAGCTGTCAAAGGTTTCCGAGCACTTTTCGTCACGCCTTTTTTTCAGGCGGAACGCCGACGGACAGCGCGACCAGCCCGGCCCGCGCTTTGTTCACGGTTTCCTGCCATTCCGAGGCCGGAACGGAGGCTTCGACGACGCCTGCGCCGGCCTGCAGGAGCAGCTCGCTGCCCTTCTTGACGACGGTGCGAATCGCGATCGCGACGTCCATGTTGCCGTCGAAGCCGATGTAGCCGACCGCGCCGCCGTACACGCCGCGCCGCTCGGGCTCGAGCTCCTCGATGATCTGCATGGCGCGCACCTTGGGGGCGCCGCTGAGGGTGCCAGCCGGGAAGGTGGCGCGCAGCACGTCGAGCGCGTCGCAGCCGGAGGCCAGCTTGCCCTCCACGTTCGAGACGATGTGCATCACGTGGGAGTAGCGCTCGATCAGCATCTTGTCGGTGACGCGCACCTGGCCCGGGCCGCTGATGCGGCCCACGTCGTTGCGCCCCAGGTCGACCAGCATGACGTGCTCGGCGCGCTCCTTGGGGTCGGCCAGCAGCTCCTCGGCGATGGCCTCGTCCTCTTCCGGCGTGGCGCCCCGATGACGCGTGCCGGCGATGGGGCGGACGCTCACCACGCCGTCCTCCAGGCGCACCAGCGTCTCCGGGCTGGCGCCCGCGATCTGCACGTCGTCGAAGCGCAGGAAGTACATGTACGGCGAGGGGTTGATGGCGCGCATGGCGCGGTACACGTCGTAGACGTCGAAGTCCGGCGCCACGGGGACGCGGAAGCGCTGCGAGAGCACCACCTGGAAGATGTCTCCGGCGCGGATGTACTCCTGAGCGCGGCGCACGGCGTCCTCGAAGCGCGGCCGCTCGAAGTTGCTGGCGGGGAGCTCCACGCTCGGGCGCTCGGGCAGCGACAGCGGGCGTGGGTGCTGCGGCGTGCCAAGGCGCTCCACCACCAGCGCGAGCCGCGCCACCGCCGCGTGGTACGTGGCGTCCACGTCGGCGCCCGCGGGCACGTGCGCGGGCACCACCACCTTGATGAGCTGCTTCACGTTGTCGAACACCAGCAGCGTGCCGCCGATGCCGAAGCAGAACTCCCAGTCGTCCTCCGCGCCGAGCGCCGCGCCCACCTTGGGCTCGAAGCGCCGGACGGCGTCGTACGTGACGTACCCTACGGCGCCACCCCAGAAGCGTGGGAGCCCCTCGACCTCGGCGGGGGGCACGAACTCGGCGAGCGTCTCGCGCAGGCGCTCGAGGGGGTCCACACCGTCTTCGCGCGTGACCGTGCTGCCCACGACGGTCTCGAAGCGATCGGCCACGCCGCGCACGATGCGCTGCGGGTCACAGCCCACGAAGCTGTAGCGCGCCCATTTCTCGCCGCCGACGACGCTCTCGAGCAGGAAGCCGCCTGCCTGATCCGCGAGCGTCGCGCGCGCGACCACGGGGGTCACCACGTCCGCGAGGACCTCGCAGAAGACGGGGACGACCGTGACGTTGGGCTCTTGGGCGAGCGCGCGGAAGCGGTCGAGGGTGAGGCTGACGGTGGGGGACATGGCCGGGCAGTATCGCAAAGCCTGCCCGCTTGTCACCTGTCGCACGTCGGAGCCGCCGCGCGACGTGGCTCAGGCGCCGCGCGCAGCCTCGAAGAGGCCCAGGGGGAGGTGGACCCGGGCGGCCTCCACGCACGAGTTCTGCGCGCTGAGCATGACGGACATGAGCTCGTCGTCGTCGGCCTGGGCCAAGCTGAGCTCCACGGCGTACGAAGCGGCAGCCGCGGCGGCGTAGGGGTCGTCCGGCACGCGCGCGACGGCGGCGACGGCGTTCAGCAACGCGGCTTCGGCGGGGGTCTGCGCGTGCTTCGCGGCCTCCTCGCACAGCGCCGCGTGTCGTGCGCAGTTTGCAAACGGCTCCCAGTGGATGGCCCACGTGTGGACCGACTCCAACGCCGAAAGCGCCACGTCGGGCATGTCGCGCCCCGCATGGGCCACCCGCACGCAGGCCATGGCGGCGCGCGCCAGCGCCTCGCGCGGCAGGTGCATGCGCGCGGCGATGCTCAGCAACCAGTCCGCCCGCGGGCATGCGCCCATGGCGGCCTTCCAGTCGGCACCGAATGGGCGCGCCCACTCGACCACATCGTTCTGAGCACCCGCGTGCTGCAGCCAGGCGGCGACGCTCAAGAGTCCGAGGCCGCTTCGAGGGTCGTGTGACCCTGGAACTCGATGAGACCATTGCTGGCCGAGAAGCCCACGCCGGAGTAGCGCTGGAAGCGCCCACGCACCGTGACCTTGTTGCCAACGGCCAGGTCGGTGGGGATGGGCGGCGGGCCGCCCGGCGTGGTCTCCTGCTGAGCACCACGGTTGCGTCGATGCTCGGCCACGGCGTCGTCCACCTCGCCCTGACGGGAAGCGTACCCCGCGACCATGATGCGCTTGTTGGCGTCGCTCTCGTTCGCGGTGTCGGCGATGTAGAAATGCGGGGCGACCGCGCGCGGGCAGGCCTCTTCGTTGTCGCAGTCGGGGCGCGCGTAGATCTCGACGATGTACCCGGTGACGGCCACGTCGTGATCCATCGTGGTGGCGCTCATGTGGCGCACGCCATAGACGCTGTAGCTCTCGTCCCCGTAGCGCGTGGGGTGGGGCGGCGGCGGCAGTTCGGGCACCTCGGGCAGGTTCGGCTCGGGATCCGGGAGGCGCTCGACGACGACGTTGGACTCGACGCTCTCGCCGCAGGCCGTGAGGGCCAGCAGCGCGAGGGGACCGACCAGCCGGCGGGCCGTGGACGACGAGAGGGCCGCGAGCGGCGTGAGCATCGGGGAGCGAGGGGCGTGTGGGGTGGATTGCATGCCGAGTGGATCCTCCGCGTCGGGCTGCGGATCATCCGCTGCCAGACCGACGGCGGAGCCTATCACGCGTGGCCGCGGCGATAGAACCGTTTCTTCAGTGGCCGGAGCCCGAGTCTTGGCAGGCGCCGGGGCTCGTGAGACCCCGTGCGGCGGCGGCGCGGATGGCCTCGGGCGGGCCCCCATCGCGTAGCGCGGCGAGCTGGGCCAGCACGTCGGGGCCGCCGAGGCGCGCGAGGGCGGCGACGGCCACCACCGCGGTCTCGACGTCCGGCTCGTAGGCGTTCGGGCGGCGACCACGCGCCACCGCGTCCAGCAACGTCTGAACGTGAGCCACCGCACAGACCTCGCCCAGGTAGCGGGCTGCGGCGCGCTGCACGGTGGCGAGCTCGTTCTCCCGCGCCAGCCGCGCCGCCACGGCCTCGGCCGCGCGCCCATCGCCAGCCGTCCTGAAGGCCTCGATGGCAGCGAGCCGCACGCGCGCCTTGGGATCGCCCAGCGCTCCTACGAGTAGCTCACGAGCGCCCTCGTCCATGCCCAGCGCGGTCACCGCCGCCGCGCGGACCCTCGGCCACGCGTCTCGCTGCGCTAGCTGGAGCAACGCGTCCCGGCCAGCGTCGGTCGGCTGTAGCAGCTCGGCCGCGCGCTCGCGCGCACGCGGGAACTCGTCTCGGGCGAGCGCCAACACGACCTCGGTGGCGAGCGGCGAGCGGCGGGCGCGCAAGCTCGTGGCGGACTCGGCGCGGATCATCCAGCGCTCGTCGGTCTCCGCGCGCACGCGGAGCCACGCGTCCACCTCCGAGTCCGAGGGAAGGGCCGCGGCGGCGCGTACCACGCGCCAGACCTCTTCGAACGTCTCTGCGCGTGGGGCGGCGCCTCGCAGCAGCGCAGTGCCCAGCGTCGCCCCGTCCTCGCCCGCTGGCCCGAGCGCCTCTGCCACCACCGCGGTCGCTTCCACGGGCTGGGCCTCCGTGGCCCATTCGGCCACCAGGGGGACGGCCTGGTCCGGCGCGCGCACGAGGGCGTCCGCGACGGCCTGGCGGAGCCCGTCGCGCGCCACCCCCTGCTCCGCCACCAGGGCGGGCAGTAGCACTTGCAGCGCGCGGCCGGGGATCGCGCGGGCCAGGACCCTGGCGGCCTCGTCGTCGCCGTCCCTCATCAGCGTCGTGAGCTCGTTGCCTGCCCCGGCGCTGCGCAGCGCCTCGAGGGCGGCGGCGTGCAGCTCCGCGTCGTCGCTGCGCGCGGCGACGAGCAGCGCGGCGCGGGCAGCGGGCTCGTTGGGGGCCATGTCGCTCAAGACGCGCACCGCCAGGCGACGCTCGCGCGCGGTCATGTCCGGCCAAGCCTGCGCGATGGCGTTCGCCCCGGGCTCGCCGAGCCCGCGTAGCAGGCGCGCTGCGCTGACCCCACGTGATCCGCCTCGGGCTAGCTCGGCCAAGAGGCGCGTGGGCCCGTCGGGCCCGTCGAAGTCCGAGTGCAGGGACAGCTCCGCCAGCCCCACGTGGCCCCCGTTCGGATCGGCGGGGGTGGGCAGCAGCACGCTCACGCACCGGAACGCCACTGGCGGGTCGAGGGTCACCACGTAGCGCGCGCCCGGCTGCACGTCGGGTGGGACCTGCACGCGCACGCGCGCGTCGGGCGTCACCAGATCCACATAGGCGGGTGGACGCACGTCGGGAGGGGCGTTCGTCATCCACGGCACCAAGCTCACGACGCGGACGGGCCACTCGAGCGCGTCGAAGCGCCCCGTCACAAAGGCAACGGACCCGCGCGTTGGCTCGGCTTCGACCCAGGCGGTGCTCGCGTCGCGGTCCGTCAGCGCGACGGGCCGTGGGGCGCGTTCGTACGAGCCCTCTCCGGCGCCGGACGAGGCGACGTCGAAGTGCAGCGCGTCCAGGCGGGGGGCGGCGAAGTCTGGTGGGGCGAGGCGCGCCGTCTGCGTCTGGGTTGGCGAGGAGGCTGGCGCCGGCTGGGGCGTCGGGTGGAACGCGAGCGTCCGTGGATCGAGCGCCTGCACGTCCAGCCACGTCTCGGTCGCGCCACACACGGCGACGCGCTCCGTGACGGTCGCGCGGAGCACCCGCACCGCACGGGAGCCTGACGCTGCTGGGGGCGCGGACGCTGCGTGGGCCACGTCGGTTCCATCCAGGACCCGTAACACGTGTGCGCGTCGCTCCCCCGGGTCCCCGTGCAGGTCCGCGCGTCCTTCGTCCAGCACCAGGGCGCGCCCGCCGCGACGGCCGAGGAGCAACACGTAGCGTTGGACACCCGCTTGGGCTTCCACAAGCGCCACGGTGCCGCCTTCGAGCGCCAGTTCTCGCGCAGACAAGGTGGTGGGGCGGAACGGAAGCGCCGCGAGTGAGCGTTGGTTCGCCGTCAGCTCCCACACCGTCGCTCCAGGTTCTCCCCGGGTCGCCTCGATCGCTCGCACGTCGATCGCGACGAGCTGTGCAGGGCGCCCGAGGTGAACCATGGCCGAAGGTGGCGCAGCCGGGGCCACGCGAGCGGAGGCTGGCGTGCTCTGCCACGACAGCACCATGGCCAAGGAGAGGGAGGAGACGATCCGAGCGAGCGAATGGGCAGAGCGCATCACGGCGCACCATCGCCCAGCACCCGCCCCCCGTCCAGCGTCAGCACGCGGGTCGCGAAGGAGGCTACGGTCGGGCGATGGCTGACGAACACCAGGGCGGTGCCGTCATGCGTCAGGGTGGTGAGCGTAGCCAGCACTTCGGCTTCCGACTGCGCGTCGAGCGCGGAGGTGACCTCATCGAGCAGCAACACGCGGGGCGCTCGGTAGAGGCCCCGCGCGATCGACACGCGCTGGCGTTCGCCGCCCGAGAGCTGGCGCCCACGGCCTGCCAGCACCGTGCGCAAGCCGTCGGGGAGTGTCTCGAGCAGGGTCGCGAGGCCGACTCGCGCCAGCGCCTCGCGCGCGCGCGCTTCGTCTTGGGGTGCCCCGAACGCGACGTTGGCCAGCAGCGTGTCGGCAAAGAACAGCGCGTCTTGCGGCACCCACGTGATGCCTCCCATGTGGAGGTCGGAGCTTGCCGATTGGCGCGTCCCGCGAGACGGGGGCAAGAGGCCAGCGAGGATCATCAGCAACGTGGTCTTGCCCTCGCCGCTGCGGCCCGTCAGGGCGATGCGCTCGCCTGGCCGCACGTCGAGCGTGACCTCGCGCAGGACGTCGGAGCCTCCCGGGTAGGAAAATCCGACGGCCCGCAGGGAGAGCAGCGGCGCATCGTCGTCCTCCCGTAGGGTGCCGTCTTCGGCCTCTGCGGCGCGCGGCAGCCGAAGCATCTGCTCGAGTCGCTCGAGGCTGGCGAGGCCGGCGTAGAGCACGGGGAGGCTGCTGGCGAGGGCCTGGAGCGGGCGCAGCATCAGCAGCATGGTCGCGAGCAGGCTGATGCCGGTCGTGAACGGCAGCGCGAGCGGCAGGGTCCCCTTGGCGAACAGCGCGCACACCAGGAGTCCGGCGGCCACCATCTCGAGCGCCGGGCCTACGCGCTGGTGAGCGATCAACGCCCGCATCGCTGCGGCCTCGGACTCCGCTGCGGCCTCCATCAGCTGGGCGTGGGCGTAGTCCTCGGCCCCGTACGCGCGCACGAGCGGCACCAGCCCAGCGTGTTCGCCGGCCAGCTCGGCCACCCGGGCCTCCGCGACGTGCAAGCTCAGGTTGGCTGGACGTGCGGCCCGGGCCAGCCACCATGTCATCCCGGCTAGAGGTGCGGCCACCAGCAGCGTGAGGGTGGCCACTCGGGTATCCAGCCGCATGGCGAGAGTAGCCAACGCGGTCGCCACCAAGGCGTGTTGGATTGTGTGCGAAATTACAATATGTACCAGACTGCGGACGGCTGCGACCTCCGCACCCAGTCGCCCCGCCAGTTCTCCGGGAGCCAGCCTCGCCCAGGCCGAGGGCGCGAGGTGCAGCAGGTGATCGTGGATGTGGATGCGCAGTTCTCGAACAGCCCGCTGCTGAACGAACCCCGCTGCCAGCGCGCCGACGTAGCGTCCCAAGGCCCGCATCAGCATCAGTCCCGCAGCAGCCCCGACAGCCAGCGTGGGCGTGAGCCGTACGCCCAGCAGGCTCACGGCATCCGCCGTCGGGACGTTGGTAGAAGGGTGATCGAGGGTCGCGAGGGCGGGGCCAGCCAACGCCGCGAGACCCGCCGTGGCGGCTGCGCTGACCATGAACGCTGCCACCGCGCCGAGGGCCGTGGGGAGCTGCGTGCGCACTGCACGCGTCAAGACCTGGCGTGCGCTCAGCAAGGGACCAGCGCCGTAGCAGAACGGTTCATTGTCGCAAGCCCACTGTTCATCTGCGCAATGCGACCCATATGGAAAGACATGCTGCCGTTCCTCAGCCTCGCTCACAACTCCCACGAAAAGGGTTGGAACAGGACTGCGCGGGCGCTGTTGGCGAAGTCAAGCCGTCGGCACGGCACATGCAAAGGGTCGGGCGCACAGACGGCGAGCACGCGGTCAGCGCAGCCGCCCACTGGACAGCGGAAAGAAAGTCACTGAGCCACCACCGTGCGGAAAGCGGAGGCGGCTCGAGAAGCGAGGAACCATGAGCAAGACAGCGACCGCGCGTAAGCGCACAGCAGACTCCCCCAAGGTCGAGAAGGTCGAAAAGGTCGAGAAGGTCGAAAAGGTCGAGAGCGCCGTCAAGGCCGCGGCCACCAAGACCGCCGTGAAGGCCATCGGCGCGAAGACCAAGGCCGTGACCAAGTCCACCGCCACCAAGCGCGCTGCACAGACCGCAGAGGCGAAGCTCGTCGAGGCCACCTCGCGCTCGCGCGGCAAGTCCGCCCAGGACGACGACGACGACGACGACGCGGTGGACGGCGGTGACGAGTTCAAGATGGGCTCGCGCGACGACTCGCGCACCGAGCCCTCGCAGGCGCAGCTGGAGAAGGCCCGCGTCGACGCGGAGAAGGCGCTGAAGGAGCTGGAGCGTCAGGGCGCCGGCGACAGCACCCTGTCTCGCTACTTCCGCGAGATGGCCTGCCACCGCGTGCTCACGCCGCACGAGGAGATCGAGGCCGCCCGCAACGTCGAGCAGCTCGAGATCGCGTACTGGGAGGCCCTGTTCGCCAACATGCAGGCGTTCGAGACCGTGGCCGCCATCATCGAGGCGCAGAACCTCGAGGAGCCCGTCACCGAGCTTGTCGCCATGCGCAAGATGGTGCGCGCCGCCAAGCGCGCCAAGATCTCGAAGAAGCAGCAGGAGAAGTGGGACTCGCTGGCCCTCGCCGCCAGCACCCGCTTGCGCGCCGTCGACAGCGACCGCTTGTTCGTGCAGGAGGCCGACAAGGCCGTGCATCGCCTGGCGGGTGAGTTCGCCGAGGAGCGCGACATCGTGGGCGACGAGGTGCGCATCACCGTCTCGTTCCGCCGCTACCTGCAGGGCGTCCGCAAGGCGCAGAAGGAGCAGCAGCGCGCCAAGAACCGCTTCGTCGCCGCCAACCTGCGCCTCGTCGTGAGCATCGCGCGCCGCTACAACCGTGGCCGCCTGCCCCTCATCGACCTCATCCAAGAGGGCAACATCGGCCTCATGAAGGCCGTCGAGCGCTTCGACCACAACCGCGGCTACCGCTTCAGCACCTACGCGTCGTGGTGGATTCGTCACGCCATCAGCCGCGCGCTGGCCGACAAGGGCCGCGCCGTCCGCATCCCCGTCCACATGCTGGACACCTACAACCGCGTCGCCCGTGCCACTCAGGCCATCACCACGCGCACCGGCAAGGAGCCCACGCCCGAGGAGCTCGAGAAGGAGACCGGTATCGCGGCCGACAAGCTCGAGAAGATCAAGGGCTACTGGGCCGAGACCCCGTTCTCGCTGGACCGCCCCGTCAACGACGAGGACGGCCGCAAGTTCATCGACTTCCTCGAGCAGGAGAACGTGCCCACCCCGTACGAGCAGCTCGTCAGCCAGAAGTGGAGCGAAGAGGTCCGCCGTCTGCTCGAGACGCTCACGCCGATGGAGGCCCGCATCCTGCGCTGGCGCTTCGGCCTCGACAACGAGGACGAGCTCACGCTGAAGGAGATCGGCGACAAGTACAACCTGTCCCGCGAGCGCATCCGCCAGCTCCAGGAGCAGGCGCTCGGCAAGATCCGCCGTCAAATCAAGGAGTGATTCCTCGCTCCGGGCTGCCTCGGTGGCCCATCTTTCCGCACTGAGGCGGCCCGTTTCGGCGGGCCGCCTTTCTTTAACGGGCGGTCACGCGACGCAGAAGAAGCCTTCGCCTTCCACCATGCCGATGCCGAGCAGGTGGTCGCGGATGAGCTCCCGCGCGCCCTCGACCCCGACCGAGGCGACGACGACGTCGGTCTCGGGGCGCAGCTGCTCGGGGCGGACGATGGGCGCCCCCTGGGCGATGCGCCCGAGCTTCTTCGGATCGATGTCCACGAACGCTCGGGGGGCGAGTCCGAAGGGCTGCAGCGCGCGCGCGAAGCGCCGCCCGTCGCGCCCAGCGCCCCAGACCACCAGTTCGCGCTCGCTCGCGGCCAGGGCGGGCGCCAGGTAGCGCGCCTTGAGGGCGCGCATGCTCGGCACGGAGAAGCGCGGGTCCGTGAAGGTCGTCTGCCCCTCGTGTCGTCGCCACCGCAGCAGCTCGCGGGGCAACTTCTCCAGTGTGTAACCCGCGCGGTCCATGCGCAGGAAGAGCTCGTAGTCCTCCGCGACGTCCCCTTCGTCGTACCCCCCGACGGCCAGCAATGTGCTGCGCCTCAGCATCACGCTGGGATGACACAAGGGAGCGTCCACGAAGAGGTCGCGCGCGTGCTCCACCGCCGTGACCAGGCTGTTCTGCCAGCCCACGAAGCGCATGAACCCGGCGCTGGGCGCTGCCCCGAAGACACCTACCCGTGTTCCGAGCGCACCCAGGCGCTCGGACGGATCGGCCGCGAAGCGCGCTACCTGGGCTGCCAGGCGCTCGGGGTGACACCAGTCGTCCGCGTCCATGCGCGCGATCAACTCCGCGCGTGCTAGGGCGACCCCGAGGTTCAGCGCTTGGGCGATGCCCGCTCCAGCGCCACGGACCACGCGCACGCGCGCGTCGCGGGACATCGCGCCCTCTGCCAGCGCGCGCGTTGCGTCTCGGGATCCGTCGTCGACCACCAGCAGCTCCAGCGACACGTCCTGGCTCGCGAGGACACTCTCCAGCGCGAGGCCCAAGGTCGCCTCGGCGTTGCGCGCGGGCATCACGACGGACACGCGCGGCGCAGCGGCGCCGCCGCTCACGTCAGGCTGGCCCCGGGATGATGGAGATGTGCTCGCCATCGACCGAGTCGCTCTGCTCGGACAGGTGCATCAGCGCGGTGGGGTAGAGCGCCGCGAGCTCGTTGAAGCGCCCGGCGGGGAGGCGCAGCACCAATGCGTCCGTGACCGCGACGACGGTGGACTCGGCCGGAGTGCGCGTCAGTATCGCGCTCTGCCCCATCACGGTGCCGAGGCGGACGCGGCCCAGCACGCGACCGTCCTGCGTGACGTCGAGGCGCCCCAACAGCGGCACATAGAGGCCATCGGTCTTCTTGCTCTGCACGAAGATCTCCGTGCCGATGGTCGCCCGTCGGACCTCGAAGAGCCGCGCCAGCTCGGCGCGGGTGTCGGGGTCGAAGCCCACGAAGAGCGGGTTGGTCCGCAGCAGGTTGCCGATCAAACGTCGCGTGAGCAGCTCCAGCAGCACCTCGTCCACGGCTGGGAACTCGGCGACGATCTCGGAGATGACGGTCTTCGGGATGCGCAGCGCCGAGACGCGCGTGACCGTGCGCACGTCCGCGCGTCTCGTGACCGCGTCCAGCAAGCACGCCTCGCCCACGACGCTGCCCTCCGTCAACGGGATGGGCGTGCTGAGCCCCGGCCAGTCCACCTCGAGGTCGCCGCTGACGATGACGAAGAGGGAATCGGCTGGGTCTCCCGCGCGGATGAGGAACTCGCCGCGGCCGAGCTCGATCAGGTCCGCGTCCTTGATGAGCCTGGAGAGCGCGGCCGGCGGGACCTCCGCGAAGAGCGAGATGGAGGGCAGCGCGGCCAGCTGCTCTGCAGACTTCCGGCGGTCGTCGTCGTCCTCTTCCTCGTCGAACAGGAGCACGGCGTGGTCGCTCACCTCCTCGGAGGGGCGCGTCATCATCTGCGAGTCGTCCAGCTCCATCGCGGACAGGTCGATGTCGATGGCCTCGTCTTCGTCCACGTCGGAGAAACGCAGCTCGTCGTCTTCGGCGTCCAGCACGGGACGCAGGTCCACCGCGGAGACGCTGATGCTCTTGCGACGCCTCGGTCGGGGGAGCGCAGCTTCGCGATCGGCCGTGTCCATGGACGGCAAGGGGGGCGGCACAGGTGGACGGGGGCCCGGCAGCGGTGGGGGGACGACGGCGGCCGCCGGTGATGGAGCGGGAGGGGGCGGTGCTGCGACCACGGGAGGGAGAGGCGCTCGAGGCGGTGGGAGCGGCCCTCGAGGGGCGGGCAGCGGAGGGGGCGTGGGGGCGTCGACCGAACCGGGGACGGCCGCTGCTACGGGCGCCGGAGTACGGACAGCCGTGGGAGGCGGGACGGGCTTGGGCGCAGTGGGCACAGGTGGCGCGATGCGCGGTGCGGCGGCGACGGGAGCAGCGCCAGCCGCTGCGAGGGCCGGGGACGGGGGCGGTGGAGGCACCACCATCGGGGTGGGCTCGAGGTCGCTGGGCAGCGGACCTGGGACCACCGAGCTCGGGTCCGCCACGGCGGTCACGACGTCGTGGCGCTGTTCACGGTGTAGGCGGCGGGCCTCGTCTGGGTCGACGCGGGCGAGGACGTCCAGTCGTGTGTCGTCGATCTGCAGGATCAGCTTGGCCATCGCCGCAGCGCGGGCCACGAAGCCCTGCTTGGCGTAGAGCTGGACGGCCACTTCGTACGACTCGATGGCCTTGTCGTCGTGCTTCATGCGGCGGTGGAGATCGCCACGCCGTTGCGGCCACCTGGGGTCGTTGGGCTCTGCCGCCGCGAGCTCGTCGTACAGGCCCAATGCCACGTCGAACTTGTCGCCTCGGAGCGCCGCGTTCAGCTGTTCACGGAGCTTGGGGATGTTGGGCTTCTTCGAGCGCATGCCCTGCGACCATATCAGGATGACGACGCTGCTGCGTGGGCTTTGCGGGCCGCAACGCCCCATGCGGCGACGCGCGCGGGCTGCTAGGCTTGGCCGCCACTATGAGCCTGTTCGTGCGACTGGTCAGAGCGCTGTTCATCCTGGGTCGCATCTTCGCGAGCTACTTGTTCCAGCTCGGCCTCCTGAAGGTGTTCCGGAAGTGGCAGCGTGACGAAGAGACCGGTCGCGAGGTGTCCTCGATGCCCGCTTGGCTCGAGAGGCGCCAGAAGCGCGTCGACGACACCAACGCGCGGCGCCTCCTGGCCGGCATGCTGAGCCTGCGCGGGGTCTACATCAAGCTGGGTCAGGTGCTCTCGGTCATGGGTGGCTTTCTGCCGGACGCCTATGCACGTGAGCTCGAGAGTCTGCAGGATGCGGTACCGCCGCAGCCATGGGACGTGATGGCGAGGGCCTTCGAGGAAAGCCTCGGCAAGCCACCTTCTGCCGTGTTCGCGCGCATCGAGCGCGAGCCACTCGCGGCTGCGTCGCTCGGGCAGGTCCACGTCGCGTACTCTGCGGGGGGCGACAAGTACGCGGTGAAGGTGCTGTATCCGGGCATCCGCGACGTGGTGCGCGTCGACCTGCGCGTGGTCCGCCTCGGGCTGCGTCTGTATCGGATGTTCGTCCCTGTCCAGAACATCTCGGCCGTGTACGACGCCCTCGTCGATCTGCTGGAGCGCGAGACCAACTACGTCCACGAGGCCTCGTGCATGACGCGCATGGCGAAGAACTTCGCGAGCGAGCCGGACATCCTCTTCCCGGAGGTCATCGAAGAGGCCAGCTCGGCCGAGGTGCTCACCATGACCTTCATGGAGGGCATCAAGATCACGCGCTTCGAGGAGTACGACGCCCTCGGTATCGACCGGGACGCCGTCGCGGAGCGCTTGGTGAAGTGCTTCTATAGGCAGCTGTTCCTCGACCGCTTCTTCCACGCGGACCCACACCCCGGGAACTTCTTGGTCCAGCCCGGCCCCACGCCAAAGACACCCAAGATCGTCATTCTGGACTTCGGGGCCATCAGCGAGACGCCCCAGACCGTGATCGACGGCATGGTCGACGTGCTGCGCGGCTTCTTCGAGCAGAACGACGCGCTGGTGCTCTCGGGCATCGACACGCTGGGTTTCGTGGCGCCCGACGGGGACCGCGCGCTGCTCGAGCAGACCGTGAAGACCTACTTCGCGAAGCTCCTCAAGATTCAGGACATCACCGCGGGCGCCCTGATGCGCGCCAACACCAAAGAGCTGGAGGCGCTGGCCGACCCCGAGGTGGCGCGGCGCGAGCTGCGCGGGCTGATGAAGTCCGTGCGGTACCCGGACGACTGGTTCTACGTCGAGCGCGCGGCCGTGATGAGCTTCTGGCTCATCGGGCAGCTGGCGCCCGACCTGGACGCGATGAAGATCGGCTTCCCGTACGTGCTCCCGTTGCTGGCCGCTCGGACGGCCGCGGCACCCACCGCGATGACGTCGGCCACGCAGGCCGGGAACGCCGCCGCCGAGAGCCCGAGCGCGAGCGTCGGTTGAGCCATGGGCCGCTTCCTCGGCGTGGACCCTGGCGCTGCGCGGATCGGGCTCGCGTTGTCCGACGAAGATGCCCGCGTGGCGTTGCCCTGCGCGACCGTGAAGCGCGCGAAGGACGACGTGCAGGCCGCGCGGCAGGTGCGCGAGGTGCTCGCGACGCGTGAGGATGCGGACGGAGACGGCGTCGTCGATGCGCTGGAGGGGGTCGTCGTGGGGCTCCCGCTGCGGCTGGATGGCACCGAGGGTGAGGCGGTGCGTCGGGTCCGGCGCTTCGCGGACGCGCTGGGCGACGTGCTCGCGGTCCCCGTGCACTTCGTGGACGAGCGCTTGTCGACGGTGGCGGTCGAGCGCACGCTGCGGACCCTCAACGTGCCCAAGGCCGAGCAACGGCGCGTGGTGGACGAGGCGGCTGCGGCGATCTTGCTGCAAGCGTTCCTCGACGCTAGAGGACAGGAGACGTGGCCGGAAGCGGACAGCGAAGAGGTGGCGGCGGCCGACGAACAGCCCAGCGCCGAAGCAGCAGCTCGCGGCGCCCGCGCTCGCAGCAAGGGCGCACGAAGGGCACGCAAGCAGCGTTGAGCCCCCGCGTGCGGCTGCTGACGTGGCTCACGGCGGCGCTCCTGGCCGTGGCGGTCGCGGGGCTGGTGTACGTGCTCGTCGTCTATCCGCGCGAGCCCGGTCCCGGGCGCGGGCGCGCGGTCGTGGTCGCCATCGAGCTCGACACCAGCGCGCGCGAGCTGGCGGAGCAGCTTGAAGCCGAAGGGGTCGTTCACGACGCGTGGCTGTTCTCCCTGTATCTTCGACTGCTCGGCGCGCACCACACGTTACGCACGGATCAACGCATCGCTCTGGCGGACGACCTGCCGCCGGCCGAAGTCGCGCGTCGCGTCGCGCGGGGCCTGGGGCCACGCAGCATCAACGTGACCATCCCAGAGGGGTTCACGCGCTTCGACGTCGCGGAGAGGCTCGAGCACTTCGGGCTGGTGCGCGCCGACGCGTTTCTGTCCGCCACGGTGGACCCCACGGTGCTGCGTCAGTTCGACATCCCAGGGGGCAGTGCGGAGGGTTACCTGTTCCCCGACACCTACACGCTCCGCGACGACCGGACGCCGACGCAGATGATCGGCCGCATGGTCCGCAGCTACCGCAGGCGCACCGCGCCGCTCGAGCGGAGGTACGGAGCCCGTCTGGCCGAGCTCAGGCGGGACCTGGGCTTCGGCATGCACGAGGTGCTGACGTTGGCTTCCGTCGTCGAGCGCGAGGCGGCCGTCCACGACGAGCGGCCCATCATCGCCGGCGTCTTTCTGAACCGATTGCGTTCGACCACGTTCTTGCCGCGTCAGCGGCTGCAGGCGGACCCCACCGTCAGCTACGGCTGCCGCGCGGAGCCCGAGCGTGCCCCAAGCTGCGCGGGGTTCCGCGGGCGCATCACGCGCGCGATGCTGCAAGACCCGGCCAACCGCTACAACAGCTACCGCCACCCCGGCATCCCGCCGACGCCCATCTGCAACCCGGGGATCGCGGCCATCGAGGCCGTCCTCGCGCCCACCCAGCACGACTACCTCTACTTCGTCGCGCGCGGTGGGCGGCGTCACCACTTCAGCGCCACGCTCGAGCGGCACAACGAGGCCGTCGATGACTACCTGCGGAGCAACGAGTGACTGCTGGGCGCCGCGCGCAGCTGGGGCTGTTCGGTGGCGCGGGCGCGGCCGACGTCGCGGGGCTGCCGGTGGATCCGGCGCTGCACGCTCTGGCCCAGGCGCTCCCCGCCGGGGTCCGCTTCGGGACATCCAGCTGGACCTTCCCCGGCTGGCACGGGGCGGTCTACCAGCGCCAGTACCCGAGCCAGGCGGCCTTCGTGCGTGAGTCGCTGGCGGAGTACGCGCGCCACCCGCTGCTACGCACGGTCGGCATCGACCGCAGCTTCTACGGGCCCATCCCCGAGGCGGAGCTGGCCGCCTATGCCGCACAGCTTCCAAAGGGCTTTCGCGCCTGCATGAAGGTGTGGGAGCGCGTCACGACGCGTGTGTTTCCAGAGCACCCGCGCTATGGCGACAACGCGGGGCGGCCCAATCCCGACTTCCTGAACCCCGACCTCTTCCGAGAGCACGTCGCCGAGCCCGTGTTGGCCGCGTTCCGCGAGTTCATCGGCCCGCTCGTCGTCGAGGTGCCGCCCAGCCGCGCGCCCATCGACGCGGCCGCTTGGGAGACCGCTCTGGTGCGCTTCCTCGAGGCGGCGCCAGACGCGCTGCAGTTCGCGGTGGAGGTGCGCGACCGCGAGCTGCTCACGCCAGGCTACTTCCCCATCTTGCGCGACCATGGCGCGACGCACGTGTTCAACTTCTGGTCGCGCATGCCGGACATCGGCGCGCAGCTGGCGCTGCCAGGGTGCATGCCCGGGCCGTTCGTCGTGGCGCGGCTGATGCTTCCGCCTGGGATGGCCTTCGAGGACGCGCGGCAGCGCTTCGCGCCCTTCGACCGCATCGTGCAGCCGCAGCCCAAGATGCGCGCGGACGTGGTGCGGCTCATCCGCGAGGCCGTGGAGCGAGGCTTCGAGGTCTACGTCATCGTCAACAACAAGGCCGAGGGCAGCAGCCCGTTGACAGTGCGTGCGCTGGCGGAGCTGCTGCGCGACGCCCAGGCGTGACTCGCCGGCGGGTCGTCGCGCCTCGCCCGCGGCGCGTCGTCCGGCGCCATCGCCTCGCCCCCAGCGCGTCGTCCGGCGCCATCGCCTCCAGCGCGTCGTCCGGCGCCATCGCCTTGCGCCACTGCGGCATCAAGCTCTAAGTTCCGCGCATGTCGGAACCCAAGGCGAAGAACCTGACCTTTCACATCGGTGAGCTCAGTCGTGCGGCCCGGACGGCGGCGCACGGGCACAGGGGCGTGACCCTGTGGCTCACCGGGTTGAGCGGGTCGGGGAAGAGCACGCTGTCGCACCGGGTGGAGCGGCTACTCACGGAGCGCGGTGTCTTCGCGTACGTGCTGGATGGGGACAACGTGCGGCATGGCCTCAACCGTGACCTGGGCTTCGCGGCAGCGGATCGCACCGAGAACATCCGGCGGGTCGGGCAGGTCGCCAAGCTGTTCACGGACGCGGGCGCCGTCGTGCTGACGGCGTTCATCTCACCCTACCGCGAGGACCGCGCCAGCGTGCGTGCGGCGATGGAGCCCGGCGACTTCGTGGAGGTGCACGTGGCCGCGGGCCTCGAGGTGTGCGAGGAGCGCGACGTGAAGGGCCTGTACAAGAAGGCGCGGGCGGGCGAGATCCCCGACTTCACAGGCATCAGCGCGCCGTACGAAGAGCCGGAAGCGCCCGAGCTGCGGGTCGACACGGGTGGGCAGGACGTCGACCAGAGCGCGAACGCGGTGATCGCGTACCTCGAGGCCAACGGGTACCTCCGAGGCGCGTAGCGCGACGGGCGCCGAGCGCCGGTGGTTCTGGCGGAAGGGTGCACTCTCACGCCGTGCGCCAGACCGAGCGGGTGCCGCAGCGGTGCGTGTGGGCGGGCTACCCCTCGTCCTCGCCCGCAGCGGCGTCGAACAGCGCGCGCACGACCTGATGGATCTCCCACCGCAGCTCTCGCGGGACGTTGCGGTGCTTCTTGCGGACCTGCTTGAACGCTTCGGCCAGCCGCTTGCGCGCGCCGCCGTCGAGGCCTGCGAGCGCGGATCCGGGCTCGATCGGCGCGGCGGGAAGCTCCGGCACCGCGTGCGCCCAGGCCCGGATGCGCTCGAAGTGCACGCAGGCGCGCGCCAGCAGCACGAACGGGAAATTGATGGACGGGTGAGGGCCTACCCGCACGCGCTGACCACCTCGCCGCGCGTTGAGCAGTGACTCCACCTGGTCCGACAAGGTGCTCGCGCTCGCGAAGCGGCGGTTGAGCTCGTACACGCCCAGCCCGAGACCGCCGAGGCCTCCCAACACAGCGCCTGTCATGAACGAGGCGCCGCCCACCGCGGCGTCGATGGCGCCTCCGGCGGCCGCCCCGCTGATGGCGCTGAGCGCGACCAACGTGCTCGGAGACAGCCCCATCACGTTCCAGGTCTCTTCGGCGAACAGGTCGTCCCCGCTCTCCAGATCCGCCGCGGTCTCGGGAGACCAACCCTCCAGGCGATGCAGGAACACCTCGGCCATCTTGCGGTGCGCGGTCAGCTCGAGCCCACGTAGGGCGTCATGGAACTGCGCTTCGAGCCGGGCGCGTTCGAGGTCGAGGGACTGCGCGTCCGAGAGCACGATGGTGAGGTGGTAGCTCAACGCGTCGACGAGCAGGTCTGCGGCGATGCCCGCCACTTCGTAGCGCCGGCGCTGGCGCTCCAGGGCCAGCCCCGAGAGCGCCTTGTCCAGCTGCGCGCTCTCACGCGGGGTCAGTAGCCGGAAGGCGGCGAGCAGCTCGCGCCGGTCGCGGTACGTGACGCCGTGCGCGTCGAACTGCCGCACCAGCTTGAAAAACTGATCGAGGGCGCGCTGCCACTCGTCCAGGTACCGCCCGCTGCTGCTGCGGTTGATGAGCGCCATCGTGGGGCGCCCCGTGTAGCGGAGGATCTCCATCTCCGCTTCGTAGTTGGGGCGATAGGGCTCGTCCCCGTTGACCACGTAGAGGATGCACGCCCCGTCCAGGATGGGCTGCAGCAGGCGACACTCCTCCGTGAACTCGTCCGTGTTCGTGAAGGTCTCGACGAAGTCCCGCACGAGCTGCGGACGCTCTGCGGCGCTCGTCTCACGCGACTTCATCCAATGCAGCGCGCGGGGGGCGTCCTCGAAGCCTGGCGTGTCGATGACCGTGAAGAGCGTCTCGCCGTCGATGGCGACGTTGTAGCGAACGCACTCCGTCGTGGTGCCTGGACGCGGCGAGATCTTGACGCGGTCGTTCTCGATCAAGCTGGCGATGACGCTCGACTTGCCCTTGTTCACGCGACCGACGACGGCGAAGGTCGGCGCGCCCGTGGTGGCTCGGTCGGTCATGCGCTCTCGGAGGTGACGCCCGCGTCTGGGTCGAGCGCCAGGTAGGGGTCGCCCAGCTCGGCGAGATATCCACCCCACAGGGCGCGGTCGCTGGCCTCGCCGCCCGTGGTCAGGAGCACGTTGATGTGTCTCCGGACCCCCGCGGCTTCGCGCAGCGCAGCAATGAAGCGCTTGAACGCGCGGTCCGGGGAGGCCCATGGCTCGGCCACCACGAACAGCGGCGCGGGGTCATCCACGGCCAGCGCCTTCACGCGTGCCAGCAGGGCCTCGTCCTCCGCGAAGTCGTAGCCGCCGGCGCTGGCGACTGGGCCTTCGCGCGTCACGCCGAACGTGTCGCGCAGCAGGCCGTCGAGGTCCCCGACGCGGAAGCGGGCGTCTCGCCAGCGGACACACACGGCGTGCGCCGCCCCAGCGACCTGCGCGGGCGCGGCGACCGGGGCGGCTCCGTCGCCGACAGGGCGTGTGTCGGCGGGGTCGTTTCCGTGGGCGCGCTGCACGACGGGGCCGCGCAGGCGGCGCTCGAGGCGGTCGATCTCGGGCGTGTCCAACGAGACGTTGGCGAGCGCACGCCGCAGGGCCACATGGCTGCCGACGAACAGCAACACGCGCGGCAGGAGCGCATAGACCAGCACGCTCATCGCGAGGAACGGCCACCACCGCCCAGCGCCCGCGCCTCCTCGCGTCCCGACGGACGCATCCGCGAACGCGGCGTCCAGTCGGGAATACTGCGTCGCTTCCAGCAGCGACGCGTCGGGGCACGCGGCTGGCCAGGCCCAGGCCCAGGGCACGGCTGCGCGGGAGAGGGCGTCGGCGAGGGCCGTCGGCGTCCAGTTGAGGGTGGTGGCCCACGAGAACGCGACGTCGGACACGGCCACGGTGAAGAGGAGGTTGCCGAGCGCTCCGACGTTGAAGCCGATGGCAGCGACCTGCAGGGCGCGCACGATCAGCAGGCGCTCTACTGGCGCGTAGAGCCCCTGGCGCGACCGAACATAGCCGAGCGCCCGCCGCACGGCGGCCGCGTGGTCGGCCCCACGGCCAGCCAGGAACCGCGCGACAGCGCGCCCGGCGCCGCGGACCGCCGCGCGTACCATGTCGAGGAGTGGGATGCCTTCATAGGCTTGCGGCGAGAAGTGGAGCACCGTGAGGGACACCAACGTTCCCGCCACGAGCGCGACCTGCGCGCCCACCAACGCCACCAACGCCGTCAGGACGTTGACCGGATGCTCCCCCGTGTAGCGGAAGAGCCCCGCACCCACACCCCAACCCGCTCCCGCCATCAGCAGCGCAAACAGCCCCGTCGCGGCGGAGAGTCCCGTTGCCCACGCGGTGCCCACGTGACCGTCCGAACGCCGCGCGCGCGTGTCGTCCAGCCACGCGCGCAGCAGCCCCACGCGCTCGCGGGGCAGGGGGTCACGCCTGAGCCGCACCGCGTCGGCTTCTTGCTGCGCACGATCGGCCTGCGCGTCGTGCCACAGCGCGACCTCCAGATCGACCAGCTCGCCGAAGCTCAGCGCGTGCGTGCGTGCGTCAGTCGTCATCCCGCTTCGGGGCATCGGGGCCAGCGTTGCGGTGGGGGGCCCCTTCAATCCCTGGGGCGTCGGCGGTGTCAGCGTCGCTCGCCGCGTCCTCGGGCTCACCGCCGAGGCTGGGGTCGGCCGCTTGCCGCACGATGGCCACGGCGCCGCGTGCCCCCTTTACCGCCTCGTCCACGGCTTCGGCCATCACGTCGCTCAGCTTGTGGAGCTCGCTCCCGACCGAGCGCGCGAGGGGTTCGGCGCTGTCGCCGATTTGGCGTACCATCCGCCCTGCTTCCTCGGCCACGCCAGCCACGGCCGGCTTGGCGGTCGCCTTGGCCTGCTGGAAGACCTTGTCGGCTTCGCCCAAGACGTCCTTGATGGCGGGCTGCATGTTGCCGAAGAGGGCTCCCGCCGCGCTCTTGAGGCTCGTGACGGCGTTGCGAAGCTCCCGCGCAGCCTCGGTCGTGCCGCGTGGGCTGGCAGCGCCGGTCGCCGACCCGGAAGCAGAGCGCTCGCCACCGTCTCCGCCAGCCGCAGACGGCGCCGGGGGCGTTGCGCTCGACGCGCCCGCCTCGGCGTCGGTGTCTGCTGTGCTCGGGTCCTCGTGGTCGGCGTCGCTCATGGCCCAACGATATCAGGTCCCCGGGTCCGCGTCGTCACCGGGTTCGACAGCGTCCCGAGCGCCGAGAGACTGACCGACACGACGTCGCCCTGGACCAACGGGCCTACGCCGCTGGGCGTGCCGGTCAGGACCAGGTCGCCCGGCTCCAACGTCATCACCGCAGAGATGTAGGCCAGCAGGGTGGGGACCGAAAAGACCATGTCCGACGTGTGGCCGTCCTGCCGGAGGACGCCGTTCACGTCGACCCGAATCGCGACGTCGGCCGGGTCCAGCGTCGTCTCGATGAACGGTCCGAGGGGGCAGAACGTGTCGAAGCTCTTGGCGCGGGTGAACTGTACGTCGAGGCGCTGCAGGTCACGCGCCGTGACGTCGTTCGCGGCGACGTAGCCCAGCACGTGGCGCAGGGCTTCATCGGCGCTCACATCACACATGCGCGATCCGATGACGACCCCCAGCTCTCCCTCGTGATCGACTCGCTCGCTCTCCGGGGGGCGCAGAATGGGCGCGCCTGGACCCACGACGGACGAGTTGGCCTTCAAGAACAAGAGGGGCTGCTCCGGCACGGGCTTGCCCAGCTCCACTGCGTGCTTGCGGTAGTTCTGTCCCACGCAGACGATCTTGCCCGGGCGAAGAGGCGCGCGGAGGGCGCCGCGAGGTACGCCCAAAGCGGGTCCCGTCGGTGCGCCGGAGCGCCGCAGCGGCGCGTCCAGCAACTGCACCGTCAGGTCGCCCTCGACCGGGTAGTCCACCAGGACTACGTCACGTTCCTCACCGTCCAGTTCCACACAGGCGTAGCGCATGCGGCGCAGCATACGCTCCCGTGGGCGACCCAGGCGAGCCCGCTGGCAAGGGGCCCTCGCGACGACGTGCGCGTGCGCCTGCATGGGCGGCGTCACCCCCAACGCAAACGGGGCGACCCGTGAGGCCGCCCCGTGTGCGTGTCAGCGCGGTCCGCGCGAACTCAGTCCGTGATCTCGGGCGCCGTCGGCAGGTAGATGACGAGGCCCAGGGTGACCATGTGGTTGAAGTGGCGGATCTGGTCGCGGTAGTTGATGGCTCCGTCCGGGAAGAGGCCATCGGGCCCGCGCTCGTCGGTGCCGGACGTGTTCCAGGCGAAGGGCATGCCGCGCCACTCGACGGTGATGCCGAGGAAGTCGTTGAAGTACATCGAGAGGCCTGCGCCGAACGTGGGAGCGACCTGCGCCCGGTTGAGGCGGCGGGACTGGCTGTCCACCAGACACGCGTCGCGGTCCGTGACGGCAGCCCCGTCACCGCACACGCCGCTGCCCGCGACCGCCGAGCTTCCGCCGTTGCGACGTACGTTGGCGCGCTCCTCGATGCCGATGATGGCCGCGCCGGCGAACACGTAGAAGTCGGTGTCCACGAACAGCTTCTGGAAGAAGCTGAGCTTGCCGCGCAGGGGGATGAAGGTCAGGTGCAACGACGTGAACCAGTTGAGGTTGCCGATCTGGTTGTCGAAGTCGCCGCGCGACGGGAGGCTGAGACGGTTGCGGTCCGTGGTGACACCGCGACCCGAGACCTGGTCGGTCAGCCCCGTGTCCAGCTGGGCAACGCTGTAGGCGCCCCACACACCGATCGAAAGCCAGTCCGTGAGGCCGTAGCTAGCCTCGGCACCGACGATGAGCGCACGGGTGAACTCGTTCTGCAGCGTCATGCTGAACGTGGGCGTGAGGCGGAGGCGCCCCTGCCGGTACAGACGCATGTGGCGGACGGCCGGCTGGCCCGCGAGCGGACCCTCGACCTGGACATCCTGAGCGTGCACGGTTCCGGCGGGGAGGCCGAGCGTGGTGAGCAGCGCGAGCGCGAGTACGAGCGCCGCACCGGGTCGGGCGAGGGTGGCCCGCGAGAGGATGGTGTTCGTCATCATCACTTCGGCAACCTGTATTCGACAGAGAAGGGGAAGAAGACTGTGAGGCCGACCTGCACCGTCGTCGCGTTGGTGAACGTGTTGCCGTCCGCGAGCCAGGTGCTGCGGTCGTTACGCGCTTCGCCCAGGGCCACGTCCAGGTTCTCGTAACGCTCGAGGTACATGTAGTTGCGGAACTCGGTGAACACCGCGAGGTAGCGCGTCAGGAAGATGCGGATACCGAGGCCGATGTTGAAGGCCACGCGCCAGTCGTAGTCGAACTCGCGGACGGCCTGGTCGATGACCGGCACGGGGCGGGTGCGCATCAGGCCGACGCCGCCGACGATGTATGCGTCGTACTGGAAGATGAACTCCCGGAACATGTTGAACTTTCCGTAGAAAGGCACGTACGTGAAGTTCAGGTGCATGCCCATCTGCCACTCGGTGATGGGCACCGCGAGGCGCGTGGAGCGGCGGAGGAAGAAGTTCAGGTCGGACTCGTTCGAGTCGATGAACTGGTACCAGAGGAAGTTCGCGCCCACGGCGAGGACGTTCGAGATCCAGTAGTTCATGGCGACGCCGACGGCCGGGTGGCTGACGTACGGGTCGTTCACGACGAACGCCGCCGAGGGGGCCAGCTCGAAGCGGTTGAGGCGCAGCGCGTAGATCTGCTGAACGGCGTAGATCTCCTCGACGGCCTCGGCGGGACGCTCTTCCGTGTCTTCGGCAGCCGTCTCGGACGACGTGGAAGCCTCGGGCTCCCCCCAGTCGGAGAGCGAGCCCCCAGAACCGCTGCTGCCCTCGTCATCCTCCTCGGGGATGTCTTCGGGGATGGGCTCGTCGCCCTCGGCTCCCTCGGTCTCGTCGAGACTGAAGTCCATTTGGGCGTGCGCGGAGTCCCACTGTGGAACCAGCACGAACGCGCCCACCAGCAGGGCTAGATATCGCTTCGGCATCGAGATCCCTTTCGCACCGAGCATCGACCCGGGGGAGGCACTTGCTAAATGTCTGAAATTGCTCATGAAAATCCACTCACAGCGACGCCGGCGACTATATCACGGGGCTTTGCGAACAATCAACGCTTTCCTCGTGCAGGTCGGCCCCGCCGCCTCACTCCGCGTCGCTGACCTCGGCTTCGGCGGCTTCGTCACCAGGTTCTGGTTTGGCGAACAACGCCTCTACGAAGCTCTGCGCGTCGAACACCCGCAGGTCTTCCATGCGCTCTCCCACGCCCACGAAGCGCACCGGGATCTTGTGCTGATCGACGATCCCGAGCACCACGCCGCCCTTGGCGGTCCCATCCAGCTTCGTGAGCGCCACGCCGGACACAGCCAGCGCTTCGCCGAACTGGTTTGCCTGCTGGAGGGCGTTCTGTCCCGTCGTGGCATCGAGGACGAGCAGCACCTCGTCGGCGTTTCGACCGAGCGCCTTCTCCACGCTGCGGCCCACCTTCTTGACCTCTTCCATGAGCGGGGTCTTGGTGTGGAGCCGGCCAGCGGTGTCGCAGATGACCAGGTCGAAGCCTTCGTCCACGCCGCGCTTGATGGCGTCGAAGATGACCGCACTCGGGTCCGCGCGGTCCTTGCCCTTGGCCACCTCGCACTTCGCGCGGCGCCCCCACGCCTCGAGCTGCATGACCGCTGCGGCGCGATACGTGTCACCGGCGACCAAGAGCACCTTCTTGCCCTCGTCGGCGTAGCGCGCCGCGAGCTTGCCGATGGTGGTCGTCTTGCCCACACCGTTCACGCCCACCACGAGGATGACTGCAGGGGAAGCGTCTGGTAGCAGGAGCCCGCCGCTCACGCCCTCGAGGATGGCCGCTCCCTCCTCGCGCAGCGCGGTCCACACGGCGTCGCCGTCGGCGAGCTCGTTGCGCGACAGGCGCTCCTTGAGGGCGCCCAGGATTTTCTGTGTCGTCGGCACCCCGAGATCGGCGGTGATCAGAACTTCTTCCATCTCGTCGAGCAGCGCGGGATCGATGTCGGGCTTGCGACGAAAGACGCTCGCGAGACGTGCGATGAACCCGGAACGCGTGCCCTTGAGGCTCTCCTTGATGGCCGCGCGGTCGTCGTCGGAAGCTTGCTGGCGACCGCCGGCTGGCTTGGACACGGGCGCTGGCGCGGCGGGCTTCGCGGGAGTCTCGCTTGCGTCGGCGGGGGCGTCCTCGGGCGCTGCTGGAGCTGCTTCTTCGGCCGAGGGCCGCGGCGCCGGGTCGGGAGCCTCCTGGGTGGACGCGTCGGGCCCGTCGGCATCGGCCCCAGGCTTCGGCTCTGCGGAGGGCCGCTCCGTCCCGCCCTTCGCGAGGGGGACGGGGCGAGTCGGCTCGATGTCGGCGCGGGGAGAGGGCTTGTCGGTGGGTGGAAGCTCGCGCGCGCTGCTGTCCTCGCTGGACGGCAGCTCGGGCTTCCCCTTCCGGGTCGCGAGGACGATCGCGACCAGAACGACGAGGATCACCACGACGATGATTGCAGTTGTTGGCATCAGTATTCCCAAGGGCTTCGCGAACATCGCGCTCGCGAGCGGCTGACTATAGAGAGCCGAGGCGAGCGACGTCAACGCCGTGCGTCATTCGTCCCGTGGAGGTGCGTCTGGCGCGGGCAACGTGCGCAAGAGTGCCGTCGCAGCGCGTTCCAGCGGGGGCAGGTCCTCGGGGCGAGGGTCGCGGGGTCCGTAGTACAGGTGATCGGTCTGTTCGGCCAGCGCTCGGAGGGACGCGCGCTGGGCCTCGGGTGCGGACGCGGGCAGCTCGCGGTTGGTCGTGGTCTCGAACGCCCGCTCGGAGCTGACGAACCGCCGGCCGACTCTCCGGAACACCGCGAGCGCTCGTGTCCGATAGCTCTCGACGCGGACGACCACGTCGGACCACTCGCCGCGATGCGGGACGTGCACGCGCTGGTCCACCTCGACGTACCCCGCCAGGGAGACGCGCAGGCGGTACTCACCGGCGGTGAGACCTTTGATGACGAAACGACCGTCCGCGTCGCTGACGGCTCGGTGTACGGCGACAGGCACGCCAGCGGGCCCATCCAAGCGTTCGGCCGTCACCTGAGCGTCGCCGCGCGCGGCGTTGCTCGCGTGGTCGACGACGACCCCGCCCAACGTATCGTGGCGGTGCGTGGCGGATGTGCGCGTGCCGACCGAAACACCCGGGGCCGAGGGCAGGGTGCTCACCGACGAGCGCTCTCCTTGCCGTTCGCGTTTGCGCGTCACGGCCAGCGCGACGCCCGACAACGCCAGCGGGACCAGCAGCCAGAGCCAGTCGAGCGGGAGCGGCGAGCCCACACGGAGCGCGAGGGGCTCGGACGTGCTGGCGCGTAGCCCAGGGGACTCCGGGGCGAAGCGCGCCTCCAGGGTCCACGTGCTGCCCTCGCGCTCAGCCGGGACGTCGAAGGACGCGGCAAACCGTCCGTCGGCGCCCGTCGCCACCGTGACGAGCAGCACGTCGTCCGCATACAGGCTGATGGCGCCAGCCGCCACGGGGCCTCGCGCGTCCGAGAGCCGGCCGTCCACGCGCGCCTCGTCGCCGGGGTCCACGTCATCGTCGACCAAGGCGGCCTGCAGCGAGGTGCCGCGCGTGCGCACGACCGCGAGCTCGGCCCGCGCCGCGCTCCGCCGTGCGTCCCCGCCGAAGTCGACCAGCCAACGTCCCGGCCCGGGGTGCGCGTCCGAGAGCGAGCGGAGCGTGAACAGCGCGTGTCCGGTCATGTCCGTCTCGGCGGAGCCGTACTCCCGTCCCAGCTCGTCTCGCAGCGTCAGGGTCATGCCGTCGCCCCCTTGGCTGGACTCGGCGAACACGCGCACGCGGAGCTCGGGGAGGTCCAGGTCCACCTCGCGGCCCGTGACGTCGAGATCGTAGCGTAGGCGCACGTCCGCGAGCGTGGGGTCCACAGGGCGCTCGACCGTCGTGGGCAAGTGGAACTCGTCCCCCGCGAACGAACAGCTGAGCACGAAGGGGGTCCCGACCCAGGCCACGGTCAGGGTGAACTCGCCTCGGGTGTCGGTGACGAGCGACTGCGACCCGAACACGCCTGGAGGCGCCGAGAGCGCATCCGCTGAGTCCACGGGGCGTGTCGAGACGTGCAGCGCGCTGTGGGGGAGGGCCTGGCCGAGATCGTCGCGCAGCACACCCAGGACCTGGACCGTGGTGCCAGCGCGTTCGGCGGCGAGGTCGATGCGCGTCTCCGCGATCACGCGGACGGCCGCTTGCGCGTGCGCGGACGCGGGCCACGTCCCGAGACCGCAGACGAGGGCCAGCGAGGCGACGACCCACAGGGAGACGTTGGTGGCGCGACGCGGCACGAGCACACGGTGCCTCGAAACGGCGGGGGGGAGCAACCCTCTGCGGTGGACTCGTCGGGCGTGCTGCGGCGGCCCCCCGTCCGGTGGCGTCGGCTTCGTGACTTTCGCCGCGCAAACGGACAGCATCCCGGCATGGTGCAGCCTGCAGTCGAGGAACGCCGCGTCACGTCG
Organism: Sandaracinaceae bacterium; assembly: GCA_020633055.1. Classification (NCBI taxonomy): domain Bacteria; kingdom Pseudomonadati; phylum Myxococcota; order Polyangiales; family Sandaracinaceae; species Sandaracinaceae bacterium. The sequence continues at coordinate 637,836 of JACKEJ010000007.1, read as the reverse complement.
TACGACGGAACCGACATCGCCTACCACGTCGTCGGCCGCGGGAGGCCGGTGCTCTTGTGCAACGGACTCGGTGGCAGCTGGGTCGCCTGGACGCACCAGATCCGGTACCTCAGCGATCGCTACCGCTTCATCTCGTGGGACTACCGGGGGCTCTACCGTTCTGGTCCCCCGGCCGTGCCCGGCGCGCTGCACATCCATGCGCACGCCCGAGACGGTCTCGCGGTGCTGGACGCCGAGGGCATCGAGAGCGCTGCGCTGCTGGGCTGGTCGATGGGGGTCCAAGTTGCACTCGAGACCTTCGATCTCGCAGCCACGCGCGTGCGCAACATGACGCTGCTGAACGGGGTCTCTGGGCAGATCTACGAGTCGGTCATGAACCTGGGGTTCATGGACAAGGTCGCGCCACCCGTTCTGCGAACCCTCGGCGCCGCGCCCCGTCTCGTCGAGGCGGTGGTGCGAAAGGCGGTGGGTTTCCCGGGCACGGTTCAGCTCGCGAAGGCCGTGGGCTTGGCGGCGCCGACCCTGGACGAGGAGATCTTCCGTGCGTTGGCGGACTCGTTCAAGGGCCTCGACATGGGGGTCTATCTGCGCTTGCTCGAGCTCTTGGGCGAGCACGACGCGACGCCGATCTTGCCGCAGGTGGACGTGCCCGTCTTGGTCGTGGCGGGTGACCGCGACATCATGACGCCACGCGCGGCGGCTGCGCGCATGGCCGACGGAATCCCGGGGGCGGAGCTGCTGGTCATTCCCGGTGCCACCCACTACGCGGCGGTCGAGTATCCCCAGCTGGTCAACCTGCGCCTCGAGAAGTTCTGGCTGGAGCGTGGATACGCGCCCGACCCGGCATGAGCCCCTGGTCCCGATGGATGGCGCGCTCGTGCCCTGGCGCTCGGAGTGTGCTCGTGCGCTACCTCGTGGTGGCGTCGTGCGGTGCGCTGCCCGCGTGTCGCGAGGTGGAGCCCGACCGAGCTCCAGTGTCGCGTGCCGAGGAGCTGCGGCAGCGAGGCGCCGAGCTGGTGCGCGGTGCGCCGGCGCCTGCCCCAGACCCGGTGATGCTCTCGGACGAACCCCTGACGACCGCGGAACGCGAGGACGTGCGCGCGCTCGCGGCCGCACTGCTGGCCACCGACCCCGTCGAGCGTGCCCTCACGGACGTGGATGAAGCCGTGGAGCGCGACCTGCCCGTGCTGGCCGCCGAGCGGCTGCGCGGGAGTGCGCTCGTGGCGTCCCGCCAGCAGGTGGCCCAGGTCGAGGCGATCGAAGTGGCGAGCGACCTCGGCCGCGCCCTCCAGCGGCAAGGACTCGCGGCGCTGCGACAGCGGGACGCCGCGCTCGAGGCCTACGCCGGCGCGCTGGAACGTGGAATCGTGGAGGACCTGGTGCTCGCCGATGCGCTACGCGACCAGCGCCGCGCGGTGGACGCCCTGGTCGAGGCGCGCGCCGCATGCGTGGCGGCGCAACGTCGCATTGACGCGTCCGCGGAAGGTGAGTAACCCCACGACTATGGCGATCCTCGTCGTCGACAACTACGACTCGTTCACCTACAACCTCGTCCAGTATCTGCGCGAGCTCGGCGCCGCCGTGGAGGTACGCCGCAACGACGAGATCGATCTCGACGGCGTGCGCGCCCTACGCCCGGAGGGCGTGCTCATCAGCCCCGGGCCGGGCACCCCCGACGACGCGGGGGTGAGCAACGACATCCTCGCGCACCTCGCGGCAACCACACCTGTGTTCGGCGTGTGCTTGGGTCATCAGGCCATCGGACAACATTACGGGGGGCGGGTGGTCCGCGCGGCGCGCCTCATGCACGGGCGCACGTCGCCCATCACGCACGAGGGGAAGGGGGTGTTTCGAGGGCTCCCGAGCCCGTTCACCGCCACCCGCTATCACTCGCTGCTGTTGGAACCCAGCTCCGTCCCCGACTGCCTGGAGGTGACGGCACGCACGGCCGAAGGGGAGATCATGGGGTTACGGCATCGCGAACATCCCGTGGAGGGCGTGCAGTTCCACCCCGAGTCGTTCCTCACCGAACACGGTCACCAGCTGCTGCGCAACTGGCTCGAACGGCTACCGGCTGCCGGGAAGGCGGCATGAGCGGCGACACCCCGACTCTCCGCGACACCATCATGCAGGTCGTGGCCCGACAAGACCTCGACGGCCCCACGATGGAGCACGCGATGGAGGAGGTGCTCGCCGGGCGCGCCTCTCCCGTACAGATCGCCGCGCTGGCCGTGGGCCTGCGCATGAAGGGCGAGACCACCGAGGAGATCGCGGCGGCGGCGCGCGTCATGCGTCGACGTTGCATCGTCAGCGAGCTGGACCCGGGCGGGCCCGTGCTGGACACGTGCGGCACAGGTGGCGACGGGCTGGACACGTTCAACATCTCGACCGTGAGCGCCATCGTGGCGGCGGCGGCCGGCGTCCGCGTGGCCAAGCATGGGAACCGAGCTGCCTCCAGTCGCGCCGGGAGCGCCGATGTGCTCGAAGCGCTCGGAGTGGCCATCGACCTCGACGCGCAGCAGGTGTCGCGGTGCGTCCGCGAGGTCGGTCTCGGGTTCTTGTTCGCTCGCCAGCGTCACGCGGCGCTGCGCCATGCGGCCCCTGTTCGTCAAGAGCTCGGGGTGCGCACCTTCTTCAACTTGTTGGGCCCGCTGACGAACCCGGCGGGGGCCACGCACCAAGTCGTCGGCGTGTACGACGGCGCGCGTGTGCGTCAGCTGGCCGAGGTGCTCGGCCAGTTGGGGTCGACGGCGGCATGGGTCGTCCATGGTCACGGTGGCATCGACGAGCTCTCGACTTCCGGCCCCACGCAGGTCGCCGAGCTGCGTGATGGTGTCGTTCGCGAGTGGGTCGTCACGCCCGAGGAGTTCGGGCTGGAGCGGGCCCCTCTCGAGGCGTTGGTCGGAGGCGACCCGGCCGAGAACGCCAACATCGCGCGCGCCGTGCTGGCGGGTGAGCGCGGTCCGAGGCGCACCGCCGTGTTGCTCAACGCCGGAGCGGCGCTGTGCGTCGCTGGGCGCGCCGCCACGCCCCGTGAGGCGGCGGACCACGCAGCGAGTGTCATCGACTCCGGTCGCGCGGCCGCCAAGCTGGAGGAGTGGGCGGCCCTCACCCAAGCGCTGCGAGGTGACGGATGAGTGGCGTCCCGGCCCCCGCGCAGCCGCTCGCCGCCGGGAGTCCGGAGCGGCGCGCCTACTTGGACGAGATCCTGGTCCGCAAGCGCGTCGAAGTGAGTCGTCGCTTGCGCCACCAGGCCACGCTGACGCGCCTCGCGGCGGACGTACCCCTCGACCCGCGTCGTGGCGCTAGGGCCCTCGAGGCGTTGCGCAGGCCGAGCTCGGACGCGCCCCCTCGCATCATCGCCGAGGTGAAGTTCCGTAGCCCGAGCGTGGGCCCGATCCGTGCCCCCGCGGCGGGCACCGGCGTGCGCGTGGCGCGCGCCTACGAGGCGGGCGGCGCGGCCGCCATCAGCGTGCTGGCCGACGGACCAGGGTTCGGTGGGTCGCCGCTCACGGTCCGGCGAGTGGCCCGCGCTTGCGCGGCGCCGGTCCTGTTCAAGGAGTTCGTGCTGGACCCCGTGCAGGTCGAGTTGGCGCGCGTGTGCGGTGCGTCCATGGTGCTGTTGCTGGTCCGTGCGCACACGCTCACGCCGCTACAGTCCCTCTGTGACCTGGTCCGCGCGCGAGGGATGGAGCCCGTCGTAGAAGCGGCGGACGAGGCAGAGCTCGAGGTGGCGCTTCAGACGAACGCCTCGCTGATCGGCGTCAACGCGCGCGACCTGCGCACGTTCGAGGTCGACATGGAGCGCGCGGCGCGGTGTCTCGCGGGGATCGACCCGGGGCGCGTCGCCGTCTTCATGAGCGGCATCCGCTCCCCACAGAGCTTCGCTCGCTTGCGCGGCACGCGCGCCGACGCGGCGCTCATCGGAGAAGGCTTGATGCGCTGCGACGACCCCGCCGAGGGCGTGCGCGCGATGTTGGAGGCGACGACATGAAGACGCTCTTGGTGACTGGCGCGAAGGGGACGGTCGGCAGCTACGTGACGGGTCTGGCCGAGGCGTCGGGCTATCGGGTGATCGCGACCGACATGAGCCGCGCCGGCGTGCGCTCGCCCGTGCGCGGGGAGGTGCGCGTCGCGGATCTCCGTGACCCCAGCGCGTTGGACGCGTTGGTGAAAGGCTGCGATGCCGTCATCCACACGGCTGCTCAGCTGGACGCTGGCGCCGACTCGGCGGAGCTCTCGCGCACCAACACGGACGCGGTCGCGAGCTTGTACGAGGCCGCGACGCGGGCTGGCGCGAAGCGTTTCATCCAGGTCTCCAACGCCACGCTCTACGCTTCCCGGGGGGCGACGTCGCTCGACGAAGAGAGCGAGATCGCCCCCCGTGGTCCCTTCGGGATGAGCAAGCGCGCGGCGGAGACGTTTCTCTTGGGTCAGCACGGCGATGGACCGTCGGTGACCGTTCTGCGCGCGGCGCCCATCTACGGTCGTCGCGGCCGACACTTCGCGGCCAGCTTGCTGGCGGTAGGCCCGCTGGTGCGGTTGGCGTCGCCCGTGGTGCCCCGCTTCGGGGGTGGACCGATGGGCACCATGGTTCATGCCGAAGACGTCGCGCGCGCGGCGCTGCACCTCCTGCCGCGTGAGGACGCAGCCGGACAGGTCTACAACGTGAGCGATGGTGACGAGATGACACTTGGGGCGCGCCTGGGCATCACGTTCGACGCCTACGGGCTCACGACGGTCTCGCTCGGGGACGCGCCCGAGGCTTTGTATCGCTTTCTGGGCAAGCTCTTCCAACAGCCCGGCGCACATCAGGGTGCCGACGTCGCGGCCCTCGCCGCGTGGAAGGCCGTCGTCATGCGCCATGGCATCAAGCCTGCGCTGCGGCCGAGGCTCGACGTCGAGCACATGACGCTGCTCTACGAGGACCTGGTGGTGGACGGGGCGAAGCTCGCTGCCACGGGGTTCACGCCACGCCACGCCAGCTTCGAGACGGGCTGGCGGGACGTGCTGCGATGGTACCAAGCGGAAGAGTGGGTCCCGCGCTATGGCTGATCGGCCCACGGCGTTCACGGAGACGCGGGCGTTCGCGACGCAGGCCACGCTCATCGCGCGTCACGCCTTTCGTCCGGAGCCACCCGCGGCTGGTCAGAACGTCGTGGTGCTCGTGCACGGCTTCTTGGCGGCCGCGCCGGTCTTCGATCCGCTGCGGGCGCGCATCGCGCAGGATCTCGGCTGGGCGACGCTAGCCTTCGGATACCCCAGCTACGGCGACTTTCATGCGACGGCGCAGCGATTGGCCGACACCCTTGCGGAAAACGTTCCGGAGGGCAGCGCGGTCACGCTGCTGGGGCACTCGCTCGGCGGGCTGTTGGCGCGCTGGTACGTCGAGGAGCTCGGTGGGGCCCCCCGTGTGAGTCGTCTCGTGACCGTCTGCACGCCGCACCTGGGGACCAGCGCTGCGCGGCTCGCCCCCTTTGGGTTGGCGGGCGCGATCCGACCGGACAGCGACATCACGCGTCACCTCGCCAGCACCCGTGACCCCGCGGGACCATCACTGCATGCGTTGGCCGGCGCACGCGACACGACCGTGCGGCCGACCAGCGCCCTGGGGTGCGAGGCTGACACCAAGCACGTGGTAGCCGGCGTCGGGCACAACGGCATCCTCTACGCGCCTCATGCTCAGGACCACATCGTGCGTGCGATCGCGGGGGGCGAACGACGCGCCTCGGGCTCCACCGACGGGGGGAGCGCGACGGGGTCCCTGGCATCGTGAGCGACGAAGACCGCACGACCGAGGGCCCCCCCACGACCCAGGGCGCGCTGGGCCAGGACGTGCCTGCCGAGGACGCGCCGGTCACAGCGCCGGCTCCCGCGGCGCGGCGACCGACACCCCCGGCCGGACCGTTCGGGTCGCTCGCGCGCCACGTCGCCGTGGGAGCTTCCGTCGCGGCCGTGCTCGCCGCGACGGATGTCAGCGTGGGCGCGGCGCGCGCGAACGCGGTCGGGCTCTCTTGGACCGACCGCCTCGTCGCGCTGGCGAACACCGCGTCGATGTTGGCGCCGGCAGGGGTGCTCAGCGGCGTGAGCGTTGCGCTGCTGTTGCTCGTCGCAGCGCAGACGCCATGGTTCGAGGGGTGGCGTCGCACCCCACATGGGCCGAAGGCGCTCTTCCGGCCCAACCCAGAGGCCTTCGCTTCGGCGCTGGGCATCTGTGTCGCCGTGTTCGGGTACGCCACGGCCACCTCCCGCGCGATGCGACACTTTGCGACTCGCTACCACGACCCGCAGCTCGCCTCGTGGGCGATGAGCGCCTTCTCGCTCGCGCTCGTCGTGAGCGTGGTGTTCCTCGCGGCTACCGTGCGGGTGATCGCGCTCCCCATCGCGCGGCGTCTCCCACGTGTCGCGTCACTCGGTCTGTTGGCCCTGTTCGTCCTCGCGGGGGCTAGCGCCGCGCTGCTCGGGCTCGTCGCCCGAGCGCCCATGCTCCTTCGAGCGTACGACCCCGTGATGCTCGCCTACGCGCCCGGGGTGTGCCTGCTCTACGGGCTGCTGGCGCTCGTCTTCGGCAGGTATTTCGCGGAGCGTCCCACCCGCCGCCTGGCCCTCTTCCTGCTCGGTCTGTCCATCGCGGGTCTCACGTGGACCGGTGCCACCTACGGCGACCGCAACCGTGTGCGCGCGGCGGTGGAGCACGAGAGCGTCATCGGTCGTCCACTGCTGCGCGTGTACCTGGCGCTCACGGACCGCGACGGGGACGGTCACGCCTTCGCGTTCGGCGGTGGCGACTGCGACGACGGAGACCCAGACGTCCACCCGGGGGCGCTGGACAACCCCGGCGACGGGATCGACGCAGACTGCTTCGACGGGGACGGTTCGCGCGAAGTGGCCGACTTCGGGACCGGGCACTACGCGCCGCGGCCCAGCCACATCGTGCGCCCCAACATCCTGCTCATCTCCGTGGATGCACTGCGTCCGGACCACCTGGGCTGCTACGGCTACGAGCGACCGACCTCTCCGAACATCGACGAGTTCTGCGCGCAGGCCGTCCGCTTCGATCGCGTCATCGCGCAGTCGAGCCGGTCGATTCGCTCCATCCCGGCGGTGTTCACCGGGCGCTACCCCTCGCAGGTCGCGTACGGGAGCGAGTACCTGTGGCCTTCGCTGCGGCGCGAGAACCAGACCTTCTCCGAAGCGTTGCGGGCGCGCGGCTATCGCACCGTGGTCACCATGGGCACCGACTACTTCACGCGCGTGGACGGGTTCTTCCAGGGGTTCGAGGAGGCCAATCAGATCCCCGTCTACCGTCCGGCCCGCGCGCGCCCCGTGGACGAGTCGATTCGACAGCTCGACACGCTCATCGAGAGCAATCGACCGTGGCTGCTGTGGACGCATCTCTTCAACGTCCACGAGCGCTACCTCTGGGACCGCACGCCGAGCCGCTTCGGTCGTGAGCTCGTGGACGAGTACGACACCGAGATCGTCCTCGCCGACGAGCAAGTGGGACGCTTGCTCGCGCACCTGAGCGAGCGCGGAGCTGCAGACAACACCGTGGTCGTGTTCATGTCCGACCACGGAGAGGCGTTCTCCGAGCACGGGCACACGGGGCACAGCCAGGCCCTCTACAACGAAGAGGTCTACGCCACGCTGATGATCCGCGCGCCGAGCGTCGCGCCGCGGGTGGTGGAGGGTCCCGTGGCGTTGTTCGACGTCATGCCCACCATCCTGAACCTCGCGGGCGTGCCGTTGCCCGAGCCCGTGCCCGCGCGGAGCTTGGTGGGTCCCATGACCGGAGCGCCCCTCGACCCGGAGCGGCTGATCTTCACGGAGCTGATGCCGGACGGTCTCTACCCCTATGACCAGAAGGCCATTTATCGAGGGAACCAGAAGCTCATCTACTGGACACGAGAGGGGACGTACCAGCTGTTCGACCTCGCCACCGACCCCCACGAACAGCACGATCTGTCGGACGAGCGGCGCGACGAGGCCCGAGAGCTGCTGGGGCTGCTGCGGGCCTGGATCGCGCAGACGCACCTCCCACAGAACCGCACCGAAGACATCGTTACGGAAGCGCGCCTCGCGGCGGAGCCCGCGAACATGACGGCACGTCTGGACGCCCAGTTCCCGGGGATGTTCACGCTGCTGGGGTACGATCTACCGGAGACGACCTTTCGTCCGGGGGAGCGCATCGCGGTCGATTTCTTCTATCGCGTGGACGCCTCCATCACGAAGGATCTGTTCTTCTACGTGAACATCGAGGGGCCCGCGGGCTACCCCGTGCCCCCGCACTTCCACGCGCACCACTACCCCATCCACGGGCGCTATCGGACGACCGATTGGAGACCCGGTGAGATCCTCCGCGACTCGGTGCAGATGGTGATCCCGCGCGACATCCGTCATCCAGTCGAGCTTCGCGTGACGCTGACCGTGCTCGACGCCCAGTTCCCGGTCGAGTACCGGACGCCGACGGGCGCTGGCGTGACCATCGAGGTGGGCCGCGTTCAGATTCGTTGACACGCGGCAGGAGACCTAGGGGGCTACCAGGCAAACGTCGGGGAGACGAGCGCGAGGGAGCCCTGCACGACCGGGGCGACGGTCGCTCAGGGGAGCTCTTCGGGTACGGGAGGCGCAGTCGGCGCGACCAGGTCCACGGATGAGAGCAGCAGCGCGCCTCCCTCGACGTGCAGCTCGACCTCATTCACGCCCGCTTGGGCGACATCCGGCGGAACGGGGAAGGTGAGCAGCCGCCAGCGCGCGTCGACGTCGCGCTCCCCGAGGTCCGAACCGTTCCACGTCAGGCGCAAGCTCCCATGCCCCGCCTCCGCCAGACGACAGCGCACGCGAGCCCCCCCGACACCCTCCATGAACACCGGCAGGAGCAGCCTGGCGTCCTCGTCGAGCGTACGCAGACCCCTGCGCCCGGCGACCTCCTCGGGCTCCTCCGCGAAGCCGTCTGCGGCGTACAGCGCGTGCAGGGGGCCGCCGGTGAAGAACGCCGTCGTCTCGCCGTGACGGGGGGCACCGGTGTCGTACTCGCCGTAGTAGAGCGTCATGCCACGCATGGCGTCGTACCGCATGGGGTGCGTGTCGAAGCGCGCCGCAAACGGCAGCGACGCGGGCCACGCGAGGGGGTTGCCCACCGCCGTGTACGTGCCGTGCGCCAGTTCGTGGAAGACCTGCTCCCAGATCAGATCCGAGCGGGACTCACGCCAGCTGGCGATTCGACCCGTGGCGACGCCGTTCATGGCGGCGACGTTCCATGCGGCGAACACCGCGACAGCCACCCCCAGGAGCGCCCCTGCTAGCGCGCGAGGGCGACGCTCGGCGTAGCGGAACACACCCTCGAGCACCAGGGCGAGCCCCAGACCGAGGGGCGCGCTCATCTCCGTGAAGCGTCGGTTCGAGAATCCCATCGAACCCCAGTAGTCCCAGACGGCGCCGTTGACGTAGACCGTCAGCACGAACGCCACGAGCGACGCGACGGCCACGGGGCGCACGCTACGGCCGGCCCGGGACGGCGAGGACGCACGGACGCTGAACAGGACGAGCCCGACCAGTCCCACCCCCAGGAGCGGCGTCCAGGTGAGCAGGCCGCCCGTGCTGGCGAAGAGCACGCCGTCCAGGTTGGCTTGGCCCCAGCGCATGTAGTGCGGCCCTTGAGGCATGGCGATGTACGTGCCGTAGCTGAGCTTCCACGCGGCGAGCTGAGGCGCGAAGGTGAGGGCGAGGCCCGCAGTGAACAAGAGACCGACCCCCACCATGGTCAGCGCGGAGGCGCGTCTCCGTTCGCGCAGGTCCATGAAGGTGAGCGCAAGCCACTCTCCGAGAGGCCCGAACACGAACACGGCGTTCTGCGGTCGCATCAACATGGCCAACCCCAGCAAGGCGCCAACGAGCACCCAGCGCAACGGATGACGTGCTTGCGCCCCGCGACGGGTTCCGTCCCAGCGCTCGAGGAACAGGGCGACCGCGAACGCCGCCGGTGCGTGTCCGTACGACAACAGCCACGCGCCGTAGTACGTGAGGGGTGACGCAAACGCGATGCCCGCCGTCGCGAGCAGCGCAGGGCCGACGCCCACGTACCGTCTGGTGAGGCGGAATACAAGGAGCAGCGTCAACAGCCCACCGAGGACGGTACCGAAGAGACCGAACGCCGTGAGTGGCCCCTGGCACGCACCAGCGACGCGCGGATCGTCGCTGAGCGACGCAGGGTGGAAGAGCCTCCCCACGACGAGCATCGGCGTCCACAGGACGGCTGGCCCTGGGCTCCATTGGTTGCGGGGCCCAGCTCCCTCGGAGTGGTTCGCCATCCCCCATGGGTCACCACACAGCGCGTAGTCGTTGCCGAGGTCCATGTCCCCGTCGAACGCCAGCGAGCGCGCCCAGAGGTACGTGTAGTAGCCATCGCCCTGCAGCGCGGGCAGGGGCGCAGCCGCGTGCAACGCAACGAACGCGAGCGCGATCGCCAGCAGGCCGGCGCGTTCGACGTTCAGGACACGGCGCAGGGACGAGACAATGCGGCTCCCTCGGCGAGGAGGGCGGTGGCGCGCGTGGTAGGGATTCGGTGGGGAGCTGCTCACGAAGAAAGAGGCGTTGGCACGCTGATGTACGCAACCGTCCCGCCGAACTCAAGCATACCGCTCTCGTCGCCCGCGCGACCTGCTAGCTTCGCGGCGTGCGGCCCAGCGACGACGACATCCCTCTCGAGCTCGCCCCGGACCCAGGCGGAGACGCGCTGGCTGCGGACGCCGAGGACGCGCGCGCGCGCTGGCAGGGAGGCGACCGGGCTGCGGCGCGGCAGCCTCTCGATCGGCCCGCGCCGACGTATCGCCCGCCACGTCGCGAGCGGCCGTGGCTGCCGACCCTCGGGATCGCGCTCGCTGCGCTGCTGGGCGGTGGCGCGCGCCTCGCCACCGCAGACTGGGGGCTGCCCTACGCGCTGCACGTGGACGAGAAGGGGTTCGTCGTGCACGAGGCGCTGGCGGCCGAGTACCGCGGCCTCCGGGGGGGGGACTACCGGCCACACAACACGTCGTACGGCCCGTTGGTGTTCGAAGTCGTGATCGCGACCAAGTGGGCGCTGTTCGGAGGCCCGAACCAGGCGCGCGCGCTGGCCGAGCGCTACCCAGACGAGTGGGCCTACATCACGGGGGCGTTGCAGGCCTACACCTCGCCCACCAGCGTCGCGCTCCCCGACCTGCTCTTCGCGCTGCGAGCGCTCGCGGCGTTGTTCGGCGCCTTGACCATCTGGTGGCTGGGGCTGGCAGCCCAGCAGCTGGAGACTCCGCGCGCCGGGGTGATCGCCGCGTCCCTCGCTGCGGCCTCGGTAGGCCTCTTTCAGGCTAGCCACTTCTACACGCCCGAGTCGTTGCTGATGCCCGCGCTCGCGTGGTTCCTCTTTGCCTGCGCAAAGCTGGCGACCGAGCCACCCCGCGCGGGCAACGTCCTACGGGCCGGCTTGGCAGTGGCTTGCATCGCCGGTAGCAAGGGACCGGGGCTGCTGTGCTTGGTCGCGCTGCCCGCTGCCCTCGCCAGCCACGCGCAGGGGCTCGGCGCGCGGCCATCGGCGTTTCGCCGTCTGACAGCCACGCTGCGCGCTTCGTTCAGCTTGCCCATGGGTCTCAGCGTGGTGGTCGCCGCGCTCGCGTTTGCCGCCATGAACCCGTGGCTGGTCTCGGGCGATCCGGGAGAGTACTTCAGAGGCATCGCGCCCAACCGCTCTGGTTCGGCGCTGTTGGCGCTGCAGTTCAGCGAGCGTGAGTTCGGGTTCTACGACTGGCGCTTCGTCTACAACGACGGGCTGCCGTTTTGGACCCAGCTGCGGACGCTCCTGCCGTACGCGTTGGGTGGGCCCGCCTGCGTCGCGGCCTATCTGTCCATTGCCCGCGGTCTCCGGCGTGGCTCCGCCCTCGACCGCATCGTTCTCTGGTCGGCGCTGCCGCCGCTCCTGCTCGTCGGGGGCTTCGCCGTGGCCACGCAGCGCTATGTCCTGCCCAGCGTTCCCGGGTTGGTGCTGGGTGCGGCCAGCCTGCTCGCGCATCCGCCGTTTCCCACGCGGCCGGGCGACCCCGCGACCGCTGGGGGCGCCACCTCCCGAGCGCGCCGGGCCAAGTGGTTCGGCCTGTGCGCGGCCTTCGTGGCGGCCTGCGTCGTGGCGTTCACCTGCGCACGAGGCGTCGCGTACGCCAGCATGTTCCGCGAGCTCGATCCGCGGGTCCTGGCCGGGCGCTACCTCGCGGAGCACGCGCAGCCCGGTGATCGCGTCCTTCTGGAGCCCGAGGGGTCCTACAGCGCCGTGCTCAACGACGACTACGACCTGGTGGGTCGCGTGCCCGAGGGCGAGCACCGCGACCTGGTGCGCCCACGCTATCTGGAGGCTGCGGTCACCGGAATGCCGCGCCTCCAGGTCCGTCGGCTCTTCGTGGGGCGACCCAACGACGCTGCGCTACCGGGGCACCTGACACGCTCCCTCGCCCGCGCGCGCTTCGTGGTCGTGGGCGACTGGTACCACCGGCGAGCGCGGCACCCCGGCGCCGCTGCGCGCGCGCCCATCCAGAGGGCATTCTACGAGGACCTGTTCGCGGGCCGCTCCGGGTTCCAGGTGGCGGCCAGCTTCCCGCGCGCGCCGCGCTTCCCCGACGTGGACTGGGGCTACGTGTGGGACGAACACGACGAGGAGGCGCTGGCCGTGTGCTTCGACCACATGCCCATCACGGTGTTCGAGCGCGCGCCAGCGGACGCCGCCGCCGTGACCCCGAACGGGGATTGAAGCGGGCGACGTGCAACGTCCTTGCCAGGCTGCAGGGCGGTGACTATGGTCGCGGAATATGTCTGATGAAGACGAGATGAGCTCCCTTTCGACCCCTCCCGAGGGGCCCGATGTCCTCTTCGACGACGAACTCCCCGTTCTGCCCATCCGCAACGCGGTGCTGTTCCCGGGGGCCGTCGCGCCGTTCGACGTGGGGCGTCCCCGCTCCGTCGCGCTCGTCGAAGACATCGAGAGCGCCGACCAACCCGTCATCGCCATCTTCGCCCAGCGCGACCCGTCCACGGACGATCCCGTCGAGGGTGATCTGTACCCCGTCGGCGTCGCGGCGCGCGTCCTCAAGGCGCTCAAGCACAGCTCGGGCAACTACAGCCTCATCCTGCAGGGCCTGGTGCGCATCCGCCTCGAACACGTGGTCGAAGAGGAGCCCTACCTGAAGGCGCGCATCTCGCGCCTGGACGAGATCCCCACGGACGACGTCGAGAGCGAGGCGCTGGCGATGAGCCTGCGCGACATCGCCAAGCAGGTGGTGCAGCTCATGCCCGAGCTGCCGCGCGAGGCCAACTCGCTGCTCGACAGCATCCAGGAGCCCGGTCAGCTGGCCGATCTGGTCGCGGCCAACCTGGACGCCCCAGTGGAGGACAAGGCGCAGCTGCTCGAGACGGTGGACGCCAAGGAGCGCATCCGCAAGGTGCTGCGCCTGCTCACGCGTCAGCTGGAGATCCTCAAGATGCGCGAGCGGATCAACTCGCAGATCAAAGAGGAGATGGGCAAGAACCAGCGCGAGTACGTGCTCCGCCAGCAGCTCAAGGCCATCAAGGAGGAGCTGGGTGAGGAAGACGGTGACCAGGGCGACCTGGACGTCGTCGAGGAGCGCATCGCCAAGGCCAGCCTGCCCAGCGAGGCGGACAAGGTCGCGCGCAAGCAGCTCAAGCGCCTGCGCCAGATGCAGGTGGGCAGCGCCGAGTACACGGTCGTGCGCACCTACATCGACTGGCTGCTGGACATCCCGTGGACACGCGAGACCACGGACAACCTCGACATCGCGGCCGTCCGCAAGGTGTTGGACGAGGACCACTCGGGCCTCGACAAGGTCAAGAAGCGCATCGTCGAGTACCTGGCCGTTCGCAAGCTGAAGAAGGACAAGAAGGGGCCCATCCTGTGCCTCATCGGTCCCCCCGGTGTCGGCAAGACCTCGTTGGGCCGCTCGGTGTCGCGCGCGCTGGGGCGCAAGTTCCACCGCATCAGCCTCGGTGGCGTGCACGACGAGGCCGCCATCCGTGGTCACCGTCGCACCTACGTGGGCGCGCTCCCAGGTCAGATCATCCAGGGCATGAAGAAGACCGGGACCATCAACCCCATCTTCATGCTCGACGAGATCGACAAGGTCGGGCACGACTTCCGTGGCGACCCGGCGGCCGCCTTGCTCGAGGTGCTGGACCCGGAGCAGAACGACACGTTCAGCGATCACTACCTGGAGATCCCCTACGACCTCTCCAAGGTGATGTTCATCGCGACGGCCAACGTGGGCGACACCATCCCGGCGCCGCTCCGCGACCGCATGGAGATCATCGAGATCCCCGGCTACACGCGGCGCGAGAAGCTGGACATCGCGAAGGTGCACCTGGTGCCGAAGCAGCTCGAGGATCACGGCATCAAGCCCGAGACCCTGACCATCTCGGACGCGGCCCTCGAGGGCATCATCGACCACCACACGCGTGAGGCCGGGGTGCGCAACCTCGAGCGTCAGATCGCGAGCGTCATCCGTGGTGTGGCGGTGAAGGTGGCCGAGGGCGAGACGGGTCCGTGGTCCATGGACGACGCCGAGTCGCTGCGCCCGTACCTGGGCCCCGCCCGCTTCACCTCCGAGGTGGCCGAGCGCACCAGCGAGACGGGTGTTTCGACGGGCCTGGCGTGGACGGCGGTGGGGGGCGAGATCCTCTTCATCGAGGCCACGCGCATGCACGGGCAGGGCAAGCTGCAGCTGACGGGTCAGCTGGGCGACGTCATGAAGGAGTCCGCCCAGGCGGCCATGAGCTACGTGCGCACGCGGGCCGAGGACTTCGGCATCCCGAAGGACTTCCTCGAGAAGAGCGACCTACACATCCACATCCCCGCGGGCGGCATGCCCAAGGACGGCCCCAGCGCCGGCGTCACGATGATGACGTCGCTGGTGTCGCTGCTGACGGGCATCTGCGTGCGCCACGACGTGGCCATGACGGGCGAGATTACGCTGCGTGGTCGCGTGCTCCCGGTCGGCGGCATCAAGGAGAAGGTGCTGGCGGCCCACCGCGCGGGGATCAAGCGCGTCATCTTGCCGGAGCGCAACGCCGCGGATCTCGAAGAGGTACCCGAAGAGATCCGGGAAACCCTCGAGTTCATCCCCGTCTCGACCGTGGACGAGGTGCTCGCCAACGCCCTCGAGAACACGGACTCGCTCACGCTGCGGCTCGGCGACGACAAGTCGGCGAGCGCTGGCGTCCAGGCGCAGGCCTGACCGCGCAGCGTGCCTCGGGGTAGACCGAGGCGCTGCGCGGCGGAACCTGCGTGGATGACAGCTCGGCCGCCATCTGTTTTTGCGAGGTCGCGCGCAGGGCGCGTGTGACCTCTTCACCTCACCGTGAGTCGGCGAACCGCTCGAGGGTGCCGAGCAGATGGTCGAGCTGCTCTGCCTGTGCCCGCAGCTCCGCCGTGGATGCGCCCGCGACCGCGGCGTCGCGCAAGCCGTCGAGGTGGCCGGCGAGGGCAGCGCGGAGTCCAGCCTCGACGGTGGAGCGAGAGGCTCGGACCGGCGCGAGCGGCGCAGCGGACACCGTCTGCGGCGCTTCCACCGTACGCGCTGCGGGCGATGGCCTGGGTGCGCTCGGTGCGGCGACGGGCGGGGCGCCCACGGGACGCGCTGCGGGGGCGCTGCTCTCATGCCGTCTCACCACGGCGGCGTCGCCCGCGTGTGCCAACGAGCCTTCGGCCTTGGCCAGCAACAACGAGCAGACTTGGTCGTGGACCCCGCGCATCTCCGCCGGCAGGGCCTCGAAGTGGAGCTCCTCGTCCACGTCGGTCTTGACCGCGTCGAGCGCCGCGACCGTTGGCGCGTCGAAGCTCACCCCCTGCGCCTCGAGCTTCTTTCGGAAGAGTGACCGCGCCAGCCGCGCCACCTGCGCTTCGCCCGGATCGATGTCGAGGATGCCCTTCACGCCCGCAGCGAGCCCGGCGTGGTACGTGGACACGAAGCAGTCCAGCATTCCGTCCCGTGCGGCGGTCACGTCGATCGCGGGCTGGGCGAGACGTGCCTTGATGCGTCGCGCGTACCGCTCCTGGATCTCGCGCAGTGATTCTGCCGAGACGGCGGCCGGGTGTCGGTTCGTGGTGGTGCTGGGTGACTCTTGCATGAGGTTCTCGCGGGGTCAGAGGTTGGCGAGCTCGTCGAGCAGGGGATGCTCGATGTCCACGGTGGGGGGTGGGGCGAGCGGACGACAAGCCCCTCCTGGGCAGTCGCCAATGGACTCGGTGATGGCGCGCGCGTCGACGACGATGGGGTACGAACAGCGCGAGCACACCACACGGCCGCCTCGCGGCGCGCCGCCCTGAGGTAGCGCTTGGCATGCGCCACACGCACAACGGACGGCGCCGTGGACGAGCTCGCCGCGACCTGTTGCGGTCGCAGAGCGCACGTCTCCGGTCCCGACCAGGGTGTAGACCTGCGCCACTTGCCCTGCGCCGTCGTCGTAGCCTCCGTGGAGTCGGCAGTCCGCGCGCCCGGCAGGACCGAGCTCGTCGCGCGCGGCCTCGCTCAAGAGCACCTCGCCCGGAACCGCGTAGCGCAGCAGCCAGCCAGCGACGTCGTCGGCCGCGGAGAGGTTCGCTCCTCCGGGCGCGACTGGGCCCGTGTGGAGCGCCGCGCGCAGGTCGTGCTCCGCGGCGTGGCGCAGCGCCGGGAGAGCGTCTCGCGTGGTCCCGAAGCGCAGCCACGCGAGCCCGCGCGCATCGCGCTCCAGCGTTCCCCCAGTCGACGTCACCAGCGCCGTCAGCGCCCGGATGCGTTCGTCGTTGCCACCGCCGATCACGGCCACGGCCTGCACCTCGACCACGCGCGAGAGCTGCTCCTCGACGCCAGCCAAGATCGCGCCTACGTCTGCGAGCGACGGACGGTCGAGCGGGTCGCGCGCGATCATGCGGTCCACCAGCTGGAACAGCGGAGAGGCTGCGCCGCGCTCGTCCGCGTGTCTCGCGAGCGCACGGTGGCTCACCGGCAGCGGCGTGGCCGAGGTGACCTGGTAGAGGACCTCGGCCACGGTGTCACCGTCGAAGGGCAGGGCTCCCGTCAGCACCTCGTAGAGCAGCACGCCCAGCCCGAAGATGTCCGCCGCAGGCGAGACTTGCCCGCGAAGGCGCTCGGGCGCGAGGTACGCGGGGGTCCCCATGATGGCGTTGTGCGACGTGACGCGTGGTCCGGGGCCGTCGTCGATGGCGATCCCGAAGTCGATCAGCTTGGCGGTGAGATGTGCGCCCTCACCGATGCACAGGACGTTCTCGGGCTTGAGGTCGCGGTGCACGATACCGGCGCGATGCATGACGCCGAGCGCGCTGGCGACCTGCCGGCCGACTTGCACGGCGAGCTCCACACGTGACTGGACCCGCTCGGCGCGCGTCAGCACGTCGTCTCCGAGGAGGCGCTCCATCACCAGGTACGGGCGCTGCGCGTCGAGCACCACGTCGTACACGCCCACGATGTTCGGGTGACTGAGGCGCGCGAGCAGACGAGCCTCACGGTGGAAGCGCGTCTGGTCCTCGGTGCTGGACAGTCGGCCTTCGAGCACCTTCACCGCGACCTCGCGTCCGAGCCGCTCGTCGACGGCGGCCAGCACCACACCCATGCCTCCTTCGCCGAGGGGGGCGCCCAGTCGGTAGCGCCCACCAAGGAGCGCGCCTGCTGCGTATTCGTTGGTACCGGAGGAGCTGTGCGCCGTGGTCACCCTGGCGAAGACGCGTCAGCCTCCGTGAAGTTACTCAGTCGCGGTCGCTCGGCTCGTCGGAGGCCGCCTGCGCCAAGAGGGCCGCCCGTGCCGCCCGCTTGCGCGCGTCCGACCGTCGCCCGATGACGATCAACGCCGACGCGCAGATGGTGAAGAACGCCACGACGATCGTGCACGCGAAGTACCAGATGAGCGCGCTGCTCCCAGAGCCCATCAGCCCACCTCTTCCTTGGCGACCGCCAGGCGGTAGCCCACGCCGTACACCGTGAGGATGTAGCGCGGCTTGTCCGGCTGCGGCTCGACCTTCTTGCGCAGCTTCACGATGAAATTGTCCACGGTGCGCGTGTTGCCCGTGCTGCCCCAGACCTTCTCGAGGATGTCGTCACGCGACACGGGCTGCCCTCCGTGCGCGTGCAGCATGGCCAGCAGCTGGACCTCGAAGAACGAGAGCTGCTCCACGGCCCCATCCGGTAGGCGCAGCTCCTGGCTGGCCGGGTCCACCCAGCACTCGCCCACGGGAAACTCGTCGGCGGGGGCCAGCGTGGTGCGCTTGGCGCGCCGCAGCAGCGCTCGCACGCGCGCCATCAGCTCGCTCACGCTGAACGGCTTGGTGACGTAGTCGTCCGCACCGGCGTCGAGCCCGCGGATCTTGTCCGCTTCCTGGCTGCGGGCGGTGAGCATCAGGATGGGCACGTTGGCGTCCCACGCGCGCACGGCCTCGCACACCTGGTAGCCGTTCATGTCCGGGAGCATGACGTCCAACAGGATGCAGTCTGGCCGCTCCGCCTTGGCTGTGGCGATGGCCTCGCTGCCACGCTTGGCGTGTAGCACCGAGAAGCCCTCGAACTCGAGGCTGTCGCACAGGCCCAGCGCCAAGGCGGGATCGTCTTCTACCAAGAGGACGGTCTGTGGAAAGGCAGCGGTCACAGGCGGCGACTGTAGCAGCGTTGGGGCGGGTCAGCCCCCCGACATCAGCTCCAGGGGGATGTCCACCGGCGGGGTGGCGTCGTTCGGGTCGTCGCACCATCCGTCGGGCAAGGTCACGCGCTGCCGCCCACCCGTCTTGCCCCGCTTCACGCGCATGGCGCTGGGCGGGAAGGGCTCCGTGGAGTCGAACGCGGCCAGCGCGTCACGCAGCTCGGCGAGGCTGCTGACGTTGGTCAGGCGCTGGCGGAGCTGCGCGCTGCCGCGGAAGCCCTTGGTGTACCAGGTGGCGTGCTTGCGGAACTGCCGCATGGCGTGCTCCTCGCCCATCCACTCGGACAGCAGACCCGCGTGCTTCAGCATGATGGTGGCGACTCCAGCGAAGTCCGGCGGGTTGTCGGGCTCGCGCCCGTCGAACACGGCGCTCAGGTCGGCGAACAGCCATGGCCGTCCGAGGCAACCGCGCCCGACCACCACGCCGTCGCAGCCGGTCAGGCGCATCATCCGTAGCGCGTCGCGCGCCTCCCAGATGTCGCCGTTGCCCAACACGGGGATGTGCGTGACCAAGCGCTTCAGGTCGGCGATGACCTCCCAGTCCGCCTCTCCGTCGTACAGCTGCGCGGCCGTGCGCGCGTGCACGGCGACGGCGGCGCAGCCCTCCTCCTGGCCGATGCGCCCCGCGTCGCGGTAGGTCAGGATGTCGTCGTCCACGCCGCTGCGGAACTTGATGGTCACGGGCACGGCGCCCGCGTTCTGCACCGCGGCCCGCACGATGCTGGCCAGCAGGGCAGGGCGCGCGGGGATGGCGGAGCCGCCGCCCTTGCGCGTGACCTTGGGGACCGGGCACCCGAAGTTCATGTCGATGTGGTCGACGTGCCCCTCGCTCACGAGGCGCTTCACCGCTTCCCCGACGTAGTACGGGTCCACACCGTACAGCTGCAGGCTGCGTGGGCTCTCGTCTGGGTGGAAGTCGGCCAGCTTCAGCGTCTTGTCGCGGCCCTCTACGAGGGGGCGCGCGGTGATCATCTCGCTCACGTAGAGCCCCGCGCCGAACTCGCGGCACACCATGCGAAAGGGCCAGTTGGTCACACCCGCCATGGGGGCGAGCACCACGGGCGGCCACACCTGCAGCGGCCCGATGGCGATGGGCGTGAACTCGCCTTTCGCGGGGAGCGGTACGTCGCGGTTCTCTTCGCTGCGGTAGACGTCGTCCACGGCCCCGGTATGAGGCGCGGCGCCGCCTGCCGCAAGAGGCGGATGGGGTCAGCTCCTGCGCGAGAGTCGCAACGTGGTGATGCCGGTGGACGCCTCCACCTCGCGCTCCACGCGCAGCGGCAGGAAGCGCTGGATGACCTCGAGGTTGGTCTCGCTGTGCAGCGTCAGCGGCAGCGTGCGGAGCGCACCACCACCCGAGAGCGCCATCGGCAACAGAAGCTGGTCGGCCAGGTGCGGACCCACGCACACGCCCGCGCGGGTGAGCGCCTGCGTCTCCGCGACCGCCGCGTCGGCCACGGCCTCCGACGACACGGCGCGCCGGCCGAAAGCGGTCACCAGCTCCGGGCCCAGCTCCGAGGCGAGCTCCACCATGAGCACGTTCCCAGGGCCAGCCGACTTCACGGCGCGACCGATGCGCTGCTCTTCGGCGACCCCGAGCGCGTCGCCCGCCCGCACCAGCTCGCGCTGCGCGATGGCGAACGGCAGGTTCGCCACCAGCGCGCGCACCGCGCTCACCCGCAGCGGGCTGGGCGCGGTCAGGTCGAGCGGAGTCCACGCGCGCACGGGCGAGACGCGCAGCGTGAAGCGCCCCCCGCCCGCCGGGTAGAACCCGTGCTTGTCCAGCTGCACGTCCAGCGCGACACCCATGCGGCGCAGGGCCGGCACGAACACGTTGGCGAAGAAGTCGTACGAGGGGGCGCCCATGGCGTGCGTCCCGCCCTCGAAGACCACCTCGCTGGGGCCGTCCGCGACCAGCAGCATCGGCAGCACGGTCTGGCACACGAGGCAGGCGCTGCCGGCGGTTCCCACGGCGAAGTGGTAGCGACCCGCGTTGGGCGTCCCTGGCGCGAAGCGCAGCTCGCCGCTCCCGAGCTCGTCCCCCGTCACCCGCGCGCCTGCGACCTCGGCCGCCGCCCGCAGCGCGGTCAGGTGCTGACGCAGGAGGCCCGGCTTGCTGCGCTTCGCGCGGACCCGCGTGATGTGCACGGGCGTCCCCGTGATGGCGGACAGGGCGAGGCTGGTGCGCAGGACCTGCCCGCCACCCTCGCCCTGGCTTCCGTCGATGTGTATCTCGCTCACGGCTATCCCTTCACGCAGAGCACCTGCTTCAACGTGTGCACCACGTCGACCAAGTCCTGTTGCGCTGCCATCACGGCGTCAATGTCCTTGTAGGCCATCGGGATCTCGTCGATCACCTCGGCGTCCTTGCGGCACTCCACGCCCTCGGTCGCCCGCGCGTGGTCGTCGACCGTGAAGCGCTTGCGCGCCGCGGTGCGCGACATCGTGCGCCCCGCGCCGTGGCTGCAGCTGCAGAAGCTCTCCGGGTTGCCCTTGCCACGGACGATGTACGAGCGCGTCCCCATCGAGCCGGGGATGATGCCGAGCTCACCCTCGCCCGCGCGCACCGCGCCCTTGCGGGTCACCAGCACGCTCTCGCCGTAGTGCTTCTCGCGCGCCACGTAGTTGTGGTGGCAGTTCACCGCCATCGACGTCGTCGTGAACTCGGGCAGCGCGCCGTCGGCCGACAGCGCGCCGAGCACCGCGCGCATCATCAGCTCACGGTTCTTGGCCGCGAACTCCTGCGCCCACGACACGGCCGCCACGTAGTCGTCGAAGTGCTGCGAGCCCTCGCTCAAGTAGGCGAGGTTCGTGTCGGGCAGCGAGATGAACCAGCGCTCCATCTCGCGCTTTGCGAGCTCGATGAAGTGCGTCCCGATCCGGTTCCCGACGCCACGCGAGCCGCTGTGGAGCATCACCCACACGCGCTGCGCTTCGTCGAGGCACAGCTCGATGAAGTGGTTCCCCGTACCGAGCGTGCCGAGGTGCGACACGTGGTTGGCCTGCTTCAGCGCCTTGTGCTTCTCACACAGCCGCTCGTACTCGGGCAGCAGCTGCGCCCACGCCGCCTCGGTCGCCGCCGGCGGGTCGTGCCACGCGCCGCGGTCGCCGCGCGCCCCGTGCCCCGTGCGTCCGTGCGGGACCACCTTCTCGATGGCCGAGCGCAGCCCGCGCAGGGTCTCGGGCAGGTCCGACGCGGTCAGCGTCGTCTGCACCGCCATCATCCCACAGCCGATGTCCACGCCGACGGCGGCCGGGACGATGGCCTTGTGGGTCGCGATGACGCTCCCGACCGTGGCCCCCTTGCCGAGGTGGACGTCGGGCATGGCGGCCACCCACTTGTGGATGAAGGGCAGGCTCGCGATGTTTGCCAGCTGCGTGCGCGCCGCGTCCTCGATGGGGACGCCGTTGATCCACGCCTTCACGGGGCGGCCGGGGGTATTCATGACCTGGTAGTTCGGGAGGGTGTTCATGGAGCCTCGCTTTCGTATGCACACCCGTAGAGCACTGTGCGTGCCAATCCTCGTGCTGTTGATTTGCCCGGTGATCTTCGCGGTTATTCGTGATCAGGCGAATCCCTGAGGATAACATGTGATATGAGTGGATAGATTGCTGCTGGACGCAGCCCGTTCGGGAGCGTCGAGAAGGACCATGCGCGCGGCTACTGTATCCACGCCGCAGACATCCACCGGCGTGCCGCACACCACCCCTCAGGTCCTCCGCACCTCGCCGATACCTCGTCACGCGCAGCGGCCGCGAGCGTGTATCCTCCCGCGCATGAGCCCGCTCCCCCCCGCTCCATTCGACGCTCGTTCGCCGCGGCCCTGCGTGCGCGACGTGTCCGGAGTCGGCTCGATGGCGGCGTCGTGACCGACGGCGACCTCACGGTCGGGCGGGAGGCGACCCGGGTCAGCGCCCGCCCGCGGACGGTGTCGGGGGCCCAACGCCTGCGCGAGAAGCGCCTCCTGACGGGCCTCGTGTCTTACGGTCTCGCGCTGGCCGTGGTCGTGGGCGCGTGGCTGTTGGGCTTCTACGGCGTGCGCGTGGTCGTCTGCGTCGTCGCCATGATCGTGCCCATCAACCTGGGCCTGTTCGCGCTGCTGCGCACGGGGCAGAACCTGCGCTTCCGCGACCCGAACATCACGCTGCTGCAGCTGTGCCTGGCCAGCGTGCCGATGCTCTACGCCGCCTACCACGCGGGGCCTGCGCGCGGCGCGTTCCTGGTGCTGACGCTCTCCGTGACCATGTACGGCTTGTTCAGCTTCCGAACGCGCGACTTCATCTACTTCACCATCTTCATCCTGCTGGGCTACTCGACGGTGATCGGCGTGATGGTGTGGCGCGAGCCTGAGGGGCTGCAGCCGCGGGTGGACTCGCTGCAGTGGTTCGCGGTGCTCGTGGCCATGGCGCAGTTCAGCTCGCTGGCGGGCTACGTCAACCAGCTGCGCGGGCGGCTGCGTGCCCGTCACCTCGAGCTGGCAGAGCGCAACGAGGAGCTCGAGCGGGCGCTCGAGCGCATCCGCGAGATGGCGATGCGTGACGAGCTCACGGGGGCCTACAACCGGCGCTACCTGGCAGAGGCCATCGCCCTCGAGAAGAAGCGCTGCGAGCGCGAGGGAGGCGACTTCTCGTTCGCCATCCTCGACATCGACTTCTTCAAGCAGGTCAACGACACGCACGGACACCTGATCGGTGACGAGGTCTTGAAGGGTGTCGCCGAGGTGCTGCGCCGCGAGCTGCGCGAGACCGACCTCTTCGGTCGCTGGGGCGGCGAGGAGTTCGCGGTGCTGCTGGTGGGGGCCGACATCGACGACGCCCGCGCCATCGTCGAGCGCATCCTGCGGGCGCTGGCTGCCCACCGCTTCCCGGCCGGGGAGGGCGCGTTGCACGTCACGGCGTCGGCGGGGATCACCGCGTACCGCAGCCCCGAGCATCCGGACCGCACGTTTGCGAGGGCGGACCAGGCCCTCTACCGGGCCAAGGAGGGGGGGCGCGACCGGCTCGAGGTCGGCACCTAGGGCCTGTTAGTCGCTCGGTCACGGAGCGGGAGCCGACGAACGCGGCGCCATCACCGAGGCAGCCGGAATGCGGCGAGGGACGTTCACCAGGGGAACGCGCCGGGCGCGGGCAGCGTATGATGGCGCCATGGCGCCACTCCGGTCGTTGCTCGCTCTGTTGCTGTCGCTGTTCATGGTGGTGATTGCGCGTGCGCCCGCAGCGGGCGCTCAGTCCGAGGACGAGGCGGCGCACGCGCGCCTGCTCGCCGAATATCAGGCGACACCCACCATCTCGACCGGCTGCTCGTTGGGCGAGGTCGAGCGACGGCTCGGGCGACTGGACCAGGCCGCGACCCGCCTCGACGAGCTGCTCACGCGGGCGCGCCAGGATCCCGCGCTCGACCCCGCCACCCTCTCGGCTTGCCGCTTCAACCGCGCGCGCGTCTACGAGGAGCAGGGCGACCTGCGCAACGCGTACCGGCTCTTGGGCGAGGCGCTGACCACGCCCAACGCCACGCGTCGGCGCGTGGTGGAGCAGCGACTCGTGGACGTGGCCACCCGCCTCGTGTCGTCGCCCGCGGGCTGCATGGCGCTCACCTCACGCTACTCGCCGCAGGCGCTGCTCCGCTTCAAGGACAGCGCACCTCTGCGCGCCTGCGCGCGGACTTACGCGCGCGCCCATCCGTTCTGCACACCGATGACGACGGAAGACATGCCGGACCCGGCCAGCGCGCCTCGCTACATGTCACGGCGGCCAGACGACGCGACCGTGGCCATCATCGACGAAGGCTACCTGATGATCCTGACGACGCAGGGCGGTCGCACCACCGGGATCGAGTGCCGCCTGCCGAACCCGGACGAGCTCATCGAGAGCGCGGCGTGGGTGGGGACGGGTCGCGCCCGCCTCCTGCGCATCGTGACCAACAGCACCGTCAGCTACACGTGCGGCGGCGACGACCCTGAGTACGGCGAGGACGAGCGCTGCTCTGACGCGTCGTCCACGCACTACCTGCTGACCCCGCGCGGTGAGCTCGTCCTCGCGTTGGTCGACGCGTTCGAGGATGGTGGGATGGCGGCGTGGGGGCCCGACGCGCCCGAGCTGCGGGACCCGAACGTGAGCGGGGCCACCGTGGAGGGGAACGTGATCCTCGTGAACGGTCGCCGGCTGCGCATGGTACGCGGCGCCCTCATCCCCGCTCCCTAGCCGAGGCGTCACCCGGCGGGGGTCATGGGCCGCGTCGGTGGACAACCTCCACCCCCCGCGCGGTGCTACGGTCCGCAGCATGAAGCGAGTGGTGTTCGGGTACTACGGGGCGACCCTGGACGCGGTGGGGCGCGGCGACAAGCGCTGGCAGAAGTGGCGTCCGAGCGTGGGGCTGTGTCAGCACGAGGACCTCCTCGTCGATCGCTTCGAGCTGCTCCACGACCGGCGCAGCACCGCCGGGGCGACCAGCGTGGCGCACGACATCGTGCAGGTCTCCCCAGAGACGGACGTGCGCCTACGCGTGCTCGACTTCCGCGACCCGTGGGACTTCGAGGAGGTGTTCGCGGGGCTGCACCAGCTCGCGCGCGGCTATCGCTTCGACCAGGACCGGGAGGACTACCTGGTGCACATCACGACGGGCACGCACGTGATGCAGATCTGCTGGTTCCTGCTCACCGAGTCGCGGCACTTCCCTGCCAAGCTGGTGCAGACCTCGCCCAGTCGCACCGCCCCGAACGAGCGGGCGGACCGCACGACGGACGTGAAGGGCACGTACCGCGTGATCGATCTCGACCTGTCTCGCTACGACGGTCTGGCCAAGCGCTTCGGCGAGGAGCGCGCCGAGAGCCTCGACTTTCTCAAGTCGGGTATCGACACCCGCAATGCCGCGTTCAACCAGCTCATCGAGGGCATCGAGCGCGTCGCCCTGCGCTCGCGCGAGCCCATCCTGCTGATGGGTCCGACCGGGGCGGGGAAGTCGCAGCTCGCTGCGCGCATCTACGCTCTCCGGCGCTCGCGTGGCTTGCTGAAGGGGCCCCTGGTCGAGGTGAACTGCGCCACGCTACGTGGTGACGGGGCCATGAGCGCGCTCTTCGGCCACGTGAAGGGGGCGTTCACTGGCGCGGCGTCGGAGCGCAAGGGGCTCTTGCGCGCTGCGGACGGGGGCATGCTGTTCCTCGACGAGATCGGAGAGCTCGGGCTCGACGAGCAGGCGATGCTCCTGCGCGCCATCGAAGAGAAGCGCTTCCTGCCCGTGGGAACGGACAGGGAGGTGCGCTCCGAGTTCGAGCTCATCGCGGGCACCAACCAGGACCTTGGCCGCGCTGTCGCGGAGGGGCGCTTCCGAGAAGACCTGCTGGCCCGCATCCAGCTGTGGTCGTTCGAACTCCCGGGCCTGGCCGAGCGGCGCGAGGACATCGAGCCCAACCTGGACTACGAGCTGGGCCGGGCTGGGCAGCGACTGGGCACGCACGTCACCATCAACGCCGAGGCGCGGGAGCGGTTCCTCCAGTTCGCGCGGTCCCCCCGCGCCTCGTGGCGCGGCAACTTCCGTGACCTCAACGCGGCGGTCCTGCGCATGAGCACGCTCGCACCCGCGGGGCGCGTCGGGGTCCCCCAAGTGGACGACGAGCTCGACCGCCTCGAGCGCTCGTGGCGCCGCCCGGGCGCTGCGAGCGACAATGACGCCGTCCTGTCCGCCGTGCTGACGCAGGATCAGCTGGCGGAGCTCGACCCCTTCGACGCCGTACAGCTCGCCGAGGTCGTTCGCGTGTGCCGCGCATCGAGCTCGCTCTCCGAGGCAGGGCGCCGGTTGTTCGCGGTCTCGCGCACACGGAAGAAGTCGAGCAACGACGCGGACAGGCTGCGGAAGTACCTGGCCCGCTTCGACCTGGCGTGGGATCAGCTCGCGGGATGACGCCTGTCTCAGGGGCGCCTGCGGCCATGCGCGCGTAGTCGCTGCCTGTAGGCGTGGATGCGCTCCGCCACGGTGGCCAGCTCGCGGGCCATGGACTCCGCCTGCACGGCCAGCGTGAACGAGGTGTTCGTCATGCCGCCCCACACCATGCCCAGGCAGTTGCCCTGAGCGTCCACCACCGGACCGCCGCTGTTCCCGAAGTGCGTCTCGGCGTCGATCACGGCACAGTTCGCGTTCACGCCGCACGCTCTATCGGTCTCCACCAGCCCGTGTGCGGCTCCCGCCACGACGCCCTCGCTCGTGATGAAGCGCATCCCGCCTGGATGTCCCGCCAGCACCACGCGCTCGCCCCGCATCAGGGGCCGTCGCGCCACTGGCAGAGGCGGCACGTGGATGTCGGTCCCGGGCACCACGATGGCCAGGTCCAAGGTGCTGCTGCGATGCACCACCAGCCCCCCCGCCTCGACGCCGTCCGCGTAGATGACGTCCACGCGGTGGATCTCCTGCACGACGTGGCGGTTGGTGATGACCACGCGCACGCCGTCCAGCTCGGTCACCCAACCCGCGCCTTCGCCGATGGGGGAGCTGACCACCACGGTGGAGCGCACGGCTAGCTGATGGGCCGCCCTGAGGTCGGCGGGAGCCTGGCTGTCTGCGTGCGTGGGCACGGCGCACCACGCCACCAGCGAGACGCCGAGGCATGCGCGGAGACAGCGGGCGCCGCGCGCGGAGAGCATGAGCAGAGGGAACCCCAAGCAGGACCGAGCTTGGGGGAGAATCAGCTCGCCGAGCAGAAATTAGAAGACCCCACCCGGCCGGGTAGTGCCAGGTGGGGTCGAGCGCGGAGGGTCGCTGCGGGATGGATGGAGCAGCGACGGCTCGTGGCTCAGAGGATGATGGCGGTGAGAGCACCAGCGAAGAGGGAGACGGTCAGCGCGGCTGTGACCAAGAGGTCCTTGGTCTCGGCCTGACGCCATGCGTCATCCGCGGGGAACGACGGGGCCACAGGGGCCGGTGCAGCGACCGGCTCACGCGTCCAGCAACCGACCTGGGTGTCGGGCACGACGCGCGTGGCGATGTCGATGAAGCTGCGATTGGGGATGCCGTGTTGGTTGAGGTACATCGTGTGGGTCATGTCGGGCCCTCCGATTGGGTGGCGGCGAAAGTGCGCCGCGTTCGTAGCCAAAGCATGGGTCGTGCCAATCCGTCGCGCAAGCCGTGTGATACATAATTCGGAAGTGATTACATGTCGTTGCAAAAGTGTGACACAAGCGATAGCGCGAAACGTGACACACGGAAAACGCGAGGAATTCAGCGGTGTTCCATGCGGCGTGCCAGCACGGGTATCGTCGAGCTCCACTCGAAATGACTCGTGCTTTCGGTGGGCGTCCGAGACGCCGCCTGCATGGCCGAAATGTGTGTCACGACCCCTCATGTAGACAAACCACAGACAAAAGTGGACAGCGTGTTACGCAATTGACGCGCAACGGATTACGCGGTGCGTCATTGCTGCGTCATGTCCGACGCATGTCCGGAACGTATCCACTGGGTGTCTTCGTGCCCGGGGTGCGACACACGCCGCATCGTCGCGTTCCACCGGCCCAAAAGGGTGATATGCTCCCCCGCCCGCGCTGGCGCGCGAGTAGAACGTGTTCCAATGTGCGGGAGCCAACTGGTTCTCCACTAGGTTGTCCACTTGGCTGCCCACCTGGCGGTCCCCCAGCCCAGATTACGGCGCCCCCGGCGTCCAACCTGAAAGTCAGAGCGAATGAACATCCACGAGTATCAGGCGAAGGAGCTGTACCGAAAGTACGGCATCCCGGTGCCGCAGGGAATCCCCTGCATGTCGCCGGAGGAGGCCGTCGAGGCCGCCAAGAAGTTGATCGCGGACACCGGCAGTGAGGTCGTCGTCGTCAAGGCGCAGATCCACGCGGGCGGTCGCGGCAAGGCTGGCGGCGTCAAGGTCTGCAAGGGCGTCGAGGCGGCCACCGCCGCGGCGAACGACATCTTCGGCAAGGTCCTGGTGACCCACCAGACGGGCCCCGAGGGCAAGAAGGTGCAGCGCCTCCTCGTCGAGCAGGGCCTCGCCATCAAGAGCGAGCTCTACCTGGCGCTCGTCGTCGACCGCGAGACCAAGAAGATCGCCATCATGGCGTCCACCGAAGGCGGCATGGACATCGAGGAGGTGGCGCACAACACCCCCGAGAAGATCCACATGGCGTACTTCCACGCCGACGCTGGCCTGCAGGACTACCAGGTCCGCAAGCTCGCCTTCGCCCTCGGCCTGACCAAGACCGAGCAGAAGAACTTCCACAAGCTGATGATCAACCTGGCCAAGCTGTTCGTGGCCGAGGACTGCTCCATCGCCGAGATCAACCCGCTCATCCTCACGCAGGACGAGCAGGTGCTGGCGCTGGACGCCAAGGTGAACTTCGACGGCAACGCCGAGTTCCGCCACAAGGCGTACTGGGAGTCCGTGCGCGACCTCTCCGAGGAGGCCCCGACCGAGACCGAGGCCGCCGAGGCAGGTCTCAGCTACATCCAGCTGGATGGCAACATCGGCTGCCTGGTCAACGGCGCCGGCCTCGCGATGTCCACCATGGACACCATCAAGCACTTCGGCGGCGAGCCCGCGAACTTCCTCGACGTGGGCGGCGGAGCCAGCCAGGAGTCGGTCACCAAGGCGTTCAAGATCATCCTGCAGTCCGAGAGCGTGCAGGGCATCTTCGTGAACATCTTCGGCGGCATCATGCGCTGCGACGTCATCGCCAACGGCGTGGTCGCGGCCAGCAAGGAGCTCGGCCTCGAGGTCCCGCTCGTGGTGCGCTTGGCCGGCACCAACGTGGAGCAGGGCAAGGAAATCCTCAATAACTCAGGTCTCCGGATCGTCGCCGCCGACACCATGGCGGAGGGCGCCCAGAAGATCGTCGAGCTGGCAAAGGGCGCGTGAACGATGAGTATCCTCGTCAACAAAGACACCAAGCTGATCGTTCAGGGGATCACCGGTAAGACCGGCCAGTTCCACACCGAGCAGTGCATCAAGTACGGCACGAACGTGGTCGGCGGCGTGACGCCGGGCCGCGGTGGCACCGAGATCCTCGGCGTGCCCGTGTTCGACACGGTGGAGCAGGCCATCGCCGCCACTGGCGCCAACGCGAGCTGCATCTTCGTGCCGCCTCCGTTCGCGGCGGACTCCATCCTCGAGTGCGTGGAGGCCGAGCTGCCGCTCGCCATCTGCATCACCGAGGGCATCCCCGTCATGGACATGCTCAAGGTACGCCGCGTGCTGGACGGTCAGAAGACCACTCGGCTGATCGGACCGAACTGCCCGGGCGTCATCACGCCGGACGAGTGCAAGATCGGCATCATGCCGGGGCACATCCACAAGAAGGGCCGCATCGGCGTCGTGTCCAAGTCGGGCACGCTCACCTACGAGGCGGTCGGGCAGCTGACCGCGCTCGGCATCGGCCAGTCGACGGCCGTGGGTGTCGGTGGTGATCCCATCGCGGGCACGGACTTCATCGACATCCTCGAGATGTTCGAGAAGGACGCGGACACCGACGCGATCATCCTCATCGGTGAGATCGGCGGCAACGCCGAGGAGCTGGCGGCGGCCTGGATCAAGGACAACTTCAGCAAGCCGGTGGCGGGCTTCATCGCCGGTCGCACCGCGCCTCCGGGCAAGCGCATGGGTCACGCCGGCGCCATCATCTCGGGCGGCAAGGGCACGGCAGACGCCAAGATCGCGGCGCTCGAGGACGCTGGCGTGAAGGTCGCGCCGACGCCGTCGGACATGGGCACCACGCTCGCTTCGCTGCTCAAGTAGTCGCGGGAACGGTTGCAGCGGCCCTCGTGAGCGTCGTCTCGCGGGGGCCGTGTTGCGTCCGTCATCGCGTGTAGCGAGCGCGCAGTGACGCGATGGCCTCGTCCAGCGCACGAGACACGCAGGTCTGGTCCCGGATGCGGGCGAGGAGGGGCCAGGTGGCGCGCTCGCCCTCGAGGATGTGCAGCCCCAGCTCACGCGCGCTGATGTTGGAGAAGGTGCGCAGCAGGGCCCCGGCGCGCAGGCGCGGGTGGATGTCGATGTCGCCGCTGTAGCTCTGGTCGGCGAGCGAGTGCGCGAGGTCCAGGGGCGTGTAGAGGGGCGTGTGCTGCAGCACGCTCTTGGCGATGTGCAGCTGGTTGGTGAGCTGAATGCGCGCGGTGGTGGTGGCCATGCCCGCCACGAAGGGCAGCACGCCGCTCTTGCGCGTGACCCGCCGCACGGGGGCCACGTGCGGGTTCACCTGGCTGACGATGAAGTGGTTGACGTTGTGCAGGCGGCTGATGCGCCGCATGGGCAGGTCCCCCTTGAACGACCCGTCGATCCACAGCTCGGTGGGCATGTAGGGGACGTCGCGCCCGCTCGCGAGGCGCTCCATGAGCAGGGCGGGTGGAAATGCCCCCGGCACGGAGCTGCTGGCGACGGCCGCGCTCTCGAGCGTGACCTCGGGCGTGGTGAGGTGGTTCAAGACGCGCGGCTTCTGGCGCTTGCGCGTGGGCGAGATGCTGACGTTGACGGCTCGCCCACTGCGCGCGTAGGCCTCTGCGAAGGTGTAGTCGCCGTTGTTGTGGCGGATGACCTCGGCGAGGCGCGCCGGGTCGTACACGGCGTGGGTGCGCAGCGCCTCGGCTGGAGAGACCCGCAGGAGCGCGTCGGTGCGCAGGCCGCTCCAGTCGCGGAACAGTTCGCGCAGCTCGTCGTCCGTGCGCGCGCCGATGCCGCACGCCACCATCGCGCCCATGGACGCGCCAGAGAGCACGTTGGGGAGCAGGTCGTGCTCGAACAGCGCCTTGATGACGCCCAAGTGGAAGAACCCGAGGCTGGCACCCCCCGAGAGCAAGAGGGCCGAGCGGCCGAAGCCGTGGGCGGCACGCTCGAAGCGGGCGAGCGTGTCGGCTGGCGCGAGTCCCGTCTGCTCAGGGTCGGAGAGGTAGGCGATGGCGAGCAGCACCTCTTCGTAGAAGCGCGAGACGACGCGCTTGGTGCCGAGCGGCGTGCGCTCGTAGAGGCGGGCGTCTGCCAGCTCGCCGAGGTGTCGGTAGAGGGCCTCTTGCAGCAGCTTGACCAGCTCGGCCGAGCGGCGCTTCTCGCGTGCCCGACGGAGCAGGGTGGTGTGCTCCTGCAGCAGCGCGGCGTCGTAGACGTCAGAGTCGGGGTCGCCGAGGAACGCGTTCACCTCGCCCGCGTCGGGGGCGTTCTGCTGACGCTGTAGCCACTCGTCGTACGTCTTGCTCATGCGCGACAACCTTATCAGACGCGCGCCCAAGGATTGTGGCGCGCCCGGCGTAATGCCATAACTGCGGCACGCCGCGAGCCGCGTCTCGTGGAAGGAGTCACGGAAAATTGATCAACATGGTTCGCCCTGGGGTTGTGGTGGGTTGTCTCGTGTCGTTGGTGTGTGGGGCCGGCTGCGCCTCTGGGACGGCGTCTCGTCCTCGGCTGCCGGCCGAAGAGCACGCTCTGCTGGAGCTGATGCCCAACGACGCGTTCCTCGGCGTGCGGCTCGACATGCGCGCGCTGCGCGATACGCCGCACTGGCAAGAGCTGGAGCAGGCGATGGTGGGCAGCGGCGCCCCAGACGAGGCGCAGCGCACGGCGCGCGACACGGGTCGCGTCGTGGCCGTGATCGGCGGTTTCATCGACGCGCCCAGCTACCCCGAGCCCGACCCCGAGGCCGAGTACGTGCGCCCGCCGGCCTGGGTGGGGGTGTCGCAGAGCCTGCACGGCAAGCTCCCGCGGGCCGTCGCGGTGGTCGAGGGCGAGGCGGCGAACCTGTGTGATCAGGCGCTCGAGGGGCAGGAGCGGCGCGAGGTGCGTGGCTACCAACTGGGTGTGGTCAACGGCGTGGCGATGTTGCGCCGTGACGGTGTCTGCGTGGTGACGCTCGAGCCCGTGTTGGACTCGCTGCTCGCGCAAGGGCAGGGGCCGGCTGCGGACGTGCTGGGGATGCTCGCTGCGCCAGGCCCCGGCGGCGCCCCTCCCATTGTCAGTTATGTCGCGGACTACTCCGCGCCCGGCTACGCCGCGTGGGTGGAGCAGCATGGCGCCCGGGCGCGTGCTCAGCTGGAGGAGGCCCGTGCGCGGCGCGCGGCGCGGGAGGCCGAGGTCGAGACGGCTGCCCAGGCCGCGGAGAACGGGACGCCCCTGAGCGACGACAGCCCGTTGGGTGCCATGGACGACTTCGCGTCTCGCATGGAGGAGATGGTCAACCAGACCATCGTGCTCTTCCTCGAGGTCTCCAAGATCACGATGCGCGGGATGGTCTCGACGTCCGTGCACCTCTCGCACCACGACGGGGGCTACGACTTCCGCAGCCGCGTCACGCTGTCCGACGAGGGGCGCTCGGTGATGTGGCGCGAGCTGCTGCGCATGTACCTCGACATCGCCCGCGCCGCCGTCTCGGTCTATGACATCCCGGAGGAGCCACGTGAGGTGCTGACCGCGGCGCTGCGCGCCATTCACGTCGACGAGCGGCCCGACGGCTACGAGGTCGTCGCGCGGGCGAGCGATCAGCGCGTCAGCTCGCTCATCGCGTTCGCGCGGAGGGAGGGGGCCGACTTCACCCCCGAGATGCCCGACATCGATCAGGCTGCGTCGCCGTGGGCCCTGGAGATGCAGATCAACACCGCCGAGTACGAGCCCCCCGCGTCGGTCGTGGCCTCACTGGAGCCCAGCATCGCCAACATCCGCGCGCTGGACGACCGCGAGGTGAGGCAGAAGGGCGTGCGCGCGCTGGCTCGCGCCTACGCGTCGCTCGGCCGCTATCAGGACGCGCTGACCCTCCTGAGCGAGAGCATCGACGAGGACCGCGCGCAGGCTGGCGAGGTGGAGCCCTACATGCGTGAAGAGCTCTTCGCGGGCATGTGCGGGCTGGCCACCGAGCTGTGTCGCACGCACCTCGAGTGGGGCTTCGCCGAGGCTGCAGGCCAGGCCGCCAACGCGCCAGCGGAGGATGGTCAGACGTGCGCCGACCTGTCGTACACCGCGTTCGCGTGTGGACAGGTGGCGGAGGCGCGCCAGGGGCGTGCCGAGGGTGCGCTGAACGCGCTCGAGAACCGCTCGTGGGGCGAGGTCGACGTGGCGCAGTTCGGCGCCGCTCGCGCGCGCATCCTGGGCGAGCTGGGGCGTTGGGACGCGTCGTTCGAGGCGGCGCGGGCCACGTGCGCGGGTCCGCTGCGAGCTGGCACGTGTACCGAGGTCTTCCCAGCGGCGCTCGAGGCCATGGCCCGTGGCGGCAGCGCGCTCGCCACGTACGACGCCGAGTTCGCGGCGACGCGTGCGACGTATCCGGGCGCGACCTCGACGTCTACTGGCGACGACGCCTTGGCCACGTTGGCTGCGGTAGGGGACTGTGCCCGTCGCCTGCGCTTCGCGGCGCGGGAGGCCGAGACCCTCACGGCCTGTCAGGCGGCGCGCGACGTGACCGGGACGATCCACGGCACCACCCACCCCCGCACGGCGCTCGCGCTGCTGCTGCTCGGGCAGGCACGTACCGCGGCGCGGGACAGCGCGGGGGCCACGGCGGCGCAACAGGAACTGGACGCGATCCGCTCGTCGTTGGGTCCCCAGCACCCGGCGAATCAGCCCCCTCCGGCCCCCGCCACACGGCGTCCGCGCGGGCGCTGACGGGCCCATGCTCCCGCTCTTGACTCGCGCCCAGGTGCGCGCCGTCGACCGACACGCCATCGACGCGCTCGCCGTGCCGGGCATCGTGCTGATGGAGAACGCCGGCCGGGGCGCCTTCGAGGTGCTCGTGCGGGAGCACGCCGGCGCGCTCGGGCGCGTCGTGCTCGTGGGCGGTCCGGGTCAGAACGGGGGGGACGCGTGGGTCGTGGCGCGGCACCTCTTGCGCCTCGGGCACAGGCCGCGCGCGGTGCTCGTCGTGCCGTCCGGAGACGCGGCGGAGCTGCGTGGGGACGCCGCCACCAACTGGGCGCCCCTCGCGCCGCTGGGGGTGGAGACGCACGTGCTGCCACCGAGCGCGCACATGCGACTCGCCGACCTGCTCGCGGACGCCACCCTGGTCGTGGACGGGGTCTTCGGCACGGGCCTGACGCGGCCCATCGAGGGGCCGTTTGCGGAGGTCGTCGGCGCGCTGAACGCGGCGCGCGCGCCTGTGTTCGCGCTGGACCTGCCGAGCGGTGTCGACGCGGACAACGGGCACGTGCTGGGGGTCGCTGTGCGCGCGACGACCACGGTCACCTTCGCGGCCCACAAGCGGGGCCTGCACCAGGGGCCCGGGGCGCAGCTGGCGGGGGACCTGCACCTGGCGGACATCGGCGTCCCCGTGCATGCGGTGGGCGTGGTCGACGCGCCGGACACGCCCGACGCGCCGGATACGCTCGGCGAGGCGCCGTTCGCGGCGCTGCTGCAGCGTGAGGATCTGGGGGCGCTCGTTCCGCCGCGCGCGCGTGACGCGCACAAGGGCACGGCAGGCCACGTGCTGCTGCTGGGGGGCGACGAAGGCAAGACCGGCGCGCTGTATCTGGCCGGGCTCGGCGCGCAGCGCGCCGGCGCGGGCTTGGTCACGCTGGGCGCGCCGCCCCAGAGCCGCGCCGTCCTGGAGCACAAGGTGGTGGAGATCATGACCACCGAGCTCCCGGGGAGCGCCGCCGCGCTGGCCGCGCTGGCGAGCGGGAAGGGCGCGCTGGTGGTGGGTCCAGGGCTGGGGCTCGGGACCACGGCCAAGGCGCTGGTGCGTTCCTGGGCGGCCGAGCTGGCGCAGCCCGTGGTCCTGGACGCGGACGCGCTGACCATCCTGGCGAACGCCGCGGGTGGGCTCGAGGTGTTGCGTGAGGCGCACGGGCCGCGGGTGCTCACGCCCCACCCGGGCGAGGCGGCGCGCCTGCTGGGGCTCACGTCGGCCGAAGTACAGGCGGACCGTCATGTGGCGGCCGAGGCTCTCGCGCGCCGCTGCGGGCACGTGGTGGCGCTCAAGGGCGCGGGGACCATCGTCGCGTCACCCGACGGGGGCGCGTGGGTGTGTCCGTACGGGACCAGCGCCATGGGCACCGGGGGCACCGGGGACGTGCTGGCAGGGGTCATCGGGGCCCTGCTGGGGGCCGGGCTGGGCGCCGTGCAGGCGGCGACGGCGGGGGTGCTCTGGCACGCGCTCGCGGGGGAGCGCGCGGCCTGCGGCGACCGGGGATTGCTGGCGTCGGAGCTGGCCCACGCGCTCCCCGGCGTCTTGCGCGATGCGTTGGTGTGAGGGGAACCGTCGGGCGGCGCCGGGCGCCGTGACGGGCTGTCCGCTGCTGACAACCTGACACGGCGACGTGGGTCAGAGTGGACAAGCTGGCCGAGGGACGAGCCCCGCTACGTCTCGCGGTGCAGAAAAATGCCGTGATTTCGACTCCGAGGGGCGTGTCTCCTGGGCTGGCACCGCGTTTGCTCTACCGGCGCGCATGTCGACCGAAAGCACCTCTCTCAGCCTCGTGCCCCCCGTGGACCGCTCCGACTACGACGCCGCCGTGCGGCCTCACGTGCCCGAACTCTACGGCACCGCGGTGCGGCTGACACGCTCCCGCACCGAGGCGGACGACCTGCTGCAGGACACGCTCGCCCGGGCGTGGGTCTTCTGGCACCGCTTCCAGAAAGGCACGAACGCGCGTGCGTGGATGCACCGCATCCTCATGAACACGTTCATCACGGGCTACCGCCGTCGCCGTCGTGAGCGCGAGATCATGGAGCGCGTGGCGCTGGAGACGCACACGCTGCCTCCTGCGCTTCCGTCGCCGGTCGACCCTGAGGCCTCTCCGAAAGATGCGCTGGGGGACGAGGTGCGCGCCGCCCTCGAGACCATCCGGCCCGAGTTCCGGAGCGCCGTCGAGCTGGTCGACGTGGAGGAGCGTTCCTACCAGGAGGCGGCCGACCTACTGGGGTGCCCCATTGGCACCATCATGTCGCGCCTCCATCGCGGACGACGGGCGCTGCGCGACCAGCTCCGGAGCTACGCGTTCGCGGAGGGTTACGTCAGCGAGCTCGCCTGCTCGGCCTGAGCGCCGTAACGACCGCTCCTACCCGTCGACTCTGCCCCAACCAAGCACGAGAACGGATCGTTGACGGAGCAGCGCGGCCCTTCATACTGGCCGGCCAACCGCACAGGAACGGAGCAGAGCGAAATGGCGAAGACGTACGCGGACCTCCTGCAAGAGGTGAAGGGCCAGATCAAGCAGGTCACCCTCGAGGACTTGAACGACCGCATCAAGGCCGGCGAGGCCATCACCCTCGTCGACGTGCGCGAGAAGGACGAGTGGCGCCAGGGCTACATCCCCAACTCGGTGCACCTCCCGCGCGGCTTCCTCGAGATGCAGGCCGGCTCCAAGCTGCCCGACAAGAACGCCAAGCTGGTGGTCTACTGTGCGGGCGGTGTGCGCAGCGCCTTCGCGGCGAAGGCCCTGCAGGACCTCGGCTACACCGACGTCGAGTCCGCCAACCCTGGCTACGGGCAGTGGAAGGACAAGGGCTTCCCCATCGAGGCACCGTTCGCGTTCAGCGACGAGCAGCTGGACCGCTACTCGCGGCACCTCCTGCTGCCCGAGGTGGGCGAGAAGGGTCAGCAGAAGCTCCTGCAGGCGCGCGTGCTGCTGCTCGGCGCGGGCGGCCTGGGCGCTCCCTCGGCGCTCTACCTGGCGGCCGCGGGCGTCGGTACGCTCGGCATCATCGACGGCGACCACGTGGACGCCAGCAACCTGCAGCGGCAGGTCATCCACGGCATGGACCGCGTGGGCTCGCCCAAGGTGGAGTCCGCCGCCAAGACCATCGCCAACCTGAACCCCGACGTGAAGGTCATCCCGTTCAACGAGCGCCTCGACAGCAGCAACGTCGACCGCATCTTCGACATGGGCTGGGACGTCATCGTCGACGGGCTCGACAACTTCCCGACGCGCTACCTGGTGAACGACGCCAGCATCTGGAAGAACATCCCGGTGGTGCACGGCAGCATCTTCCGCTTCGACGGACAGGTGACCACGTTCATCCCCAACCAGGGCCCGTGCTACCGCTGCTTGTACCCGGAGCCGCCGCCTGCGCACTTGGCGCCCAGCTGCGCCGAGGCCGGCGTGCTGGGGGTGCTCCCGGGCGTCATCGGCGTACTGCAGGCCACCGAGGCGGTGAAGATCATCCTCGGCCAGGGCAAGCCGCTCAACGGGCGCCTGCTGCAGTACGACAGCCTCGACAT
>JACKEJ010000005.1:900000-1104201 GCA_020633055.1 Sandaracinaceae bacterium | reverse complement strand
CCGATGCTCGGTGTCACTTGGGCATGGATGCTGGCCCGCGACGGCAAGCTCGGCAGCATCAAAGACAACGCCAAAGGCCTGAACATGCTGCTTGGGCGCAACGGGTTTGTATCGAAGATCCTGCCGCGGGTGCCGGACTTCACCCAGCGGCACTATCACCCTGGCAATCACGACACCCGTCAGCTGGAGCAGAAATGGCGCGAGCGGCTTTTCGCAGAGGGCGGTGACCTGTTCGATGTTTACAAGAACCGGGTCGCATGACCTGTCGTTCAACCCGGGCTTTGCTGAATGGACCGTGTCGGTCCGGTCGGGACATAGCCACTTTGCGGGGA
This sequence comes from Sandaracinaceae bacterium, assembly GCA_020633055.1. Classification (NCBI taxonomy): domain Bacteria; kingdom Pseudomonadati; phylum Myxococcota; order Polyangiales; family Sandaracinaceae; species Sandaracinaceae bacterium. Next base: position 1,103,869 of record JACKEJ010000005.1, on the reverse strand, counting down.
GCGGTTCGCGGCGACGGCAACGGCGTCAGCGCGCTTGCAGCACTTCATGTACTTGCGGCCGCTGCGCCGCTGCCGCAGTGGCATGGGCTGTTGGGGCCTAGCGATGTCATGGGTAGGATCCTAACGAAGTGGCCTTCTGACGCACCTCGGTGAGGGAATTGCGTAGTGCTGCGGTGCTCTCAAGCGAGCGACTGCTCCAAGGCTAGTCGCGCCAGCATGCGGCCCACCGGGTCGACACCTACCTCGCGACGCAGATCCGCGAGATGAGAGAGCCACTTGGCGACTCCCGGTGCCGGGCCCGGGGCGGCCTCCTGCGCTGCCGGGCTCCACCTTGCCGCGCGCTGGTGGACGTGAAGACTCTGCACAACCTTGCGCCACACGGCCAAGTTGTGAGCGTGCGGTGCCTCGCGAGGCAGACCCATCTCCGGCCAACGCGACCACTGCTGCAGGTCATGGTGCGAGGCCGCCAGCGTGGCGACCTGAAAGGCTACCTCCCGATCGGATGTACGCCTGCAGGCCTCTGCGATAGTCAGACGAGCGGTCGTCAGGAGCGGGGAGGCCGTATCGAGTGGGCTCTCGACGAGTGCATAGGCTTTGGCGTCCCCCTTCATCCAAGCTCGCTTTGCCGCAATCGCCACACGGCGTTCCTCGGAGACCGCCAGATCGCACCCGGGGAGGCGGATCGCGAGGCGACACATGAACTCGTGGACGAAGTAGTCAGCCACGCGTGCGTCACTGAGCGCGAGATAGAGCCGCTCACCAGAGGTCACACGGCGGCTCTTGGTCATCGCCACGTGTGCTGGTACCCATGCTGGAAGCATGTTGGTTGGCATGCTGCGATAGTACCGAGAGGAAGGGCGGGGCAGCCAGCGATCTCTGTACCGGCGAGCTGAGCGATACGATCAGTCTTGTTCCTGGTCACGCGCGACAGCGAGGGGCTCCTGCCGGTGCCCTTGAAGTGTGAGGCAGCGAGCTGCACAGTTGCCACGTATGGGAGAAGTCGAGGCATCAGCGGCGGTCGTCGCGTTCAGAGAGTCCGAACGTCAGATGACGCTTGGCTCTTACCGGATTGGACGCGCTACCATCACGCTGCACCCGACGCTGACGATCTGGGACGGTGATGGTCGCTGGTTGGAAGATGCAGAGCCAGCTGCCATCGCGGTGTTCCTGCACGAATACCTCCACTACTTGCATAACTGCTCAACCTTCGTGGGGGTTATGCAAACGCTCACCACGATGGGTCTCACCCGCCTCTACGCGCAGACCTTGGACCGAGATGGGAGGTCCACGAAGCAGCTGGGCACGAGCCACCAGGCGATGCTGGTGCGGCTGCAAGGATGGTGGAAACATTTTGTCGTACGGCGTGATGCACATGTGATCCCAGACACCACGGTCGCCTTTGCCAATCTAACGTGGACTTCCCAGCCCTCGGGACCGGGTGTGTTCCAGGAGGCCCGGATCTCGACGACGGCGGTGCTGCTGCGCAGAATATACATTGAACGAAGCCGCTCCGCGGCAGGCCTGATGTCGCGCGGCTGAGGGACATCGCGACGTTCAGGGGCGCGGCTGCTTCATCGGACCGACGCTGTGGATTGAGCCCGTCCATCGGGGACGTGGCCAAGCCATGGAGGCGAGCGATGGGCGAAGTACGAGACCGAATGGAGCAGGACCTGTTCCTGCGCGGGGTGGCGGCGAACACGCGGGAGACGTACCTGCGGTACGCGAAGCAGTTCGTGGCGTTCCACAGGCGGGACGCGCGCCAGCTGGACACGGAAGACGTGCGCGCGTGGGTGATGCATCTTCGAGGAGCAGGTCGTGCTCCGAGGAGCATCAACGTGGCGCTCAGCGCGCTGCGCTTCCTGTTCGGGGTGACGTTGCGTCGCCCCGAAGTCATGCACTCGATCCGCCGCGTGGTGGAGCACGACACGCAGCCCGCCATCCTCTCCGGCAGCGAGGTGCAGCGGCTGCTCGACGCCATCGAGCGCCCTCGCGACCGTGCCCTCGTCATGCTGCTCTACGGCTCAGGGCTGCGCATCTCCGAGGCGCTGTCGCTGACGATGACCGACGTGGATTCGGGACGCGGTGTGCTCACCATCCGCCACACGAAGAGCCGTCGCGACCGTATCGTGCCGCTGCCGGCCGTCACGCTCGAGGCGCTGCGAGAGTGGATGCGCCTGCGTCGCCACCGGAGCGAGGGCCTGTTTCCAGGGCGCAAGGGTCGGGCGTCGCTGACGCGCGAGGCGGTGCACAAGCTGCTGCGTCTCGCGGCGGCGCGCGCGGGTCTCACCAAGCGCGTCTATCCGCACCTGCTGCGCCACAGCTTCGCGACCCATTTGCTCGAGCTCGGCGCCGACCTCCGGTCCGTGCAGATTCTGCTGGGGCACCGGTCCATCCAGAGCACCACCCGCTACACGCACTTGTCCGAAGCGCGCCGTCAGTCGCTCGTGAATCCATTGGCCGTGCTCGGGACACCTGACGGGGCACGACTCGCGTAGGACGCCGAGGCGGCAGTCATGGCGCACGAGCACGGGTCTGTGGCCCGGCGCGAGGCTGGGCTGAGTGTGGGTGAGATCGCGCGCGCTCACGGAGAGCGCGTGCGCGCGGAGCATGCGCTGAGCCCGGAGCAGCACAAGGTGCTGCGGGCCATCGAGCGCTGTCGGACGGCGGCGCTCGGCGGGCATCTGCACGCGTGCCCCGCCTGTGGCTTTCAGCAGCCTCGCCACGACTCGCATCGCGTCGGCGTCTCGAACGCCCGCCTCATCCGCTACGACGGCGAGACCGTGACCTTCGCCACCAAGGACGGGAAGACCTGCACGCAGAACGCGGTGGACTTCCTCGCTCGCCTCCTGCGCCGCACCTTGCCCAGGGGCTTCCACAAGATCCGTCACGCCGGCCTCGTCTCCACCAATCACGTCCGCGTCCTCACCCTCGCGCGCGCACAGGCCGCTCTCGCTGGCGCCTCGACGTCTGCACGTGGGGTGGAGCTCGACGCGCGCCAGAGCCCGCGCACTTGGGTCGAACTCATGCTGGCCCTCCACGGCCGTGACCCATTGCGCTGCCCCCACTGCGACACGCCGCTGCTCGTGCTCCCGTTGCCGACGTCGATGCCGAAGCGCGTTGAAGGGATCGACTCGTCATGACCCTCGCCCGCGACGTGCACGTGCGTGCCTCACGCAGCGACAGTCCGTCTGCTGCGGTGGTGGCGCTCGTCCGTCCGGCGATGGCGCCGTGCCGCGCACGTGCGACGGGCGGCGGCGACCCCGGTGGATCTCACCTGGCTGCCTCCCCGCACCCGGAAGCGTCTCGTCCCAAGCCCCCGCCGAAGCCTCTTCGCCTCGCGGTGCCCGCCGCGATTGGCCCATAGCCGACCGCTCGCGCCTGGGTGATGCTCCGCGGCTCCGTTCAACGGCGCCTCGGCGAAGCGCGCCTCACCCGCGCTGGCCGTCCAGCAGCTTGCGCGGGGCGCGCTTCACCGAATCGCTATTACTTATGTAAACCTTTCGTGCACTTACAAGAGGGCGTTCGTGTCGGCTATGGCCCTATGGGCGAACCGACGCCTAGAAGTCGATCTCATCCAGGGGGTTGGGCCCTCCCTGCTGGACCGGCGCGACCGCGGTGCGGAGCCTCGGCTGGACGTCGGGAGCGCCGCCCTGAGGGCGGAACCACAGGTCGAGGTCGCCCCGGACGCTGCGCGGCTCGTCGAACACCGTCAGGTACCGCAGCGCGGGGGCCGTCGTGAGCTGCGACGCCGACTGAACACGCTCTGTCTCAGCCGGCGTGAGGCGGCGGCGGAAGCCAACCTGAGCCCCCCACCGGCGGCCCCCCTCGCCGTTGGCGGAGAGCTGCCCCTGCATCGGGTGATGCGCGAGGACGCTCACGCGGAAGTGGCGCGCGGGGCGGGCCTCCGTGCTCGCCGGTTCGGCGTAGGGGAAGAAGGGCTGCTCGGTGTCGAACGAGAGCCGAATGACCGGGCTGCGCACATGGGCGCCGCGAGCGACGTAGCGAAAGGCCGTGATCATCCACCCCCGTTGAACGTACGGGGTGACGTACGCCTGCAGGGCGGGGCCGTGCGGATAGCCGTGGCTCGCCAGCCAGCCGTTGAGCGCCGACGCGTCGTTCGCCGCGAGCACGGTCGCGGTCTGCCCGGCCAGTTCGTGCTGCGCCACCACGCGCACGGACGGGGCCGCCCCGGAGCTCATCGCGGACGAGCTCCGGGCGCTCCTCCTCCCGCGAGCGTGCCGCACCGGCGCGGAGCGGTGGTAAAGCCGGTAGAGCGGGTCGAACGGCAAGCCCTGCACCTCCGCGACCTCGGGCGTGCTCGGCGTCGGTACCAGGAAGCCAAAGTCGTCGGTGTCTCCACGAAAGCCGATGTGGCGGATGAGGTGCTCGCGGCGAGCGTCAGCGTCCCAAACGATGAGCACCTCTTCGCCATCCACGCGGACGACGCGGTCCGGGCGCGGCATCACGGCGCAGGCGTAGACCGTGACCGTGGAGGTGGCCGCGGCGCAGAACAGCACGGCGACGATGGGCGACACAAGCTTGCGCATGCGTTTAGCGTATGAAAGCAAGCCGCGCGTGACAACGGGCGCCGACGAGGCTTCGTGCGCGAGGCCGTCGTTGGTCCTCCGAGGCCCGCCGCGCGTCCGTGGCGTTGTCGGGTGTCCATGCGAACTGCTATGGATCCTTCATGAGGGCACGCATCAGCGAGGGGGAGACCAAGAGCGCGCGACGCTGGCTGTGCGCGTACGCGCTGGGCGCGGTCGGCGTCTGGGGGGTGTCGCTCTGGGTTTGTCAGACAGCGGCGGAGGCGCGGCCGCGCTCGATATTCATGCCGCCACTCGACGCGCTGCCTTGGGCTATCTTCGGCGTCATCGTCTTCGGCGTCGCGGCCGTGGGGGCCATCCGCCGCCGCACGTGGGGGGCGTACGTGGGGTTGTTCGGCGGCTTGTGCGCCGTGGGCTACCAGCTCACCGACCCCTTCGAGTTCGGGCGCGCGATGTCGCTCGACTACACGGCCCGTCTGATCGCTGGGGTGGCTCTGGTGTACCTACCCGTCGTCGTGCTGAGCGCTCGGCGTGACGCGCTGGCGGCGGCTGCGTGGTCCGCGGCGACGGTCCTCCTCGCCGGAGGGCTGTCGCTCGGTTGGTCGCTGGTGTGGCGTGCGGACGATAGCTGCGACATCGGCGCGGCGTGGCAGCAGGAGCTGGCGTGCCCGGAGTCGACCCTCGTCTCGCGGGAGCAGGGCCGCGCCGCCGCGCGTAGCGACATGGGCGCTGGCGTTCATCGGCGCCTGACCAGTGGGTACCCCGACGACGAGGCTCGAGAGTACGAGCGCTGGCTCTGGTCGGAGTATGGCGTGCGCACCGATTTCGTCGCGAGCTGCCTCATCACGCGCGAGCAGCTCGAATACCTGCGCGGATACGACGAGGTCGCCTCCTCGTGGCTGGACCAACACCTGCAGCCGTACGGCGGATGGGCTGGGATCAATGGGCGGTGGCGGGTCGTGGCCTCGGCAGCGCAGTTCGGCGAAGTGCCGCGCAGTCCGCGGCCGGACCCATGGCCCGACGCGCCGTTGAGTCCGCCTCCGCCGGCGGCATGGACCCCGTGAGCATGCCCCCGACGTCGAGAACCGCGTCGACGTGCCCGCTGGGACCTTTCCGTGAACGCGTGCGACGACGGTGGGGCCCGCCACGGGAGCGGGCTCACCCCGTCAGTCTGGATGAAGCCTCCGGCGAGGGAATCCGCCGCTTTGCACACGCAAGAGTCAATCAGGCAAGGCCGCGGCGCACGAAGCGTGAAAGCTTCGTGATTGTTAGCGCAATCTCGCGCCTCGACTCGGCTGCCGCGTCACGGGCCGTAGTCGTCGAACTCGAACGCGGGGACCGACTGACCAGCAACGAAGCCAGTCATGCCGGGCAACCCCGCCATCTTGATCAGAAGATCGCGGGTCCACACCGCGGCTCGGCTCGCCGGAGCGAAGAACATGCGGAAGGTCTTGGCGTGGTCCTGTTCGCGACGCACGAACTTGGCCAGCTTGTCCTCATACCTTCGATAGGCGAGCGCCACATCCCCGCCCGAGCGGTGGAGCTCTCCCGCGAGAACATAGGCCTCCGTCATCGCCAGGCCCGTCCCCTCACCCGCCAAGAGTGACGCGCAGGCAGCGGCGTCGCCCAGGAGTGCGACTCGACCCTTCGACCAAGTCGGCATGCGGATCTGACTGATGCGGTCGAAGTAGACCGGGCCTTCGTCGAGGTAGCACAGCATTTCGGGCACCTCCCATTTCACGTCCGCGTAGACCTCTCGGAGGCAACGGCGAACGTCATCCTGCGAATGCGGCTCTTGGTCGAGGAGTGACGCCCGGAAGATGAGCAGGATCACCGTCGTTCCGTCGTAACGCTGGATGCGCGCCGCCCAGCGATTCGGGATCGAATGGGCCAAGTACTTGCCCTCGTCCGTGTTCGGATAGTTGGGCGCACGAAAGACGGCCACGTAGCAGTCCAAGAAGCTCTCGAACTCGTCCTCTGGACCGAACACCAGGCCGCGGATCGCCGAGTGGAGCCCGTCGGCCCCCACGACCGCGTCGAAATCCTCATGGGTACCGTCGGAGAGCGTAGCCGAGACTCGATCGGCATCCTCGTCGAGGCCGACGATGTGCGTTCCGAAACGCGCTTCGACTCCTTCGCACGCCTTGAACAGCTCCTCACAGATCACTCCGCGCGGCACCGTGATGAAGCGATTGTTCCACCGCTGCCGCACCTCGGTGGTGTCGAGGCCGGCGACTTCGTGGCCATCGTCAGCCACGAAGCTGAGTCGATTCATCTCCTTGCCCTTGGCGCGCAGACGCTCGACGATGCCCATCTTCTCGGCGACCTGATAGCCCAGCCCCCAGAAGTCGACCACGAAGCCCTCGGCACGGAGCGCGTCGGCCTTCTCGAATAGGACCGGCTCGTGGCCGTACCTTTTCAACCAATAGGCCAGGGTGGGACCACCGATTCCGATGCCGTTGATGCCAACTCTCATGATTCGCTCACTCCGGTTCAAGAGTTTTCCCGGACGACCATGTTCGAAAACGCCATCCAGGACCGACGAAGTTCAGGCCGATTGTCTGCGGCCAACGCGTGCAGCGCGATTCCATCGAGTACGACGAGCGCCATGTTGGCGCAGCGCTTGGCGACCCGCTTCTCCAGCCCAACTTGGACAAAGTGGGAAGTGATGCGGGCCGCGACGAGCGCCAGGTAGTCCTTCTGGCGCTTCTTCAGCGCCTCATCGAACATGGCGATGCCGAAGAACACGTAGTAGGCGCGCAGAAAGTCCGCGCGCTCATCGAGCATCGTGAAGGTCATGCTGCCGAGCGCTTCGAGCAGCTGCCGGAGCGTCATCCTCGGCGGCGGCTGCCAGTCGACGAAGTCCTCGAACAACAGCTCGAACGCTTCGAGCGGGATCTGCGTGAGGCTCGGGAAGTGATGGAACACCGTGGCCTTGCTGATGCCGAGCTCCTTGGCGATGGCCCCGGCCGAGAGTGCATTGGGCCCATTGGTCCCGAGCAGCCGGATGGTGCACTTCAGAATCGCGCGCTTGGTGTCCGAGGGAGGAGGCATCTTACTGACCGATCGATCGGTCAGTATTCTGAAACCGAGGCGGCCCCGCGTCAAGGGACGTCGCGCATTCTTCGCCTGCCGGCGGGATCAGAAGCCCTTGTCGTTGGCGCGGAGGCAGGGTGTATGTTCAGCACCCTGCTGGTCGGCGAGACGACATATGGGCGAGCAGTATAGTGAAGGCCTGCTCAACCGGGGCCCCTCGCGGGCGTACGACCCCGGCGGCCCCAACGCCTTCTCGCATTCATGGACAAGCAAACCGATATCGCGCTCGATTGGGTCGCGGCCATGGCGGGGGCCGAGCGCGCCACGCTGGGGGAGCGCGTGCAGTCGCTGTGGAGTGGCTACGGCGAGATTCGACGCGTGCACCTCGCGGCGGGGCCGGTCGCGAGCGTGATCGTCAAGCACGTGCGTCCGCCTGGCCCAGGGCACGGTCACCCACGCGGATGGTCGGGGGACCGCTCTCATGCGCGCAAGCTGCGCTCCTACGAGGTGGAGCTCGCGTGGTACCAGACGTGGGCGGCGCGCTGCCACGCAGGCTGCCGCGTCCCTCGCTGCGTGGGCGTCGACCAGCTCGCCGACGGATTGGTCCTGGTGCTCGAGGACCTCGACGAGGCGGGCTTCCCAGGGCGTCGCGGCGGGCTCGACGACGCCGAGCTCGACGCGTGCCTGCGCTGGCTGGCGGCCTTTCACGCTCGCTTCATGGGCGACGAACCGCGTGGGCTGTGGCCCGTCGGCACCTACTGGCACCTCGAGACGCGGCCCGACGAGCTGGCCGTCATGCGCCCGGGCGCCCTGCGCGACGCGGCCGCAGCCATCGATGAGCGCCTGAACGCCTGCGTCCACCAGACGTTGGTGCACGGTGACGCGAAGGTCGCGAACTTCTGCTTCGACCGGCGTGAGGCGCGTGGCCCGCACAGCGGCGCGCGGGTGGCGGCCGTGGACTTTCAATACGTGGGCGGTGGGTGCGGCGTGAAGGACGTCGCCTACTTCCTCGGGAGCTGCCTGAGCGAGCGACAGCTCGAGCGGCGCGCGGACGCGCTGACCGACGCCTACTTCGGGCACCTCCGGGCTGCCCTACGACGCGAGCGGCCGGAGCTCGACGCCGAGGCCATCGAGCGCGAGTGGCGGTCCCTGTGCATGTTCGCGTGGGCGGACTTCGAGCGCTTCTTGGCGGGGTGGTCACCTGGTCACGCAAAGCAGACCGGCTTCAGCGCGCGCATGACACACGCGGCCCTCCACGCGCTGGCTCACGAGGCGCCGTAGGTCAGCGACGTCGCCCGTCCGGGGCTGCAACCACGCGACGGGTTCAGCGATACGGCTCAATGCAGGGACGCGCCGATCCGCAACGTGCCTGCCACCGAGCGAACCTCGAGGCTCTACTCTGTCGCTCTCAGGGGGCTTTGCCCTCCGCGCAGACTGACGCACGCGCGGCACAGTTGTGTGACCCGTGGGCACGCCGCGCACCGCGTACGCCGCGTGAGTTGGTGTTTCTCAGGTGTTTATGCAGGCGCTGCTTGGCACGAACGCTGCTTCTGCAGCGGCACATGGCCCCCTTGGGACGCTGCACACACTTGGTCGCGCTGATCGCTCGGTTCGCGCTGGCAACTCCGGTCGCCCTGCTGGGCGGCTGCGCGACGCCCGCGACCAATCCCGATGCGCAACTCAGCGGACACGACGCGCTGCTCTTCCCGGGGGGCTGCTGGTCGACCCGCGTCACGGGAGTCGAGCACTTCGAAGACCTGCGCACACGCGGCGGCGGGACGTTCGCGAGTCACTCGCTTTTCGAACGCCGCGTATGGTTCGATCAGCGCGCGTTCCTGAACCTGTGCGGGCTCGAGGTCGGGAGCAGTCGAGTCGACCTGTTCAGCGGGTCGCTGCTGGTGGACTCCGTGTCTGTCGAGGTCGCGCGTCTGGACCACCTCGAGCTATCCGCTGTCCAGAACGCCTACCCAGACGAGTACCCGCCCGTGCCAGGGCCCGTCGGTGTGCTGGCGGGCCGACGGGCGGTTGTCTACGTCACTGCCCACACCGCCGACGGGCGCCGGTTCGATTCCGTGTTCTTGGACGCGTTCGAGGCCGTCATCGAGCCGCCGGTCGAGGTGTCGCTCAACTACGGGATCTTTTTTGAGCCCATGTCGCCGGTGCCTGGTGTGTTTCCCGTTCAGCTGACCGGTGGTACCGAAGAGCACTGGGTCGAGCTGCTCGTCGTGGATGACGTAGACATCGTGAGCATCGAGCTCGCGGAGCTCGACCGGCCGGCAGGAGGCAAGGCCTACTCGGTGACTGGCGTGACCGCGCAAGGACAGCACATCCTAGGGGTGGACGCCCAGCTGACCATCAACGGCGTGCCTCAAGAGAGCTCGCTCGGGCGCTGGCTATTCGAAGGATCAGCGACAACCCCAGGCGCGACCATTGCTGCCGAGTGGAACGGACTCCGTGCGCAGCTGGACTAGAGCGGGCGGGCGCTTGCCCGTGGCGTTCGGATCCGCGCTGCGCATGGTGCGCGAGACCACTGGCCGCAGGCGCTCGTCGTAGCTCACCTTGCTGCGCAGGGGTCCAATCACGACGTCGTTCCCATGAACTATCCGAGAGTCCCGGTCGCCCCTGTCGACGCAAGACGTTGCGGTACGAGTTGGCAACGATCCCCCCTGGCATGCAGTACTACCGCCCGTTCCTTCGCTGGCATTCCGAGGCCCAGTGGCCGTCCGCCGCGGTCGCGCATGCGAACCCGGGGCTGTGTTCGGTGACCACGCATGGTGCCCAGGTCGTAGGCGGTCAGTCGGCCTCGGGGTGGAGCAGGCCCAGCGCCATGCGCTCGACCACACGCGCCGCGCGGCCACGCGGCATGGCTGTCGGGGCGGCGGCCGCCAGCTGATAGGCGCCCTCGATGGCCGAGAGGATGCCCGCCGCAGCCTCGCGAGCGCCGCGGGCGTGGCCCACGCGCTCACGCAGGAGCTCACCCGCCAGCGCTTCGAGCGTGGCGAGCCGGCGCGCCACCATGGCGCGGTAGACCTCTCCCACCGCGGGTTGCCGCAGCGCCTCCGCGCCGATCACGACCCACGCCGCGACGGCCCTGGGCTCGGCGTCGTCCCCCAGCGCCAGGTGCGCGTCGAGGTAGGCGCGCAGCCGAGCGGCAGGGTCGCTGCCAGCGGCGTCGAGGCGTCGGGCGTAGCGCGCTTCGATGAGCTCCCCGATGCGCTCGATGAGCGCCAACAACACCGCCTGCTTGCTGCTGAAGTGGTAGTGCACGAGGCCGCTCCCGAGCCCCGCGGCCCGCGCGATGGAGGCGATGGTCGCGCCTTCGTAGCCCTCCTCGGCGATGACCTGGAGCAGGCCTTCGATGATCTGCGCGCGGCGCGCCGCGGTGTTGCTCGGTCTCGGCATCTTGCGCGGGACGCTAGCACGTGTTTATCATTTGGTCATGCAACCAAATAATGCGCTGCCCGCCCCCGAGTCGCTCGAGTCCTCCATCGTGCTCGTCCCGGACGCCCTCGCCCCCGAGGCCCTGCGCAGCCTGCGCGCGCGGCTCGTCTTGCGTGGCTTCCGCGCCACGGCTGGGCGCTACCCAGGCGGCTACCGCGACAACGACCGGCTCGTGTTCGACGACCCCGAGCTCGCGGCCAAGCTCTTCGCGCAGCTCCGCCCGCACCTGCCCGCCGAGGTGCGCGTCGAGGGGGGCGCGGTCGCGCGGCTGGTGGGCCTCAACCCGCGCTTCCGCGCGTGTCGCTACCGCGACGGTCAGTCGTTCCAGCGCCACCGCGACGGCGCCTACGCCCCCACGGACGACGTCCGCAGCGAGCGCACGCTCATGCTGTACCTCACCGACGGAGGCGCCCACGAGGGCGGACGAACGCGCTTCTACGAGAGCGCCGACCCTGCGGCGGGACCCATGCTCAGCATCACGCCGCGAGCGGGGCTGGCCACGGTGTTCCCGCACGACGCGTGGCACGACGGGGAGGCGGTGACGGGGGGCACCAAGGTCGTGCTGCGCAGTGACTTGCTCTACCAGCGTGTCCTGCCTCGCGAGGGCGCGGCGCGGCGGCGCCCGGCGACCTCGTCAGGGGGGCACCGCGGCTACGTCTGGGACGTGGCCGTCACGTCGTCCGGGGCCGTCGTCAGCGTCGGGCGGGACGGTACGGTGCGCCGCTGCGTCCCCAACTCCCGCCGCCGAGAGGACGAGCGCGCGCTCACGCTGCAGCTGCCGTCGCCCACCGCCATCGCGTGCGACCCCACGGGAGCGGTGCTGGTGGGCAACCGTCACGGACAGGTGGTTGCGCTCACGGAGCGCTTGGAGCGGGAGGGGCGCGCCCAGCGCGTCCAACGGGGCGTCGTGCTCGCGCTCGCGCCGTGTGCCGGCGGCTTCGTCAGCGCCGGGGCCGACGGGCTCGTGCAGGTGCTCGCGCCCGACGGCGCGCCCCTCGCGCGGCTGCGCTTCCGGCGCGGCGGCTTCCTGTGGGCGCTCGCAAAGCTGGACGACACGGGCCGTGCGTGGCTCGTGGGCGGGGAGGGCGGCCGGGTGCACCGTGTCGTGTGGGACGGGGAGCGCCTGGTCGAGGTGGGGCGCACACCCATGCCCGCGCCCGTGCGGTCCCTCGCGGCACACCCCACCTGGGGTGCCTGGGTGGGCCTTCACGATGGGCGCGTCGTGGCCCTGCACGCACCGCGCGGTCCCCGCGGGCGCCGTGACTCCGTTCCGACCATCGACGCGCACCGCGGCCCGGTCACGGCCCTCGAGCTGACGTGCGCCGGCGAGCTCGTCAGCGGAGGCGAGGACGGGCGCGTGCTGCGCCATCGTGGCCCGCGCCAGGCTCCCAGCGTGCTCGCCCAACGTCCCGACTTCATCACGCGCATCCGCGGCTGGGGCGACGACGCCGTGTTGGTCTCGGGCTACGACGGGCGCGTGCTCGTGCACCCGACACACCCTCAGCGCGGACGGTGCTCCGTGCCGGCACCCGCGGTGATGAACAGCGCGGTGGTCGGCTCGAGCACGTCTGCCGTGTGCCACACGCCCGGCGCGTTGATGGCCGCTTCGCCGACGCCGAGCGTGGTGCGCACTTCGTCGCCGTCGCGCTCCTGAACCAGCACCAGCTTGCCGCTGGTCACGACCACCAGCTCGTGCCCGCGCGGGTGCATCTCCCACGACCCCCAGGACTCGGTGAACGTGTACATGCTCACCAAGCGCCCCTCGTCCCCGTCCGCCGCAGTGCGCTCTGCGTAGTCGGCGTACCAGGCCATGCCGGTGAAGGCGGGCTGCACGGAGGCCGTCGCGCCGAGGCCCAGGTGCACGGGGGTCTTCCCCAAGTCGAACGCGTCACTCATGCGGCCAGGGTAGCAGGCTGGCGCTCGGGCAGCCGATCACGCGCTGCTCGTTCGGCCGCGCATTGCGTCGCAGCGGACCTCGGCGTGTAACTCCTGCGCGTGCTCCGGCGACCGAGTCGAGTAGGATCCCTCCCACCATGACGAACCCCCCGGCCCAGAACCCCCTCCTCGACCTCGGCTTCGAGCTGCCCTTCGACGCGGTGCGCCCCGAGCACGCCGTGCCCGCCATCGACGCCCTCATCGCGGACGCCCAAGAGGCCCTCGCCGTGGTGCGGGCCAGCACGGCCGCGCCCACGTACGAGAACACCCTCGGGGCCATGGAGGCGGCCACGGCCAAGCTGGAGCTGGCCAGCACCGTGCTCGAGCACCTCGAGAGCGTCGCCACCACGGACGCGCTGCGCGACGCCTACAACCAGACCATCCCCAAGACCACCGCGTTCTGGTCGGCCCTCTCCATGGACAACGGCCTCTACGAGCGCGTCACGGCCTTCTCGCAGACGGCCGAGGCGGCTGCGCTCGACGCCACCCGCGCACGCTTCCTCAAGAAGACGCTCGAGAGCTTTCGACGCAACGGCGCGGCCCTCGAGGGGGCCAAGAAGGCGCGCCTCGAGGCCATCGACACGCGCCTCTCCGAGATCACCACGCGCTTCTCGCAGAACGTGCTGGACGCGACCAACGCGTTCGAGCTGTACATCCCCAGCGAAGACGGCCTGGCCGGACTGCCCGAGAGCGCCCGGGTCGCCGCGCGCGAGGCGGCCGTCGCGCAGAAGAAGGAGGGCTACCGCTTCACGCTGCACGCACCCAGCCTCATCCCGCTGCTCACCTACCTGGACGACCGCGCGGTGCGCGAGCAGGTCTGGCGCGCCTACAACACGCGCGCCACCAGCGGCGCGTTCGACAACGGGCCGCTGCTGCAGGAGATCGTCGCGCTGCGCGGGGAGAAGGCCGCGCTGCTCGGCTACGCCAACTTCGCGGACTTGGTGCTCGAGAGCCGCATGGCGCAGAGCGGCGCGCGCGCGACCGAGTTCGTGGACGACCTGGTGACCCGCACCGAGCGCGCGTTCGCGCAGGAGAACGAGGAGCTGCAGGCCTACCGACGCGAGCTGGAGGGCCCGGACGCGCTACCACTCGAGCCTTGGGACGTGGGCTACTACGCCGAGAAGCTGCGGCGCGCGCGCTTCGACTTCGACGAAGAGGAGCTGCGCCCCTACTTCCCGGTGCAGGGTGTGCTCGACGGGCTCTTCGCCATCGTGCAGCGGCTGTTCGACGTGCGCATCGAGCCGACCACGCTGCCCACGTGGGACCCGGCCGTGACGACGTACCGCATCGTGGACCCCAGCGGCGCGCACGTGGCGTCGTTCTACGCGGACCTCTACCCGCGCGAGAACAAGCGCGGCGGCGCGTGGATGAACCCGCTCATCTCGGCCGTGGACGGCGGCCCCCAGCTGGGCCTGTTCTGCGCCAACAACACGCAGCCCACCGCCGACAAGCCCGCGCTGCTCACCCACCGTGAGGTGGAGACCCTGTTCCACGAGTTCGGCCACCTGCTGCACCACTCGCTCAGCCGCGTGTCCGTGCGCAGCCTGGCGGGCACCAACGTGGCGTGGGACTTCGTCGAGCTTCCGTCGCAGATCATGGAGAACTGGTGCTGGGAGCGCGAGGCGCTGGACCTCTTCGCGCGCCACTACCAGACCAACGAGCCCATCCCCGCAGCCTTGTTCGACAAGATGCAGGCGGCGCGCACCTTCCGCGCCGGCAACGCACAGATGCGGCAGCTGGGCTTCTCCAGCGTGGACCTGCGGCTCCACACGGCCTACGACCCGGCCACCGACGGCAGCGTGCTGGACTACGCCCGCGCGCTGCTGGCGCGCTTCTCGGCGTGCCCGTACCCCGACGACTACGCCATGATCGCGGGCTTCACGCACCTCTTCGCGAGCCCGGTGGGCTACGCCGCCGCGTACTACAGCTACAAGTGGGCCGAGGTGCTGGACGCCGACGCGTTCTCACGCTTTGCGGCCGAGGGGGTCACCAACCCCGAGGTCGGGCGGGCGTTCCGCGAGAGCATCCTGTCCATGGGCGACAGCCGCGACCCGGGCGAGCTCTACCGCGCCTTCATGGGCCGCGACCCGGAGCTGGACGCGCTCCTCCGCCGCTCCGGGTTGGCGGAAGCGGCCTGAGCGGCAGACCGCTGCACGACGCGCTGGTGCGCGGTCCCGGCTGGCGGAAGCGGGCGGGCCGCCGCGCCACGCTGATCAGGCGAGAGCGGCCCGAAGGGCCACGGGCCGCTGCGCTCGGTGTTCGTAGGCGGTCCGAGCGTCGCGCGCTGGACCGGCCTGCATCAGCCGCGTCTGCGGGCCTGGCCCCGGCGCCGCCGGCGCGCACCCACCAGCCCCAGCATGACCAACGCGACCCCGAGCAGCCCACGCTGGTCGCCAGCGCCGCTCACGTGGCAGCCGCAGCCGCCGCCCCCGCCCACTCCGGGACCCGTGCCGTTGTCTGCGGCGCCACCGTCCATCGTCACCGCACCATCGGGGGACGTGCCGCCGTCCGGCGTGCCCAGGTCCGGTAGCTCGGCGACCACCGACAGCGTGGTGCTCGGCGCGCTCAGGCTGCCGCGCGACGAGTCGAGCGCGCTCGGCGTGAGCGTGTACTCTCCGAGGGTCGCGCTGGTCACGGTCACCGTGATGGTGCAGGTCGTCATGGCCCCCAGCGAGCCCCCAGTGAGGGCCACGCTGCCAGCGGTCGTCTCGAGCGTCCCACCGCAGTCGTTGGTCGCCGCGACGCCGTCGTCCACGGTGACCTCGGTCGGCAGCGCGTGCGTGAACGCGAGGCCATCGAGGGCCGCGATGCTGCCCGCGTTCGTGACGATGTACGTGAGGGTCGCGCTCCCGCCAGGCATGATGAAGGCCGGCGTCACGGCGAGCCCGAACGAGGGCTGGGCGGCGGCGAGGATGCGCAGCACGCCGCTCGCGGCCGCGCCCACCTCGGCGCTTCCGTCCGTCACCGGGGAGGTGTTGAGCGTGAGGGTCGTCGGGGCCGCCGTCGCCAGCGCGGACAGCGTCAGCACGACGTCACACTGTTGTCCGGGCGCGAGCCCCGTGGCGCGCAACGCGAGCACGGTCGTCCCGGTCACGGACACCGCACCTTGGCACGCGTCGTCGAACGCGATGTCGTCCACGCTCACGCCGCTGGGGAGCCCGGCCAGTGACAGGGTCGCGCTCGCCTCGGCGAGCGTGCCGCCCGTGAAGTTCGTGAGCGACAGGACCAGCTCCGCGCTCGTGCCAGCCTCGAGCTGCGTCTCCGTCGGCAGGGTGAGGTCCAACGCGTGCACGGCGAGGGTGACCGCGGCGGGTGGGGCGCTCGCGTCAGCGCCCCCGACGGTGCCGCTCAGGGCGCTCGTCGTCAGCGTCGCGCCACCTTGCGGAGCGGGCGCGTCGGGCAGGGTCAGCTCCACGTCGAACGAGCACATGGCGCCTCCCAGCAGCGTCCCGCCGCTGACGCTGAGCGTGCTGGTGCCCGTGATGGTGGCGCCACACTCTCCGCCGCTGGGCAAGGCAGTCGCCACCAAGCCCGGGTAGGCCGCATCCAGATCCAGCGTGAACGCCAGCGCCGAAGCCGTGTTGCCGCCGGCGTTCGCGAGCGTCACCGAGAGCGTCGTGGTCCCGCCTGCCCGCACGGGGCTCTCGGACAGGGCGACGCCGAGCATCAAGGGCGCGCCCACGACGAGCCCCGTCGAGATGGCCGACGCGACGAGCGGGGAGCCATCGAAGGTCATGTTGAGCGGGCCCGTGCGCAGCGTGTACTCGCCCGGCGTGGCGGCGGCGGGGACCTGCAGCGTGACGTCGAACGTGCAGCTGCTTCCCGCCGTCAGTGCTCCGCCCGTGAGCAGCAGCGTCGTCGTCCCGCTCAGCTGCGAGCCCGCCCCGCACACGTCGCTCATGGGGACGCCTATGGCGCTCAGCCCCGACAGCTCGGCGCCGAGGTTCAGCGACGTGGACAGCCCCGTGATGTCCCCCGTCGCGGCGTCGTTCGACAGGGTGAAGCGCAGCGTGACCGTGTCGCCGGGCGCGGCGGGGTCGTCCACGACGTCGATGGACGCGCTGGTGACGACCACGGTCAGCTCCGTGCTGCGCGCCTCGGCCGTGCTGCCGACGCTGCCGACCGTGCCGCTGGGCGCGCTGGAGCTCACCGTGTAGGTGCCGGGCGATGCGGCGGCGGGGACGAGCACCTCGAGCTCGAACGTGCAGGAGCTACCCACGTCGAGCGTGATGTCCGCGAACGTCACGGTCGTCCCGGGACCGTCCACGCTCGCGCTCGAGCCCGCGCCGCAGAAGCCCGAGGCCGGCAGCCCCGCGTACGTGGCCCCGGTGAGGGTCGCGATGGGCAGCAGGGCGAAGCCGAGTCCGGTGGTGGTCGCGCCGTTCTCGTTGTTGGTGAGCGTGACGCTCAGGGTGCCGCTCTGGCCGGGCAGCACCGCGCCTTCGAACGAGAGTGCGAGGTGCGGAGGCGCGAAGATGTCCACGCTCGCGCCGCCGGCGGTGCCCGTCACGGGTCCACCCTGGTCGGCGGTGGGGATCGACGTCTGCAGCTGCTGCCGGCCGCTCGGCGTGCCGCTCGGGACCGTGACCGTCGCGCTGAAGGTGCAGCTCCCCGCGGCCGGGAGGGAGCCGGTGGCGAACTGCAAGAACGGGTTGTTGCCGCCGATCTGCGCGAGGAGCGAACCCGCGCCACAGGGGGTGCCGGGCAACGTGAAGGACGCGCCCGGCAGGAAGCTGTCGAGCGGTGCGGTGAAGCTGATGGCGCTCAACGGCTGCGTGCTGGACCCGTTCGTGATGGTGAACTCCGCGGTCAGCACGTCGCCAGCGCCAACGGGATCCGGCGAGAGGACGAGCGACACCAGCGGGCCCGTGGTCACGACGAGCACGTCGCTCGCGGCGGCTCCCACCACGCTCGCCGACGGGTCGGCCGTGAGCGCGCTCGTGGTGCTCGTGAACGCGCCTCCGACGGCGCCGCTGGGCACCTGGACGGTGACCTCGACGTGGCACTCGCCGCCCGCCTCCACGGCCGCGTCCGACACGCTCACCGTGCTGCCCGTGGTCACCGTCGCCCCGCAGTCGTTGTCGCTGACCCCCGTCGCCACCAAGCCGCTCAGCGCAGCGTCGAGGTCGTGCTGGAAGCCGAGCCCCGTGAGCGCCTCGTCTCGGCTGCGGTTGTAGAGCGTGTACGCGACGCTCGCGGTGGCCCCGGGTGCGACGGGGTCCGACAGAAAGTCCACCTCGAGCACCGCGTGGTCGACCGTACCGGTGACCGTTCCCGCGGCGCGCCCGCCGACGACCTGCATGAAGCCACCCAGCGCTGCCGTGACCTGCCCGCTCACCAGCCCGACCGGTCCCGCGGCTCCCACGCGCACGTCGACGGCCACGGTACACGTGCCCCCTGCCGCGAGAACACCCCCAGGGGAGAGCGTGACCGTCTGGGTCCCAGCAACCGCCGTGAGCGCCCCGCCGCAGTCGGACTGTGCGCGAGGGGGATCCGCCAGCACCACGCCCGTCGGGAGCGCGTGGGAGAACGCCATGGACGCCAGCAGCATGCCGTTGGCCGTGTTGTCGATCGTGTACGTCAGGCGGCTGCGCCCGCGGAACGGGACGCTGGCAGGGGCCGCGCTCAACGTGAACCCAGGCCGGTCCGTCGCGACGGTCAGCGTGGCGCTCGCGGCCGCGCTGTTGCCCGCACTCGTCGTGAGCGTGCCGGTCGCCAGCATGTGCATCCCAGGGGTGCTGCTGGTCACCAACACGCTCACCGTGCACGAGCCGAAGGCCGGGACCCGGACGTCCGCCACGCTGATCGTCGAGCCGCCCGCTGGCGCGTCGATCACGGTGTCCACGCATGAGCTGCTCGCCTCGACGACGGCGGCCAGCGTGACCCCGGCTGGCAGCACCGCGGTGAACGCGCCGTCCGTCGCCGCCGTGGGCTGGCTCGCGTTGTTCACCACGAAGCGCAGGAAGGTCGCGCTGCCGGGACCGATGGTGGTGTGCTCGAAGCTCGCGCTAAGCGTGGGCTGCGCGGCCGCCTCACTCGGAGTCGTCGCGAACGCGGCGAGGGCGAGCAGCGCGTGGGTCAGGAAGAGAGAGCGACCGGAGCAGGCAAACCGAGGCATGGCCCATGGTCGCCCCGACACGCACGGAGTTCAACCGCGGGATGCCCGCGCTGCAACCTCATGCCTCGACGGCCCCCGTGCCCGCCGCGAGCTCAGCGAGGCACGCGTACGCAGCGTACTTGTAGCTCTCGGCCAGCGTCGGGAAGTTGAACACCATCTCGATGAAGAGGTCGACCGTGGCCCCTGCCATCAACGCCGTCTGTCCAATGTGTACCAGCTCGCTCGCGCGCTCACCGAAGACATGCACGCCTACGATCTTGCGCGTCCCTCGCTCCACCACGAGCTTGGTGATGCCCTCGGTGTCCCCCGTGATCTGCCCTCGCGCGTTGTCGCGGAAGAACGCCCGCCCGACGACCACGTCGAGCCCCGCGGCGGCCGCGCTCTCTTCGGTCTCGCCGACGGAGCTGAGCTCGGGGATGGTGTAGATGCCATACGGCAGGGTGCCCGACACGCTCTGCTTGTAGGCGAACCCGAACGCGTGACACACGGCGACCCGCGCCTGCTCCATCGACGTGGACGCCAGCGCGGGGAAGCCGATGACGTCGCCCGCCGCGAGCACGTGTGGCGCCGCCGTGCGGTAGTAAGCGTCCACCTCCAAGAGCCCGCGTGAGGTCGGCCTCACGCCCACGTGCTCGAGGCCGAGATCCGCCGTGCAGCCCGTCCGTCCCGCGGCGAAGAGCAGGTGGTGCGTGACCAGCGTCTCGGCCCCCAGCTGCGTGTGCACGCTCTCGCCGTCCGTGCCGAGCGTGACCGCGCCCCACGCTTGGCCGAGCCGCAGCCGGACGCCCAGGTCGGCCATCGAGCGCTCGAGCGCGCGCACCATCTCGCGGTCCATGAACCCCAGGATCTCGTCGCGCGCCTCCACCAACTCCACCGGGATGCCCAGCGCAGCGAACATGCAGGCGTACTCGCAGCCAATGACGCCCGCGCCCAGGATGGTCAGCGAGCGAGGCAGCTCCTCGATGAGCAGCACCTCGTCGGAGTCGTGCACCAGCGGAGACGCGAAGTCGATGTCCGCGGGCTGCCGCGGCTTGGTGCCCGTGGCGATCAGCACGACCTCCGCGCGCAGCGTGCGCACGGAACCGTCTGGTCCGGTCACGGCCACCTCGTGCGGCCCGACGAAGCGCGCGTGCCCCTCCACCAGCTCCACGCCGTGGCGGAACAGATTCTGTCGGATGCGCGCCGACTCGGCGACCGCGATGGCGTGCTTGCGGCGCATCAGCCCCTGCAGCATCCCGCGTGCCTCGAGCTCCACGGCCACGCCATAGAGCGTCCGGCTGCGTCGCCCCGACAGGTACAGCGCCGACTCGCGTAGCGTCTTGCTCGGCAGCGTCCCGGTGTGCACCGCCGCGCCGCCGGGCTCCTTCTCGCGTTCCACGACGGCGACGCGCTTGCCGAAGTACGCCGCCTGGGCCGCGCCCTTCTCCCCGGCGGGGCCCCCGCCGATCACGACCAGGTCGAAGTCGTCGGGTGTCTCGTCGCTCCGCGAGCGGGTCACGACGCGGCCTCCTCCAGCTCCGCGGAGAGCTCCACCGGCACACCGTTCAGCACGGCGTTGCCGGTGAGCGTGTCGAGCAGCGCGTCGTCCGTCAGGTCGTTGACGCTCACCCCGGCGTGTTCCCGTGCCACGCGCAACCGTACACCTTCGCGCGCGTGCCCGAACCCGTGCGGCACCGACACCACGCCCGGCATGATGTCCTCGGTCACCTCCGCAGGGAGGCTGACCGCCCCGGTGCGCGTCCTCAGCGTGACGTGCGCGCCCTGTGTGACGCCCGCGCGCGCGGCGTCGTCCGGGTGGATCAGCGCCGTACAGCGATCGCGCCCCTTCATGAGCCGCTCGCTGTTGTGCAGCCAGCTGTTGTTGCTGCGCACGTGGCGCCGGCCGATCAACAGCAGCTGTCCGGCGTCCTCGCTCATGCTCGCGCGCAGCCGCTCGAGGTCCGCGATCATCGGAGCCGGTGCGAGCTCCACGTACGGGTGCGCCTCGGGGAGCCGCGCACGCAGGCAGGGCTGTAGCGCCCCAAAGTCCTCGCCGTGCGGGTTCTCCCGCAGCTTCTTGAGGGTCAGCCCGTCGCGCAGCAGGTTGGCCCCCGCGCCATATGGCCCCACGCGCAACGCTAGGTCCAGCATGCGCTCGGGCCCCGCCGCCTCGAGGGCGCGCAGCCTGAACACCTCCTTGTCGAGTCGACCGCTCCGGAGCGCGGCCAAGCGGCGCGCCAGCCCCACGTGAATCTGCCAGTCGTCGAGGGCCCCTTCCTTTGGCTCGAACGTGGGCTCGCTGAACTTCGCCGTGTTGCGTACGGCCAGGAGGTGCAGCGCCAGGTCGTAGTGAGGTCGCTCGAGGGGGGAGAGGGGCGGCAGGATGAGCTGAGCGTGCCGTGTGGTCTCGTTGATGTACGGGTCCACGCTGATGAGCAGGTCCAGCTTGGCGAGCGCGCGGTCCAGCTGCGCGCCGTTCGGCGTGGAGAGCACGGGGTTCCCCGCCATGGTGAGCAGCCCGCGAATCTGCCCTGTGCCAGGCGTCAGCATTTCCTCCGCCAAGACGGACACCGGGAGCTCACCCCCGAACTCCGGCAAGCCACGCACACGGCTGCGCCAACGGCCGTGGCTCCCGCGGCTGATGCCGAACCCACCTGCCGAGGCGAGGGAGTCTAGCGCCGGCTGCGTGAACATCGCGCCTCCCTCGCGGTCGAGGTTTCCCGTGATCGCGTTGAGCGCGTACACGAGCCATGCGCACAGCCCGCCGAAGCGCTGCGTCGAGGCTCCCATCCGCCCGTAGACCACAGCCCGGCGGGCCTCGAGGAGGCGCGTCGCGATGCCGTCCACCGTCTCGGCGGAGATGCCGGTGTGGACGGCGGTGAAGACCGGCGAGAACCCGCTCGTCGCGTCGCGCAGATCCTCGAGCCCCCGGGTGAGCCCTTGCAGGTTCCCGAGGCGGACGGCATCCCGCGCGAACACGGTGTGCAGCAGCGAAAGCAGGAACAGTGCGTCGGTGCCTGGGCGGATGAAGTGGTGCTCGCTCGCGCAGCGGGCGCTCTCCGTGCGGCGGGGGTCCACCAACACGACCTGCCCACCGCGTGCGCGGATTCCGTCCAGGCGCCGCCGAATTCCGGGGGCGCTCATGAGGCTGCCGTTGCTGGCGAGGGGATTCGCCCCCAGCATCAACAAGAAGTCCGTGCGGTCGACGTCGGGCACGGGCAGCAACAGCTGGTGGCCGAACATGTAGTACCCGGCGAACATGTGCGGCAGCTGGTCCACGCTGGTCGCGGAGAAGCGGTTCTTGCTGCGCAACGCACGGAGCATCACTGGTCCGAACAGCATCGCGCCCATGTTGTGTACGTTGGGGTTGCCGAGGTAGGCCGCCATGGCGTCGTTGCCGTGCCGACGCTGCAGGCCGTGGATGCGCTCCGCGGCCTCGTCCAGCGCTTCGTCCCACGTGATGGGCGTGAAGCCGGAGCGCTCGCGGCGCATCGGTTGGCGCAGCCGGTCGGGATCGTCGTGCAGGTCCGCGAGGGCCGTGGCCTTCGGGCAGACGTGGCCTTGGCTGAACGGGTCCTGCTCGTCGCCCCGCGTCGAGAGGACCTTCCCGGCATGCACCTCGAGCGTGATGCCGCACATCGCTTCGCAGAGCGAGCAGGTGCGGTGGTGAAGCGTAGGCGTCGACATGCGCCCAGCATACACGTCGTCGCGCGCGCGCGGCGTCCGGTCGCTCGTCCGCCGCGCGTGTGATATCACGATGGGTCTAGATGAATGCAGGAGGCCCCGCGGTGACGAGCACAGTTGGTTGGTACGTGACGAGGGGTGGTGGCCGCCTCGCGCGGGCGCTCACGTTGGTGGGCTGCGTGCTGCTGAGCGCCTGCTACTCGGGCGGGCGTCAGCGACTCTCCGTGTCGACCGGGAGCGCGCCGTCAGGGTCGTCGGTCCCCGCGAGCACTCAGTGGCGCGTCGTGCAGCTGCGCAACGGCCGGGCGACGCTGCGCATGCCGAGCGAGCCGCGATACATGCCCGCGACCACCGGGGTGGAGGACGATGGCGCGGTGTACCAAACGGTGATCGCTGGCGAAGACTACGGCTCGCTGCAGCTCATGGTGGCGGTCAGCGAAGTGCAGGGTGGCATCGTGGGCGCGCCCCTCGAACGGCTCGAAGACATGCGCGAGACGCTCCTGGAGCGGGCCGAGCAGCGAGCGTTCGGGTCCATCATGGTCAACGGCTCGCCTGGCTTCGAGATGCAGTACCTCGATCGGGAGAACGGCCGGATCGTGCATGCGCGGGCGGTCGTCGCGCGCACCCACGTGTACCTCCTCATGGCCATCATGTCGCCGCAGCTCGAGGCGGTGCACCGCAACACCGCCGCGGCGTACCTGAGCAGCCTTCAGCTGGACCCTGCGGACTCGTTCGGCGCCACGGGCGACGGAGCGTACGTGGCGGGCGGCTGGCGCTGGTCCATGCCCGCCGAGGCCTACTTCGCCGTGCGCTTTCCGGGCGCGCCCGTCGCCGCCGAGGCCACCAGCCCGGTGTCGCAGGCATCGTTCGTCCGCACGTACCGGGTGGTGGGCGAGGGCGGGGCGACCTTCGAGGTCAGGGCCACCGGCTACGACGACGGTCGCCCTGCGGGCTCGGTCGCCACGCTCGAGGCGGCGCCCCTGGCGCACTACACGCTGCGGGCGGCGCGCGACACCACGCGTCAGGGCTACTCGGGGCGCTCGCTCGTGTACGAGAGTGAGGGGCGTATGCGCTTCACGCTCATCTTCGCCACCTACGCTGCCACCTACGAAGTCAGCGTCGACCTGCCGCGCACTGCCGGGGCCGACCTGCTCGAGGCCCGCAACACCTTCCTCGACAGCTTTCGGATGCTCTGACCCATGCGCACCAGCCATCGTTCTCTCTCGCTCCATGGCTCCTCGGCTCGCGCTGCGGCGAGGAGGGCACCCTCCGCGCTCGTCAGCCTCGTGGTTTGTCTCGGGTTGCTCGCGCTCACATCGGGCGCTCAGTCCCAGGCCCCCTCCGCCGCCGGCGCGCCTGCGGACGAAGGGATCGCGTCGCGCATCCGCCTCCGCCCGATCGATCGCGCCAGTGTCCGTGTGGTCCAGATCACGGGGGCGACGGCGTTCACCTTCGAGGGGCGCGTCAGCCGGGTGCGTCGCGCGGTCAGCCTGCCGGACGCCGTCCACGGGACGGGGGTCGTCGTCGGTCCCGAGGGGCTCGTCCTCACGGCCGCCCACGTGGTGCGCGGCGGAGACGTGCTGGCGGTCCTCCGGCCCGGCGCCGACGAGCCTCAGGCGGCGCGCGTCATCTACTCCGACTCGGAGCACGATCTAGCGGTGTTGGCCGTGGATGGTCCGCTGCCCGACTTCATCACGCTGCCCAGCGCTCCGCGGCCCCTCACGCTGGCCGAGCGATTGTTCGCCACCGGCTATCCCCTGGACATCCGTGAGCGCTACCCCGCGGCGGTGTCGGGCGAGCTCAGCCGCGAGAACAACGATGGGTCGCTGCAGGTCGCGATGAGCGTCAACCCGGGCAATTCGGGTGGTCCGGTCATCGACGCCGACGGCCACCTCGTGGGCATCATGGCGCGGCGTGGTGAGCCCACCCGCGGAGTGGAGGGCATCGCGATGCTCGAGCCTCTGCGCTTCGTGCTGCCCGCCATGGCGCGGGCCCGCGCTGTGCTCGCACAGCGGACGCCCACCTTTCTGGCTCAAGAGCGCCACGTCGTGCGGGTCATGGCGGACTTCGTACGCACGACCGACGAGCGGCCGATCTTCGAGCAGACGGCGGTGGCCACCCTCGACCTCGCCGCGCAGGCCCCACCCAGCTACGAGGCCGGGGCCATGGTGGCCGCGCATGCGTGGAACATGCAGATCGCGCTGTTGGAGGCGCGCAACGTCAGCGTCCGCGAGCAACTCACCGGGGAAGATCGCGCCCTCGCCGAGCGTTTGAACGAGATGGCGCAGCGTCTCGCGGCATGGGCTCTGGACGGCGCGCCTTATCTCTCGGTGAATTATGGTGGTCTGCGTGGAATTCGTGTCAGTCGAGGTCAGCCCTGGGTCCCAGCCGCGCGCGAATAATTTTACGTTCTCAGCCGTCACCGACGTGAAAATGACGCAGCGCGTTGACGCGGTGCGTAAAGCGCTCTAAATGAGGGATATCGGTCGGACACGGGTTGCTGTGACACCCAATGCCCCTAATAGCCCGATTGTCCGAACGGGATTGGGAAGTGACGCCATGAGTACTCGCAAAGCCAACAAAGAGCGCACCCGCCACAAGCTGGTCCAGGCCACGCTGAAGATCCTGCACAAGCAGGGGCCGACGGCGCTCACCACCGGGCGTATCGCGCAGGCCGCCGGCGTGGCTCAGCCCACGTTCTACGTCCACTTCAAGGACATGGACGAGGCCCTGGAGGAGGCCGCGGTCACCGTCGGAGAAGCGCTGCGGGCGCGTCTGCGCGAGTTCCGCGAGGGAGTCGAGGACGGCGCCACGCCCCAGGCGGCGACCCGTCAGGCCTTCACCACGGGGGTCGAGGCGCTCCTCGCCGATCGTCGGGCCGCCGAGCTGTTCCTGCGCCATCGGCGCGACGTGGCCAACCCCCTCGGACGGCGCTGGCGCGAGCTGATGGACAGGGCCCGAGAGGACCTCGTCGCGGACCTGCACGCGCGTGGCGTTGGCAAGCAAGTCGACGATCTGGTCGTGCTGGCCGATACTATCATCGGACTCGTGCTGACCACGGTAGAGTCCATTCTGGACGGTCGGGTCACCAATCGCAGCGCTGCCACGGAGATGATGCTGCGCAGCGTCGAAGCGAGCATGACGCCCCCGGCGGGTGCGGCGTCCCTCGGCGTCTCGGCCGCCTGACACCTCGCTGTCTACGGGGGATGGTTCGCCCCCAAGGCGAAAGGGCCGCTCCTCTCGGGGGCGGCCCTTCGCGATCGTGGGGTGCCTCGCGCCACCGCCACGGCGACTTCGCGAGGCGCACACGAGGTGCTGAGACTCAGTTGAGCGTCTTCGCTTCGAGGGCTTCATTGGCCAGCTCGTCGAAGCTGGCGCGCTGCGCCCACTGTTCCTCCTTCTCGTTGTAGAGAATGCCGATGACCCGTCGGTCGACACCCAGCACGCGCTCGACCACGGGCTTGAAGACCGCCCCCGACACGGGGTGGTTCGCCAGGTCGGTCAGCGCCGCGGCGAAGCGCGGGAACGGGCGCGCGGCGACCTCGGGCTTGGCGCCGATCAGCTGCGCGCGCTTGAACGCCTCGAGGAGGCGCTTTCCACCGGGGTCCACGTGGTCCATCGGCCCGAAGAACACGTCCTTGAAGAAGGGACGCGCGTGGTAGAAGACCCGCGCCATGGACGAGGCGCCCCGCAGCCGCTGCGTGGTGCTCAAGGGGGGCCGCGCAGCTTCGCGGGCGATGCCCTCCGGCGACGCGTAATACTCGATCATGTAGTAGTCCATGGCGATGTGGCGGCTCTCGTCGCGGTTGATGCGGTTCATCGCCTGGCGGCTCATCTCGTCGTCCACGAAGTCGTCGATCGAACGCAGCAGGGCCACGTCGAGCAGCAGCTCGCCCGTCGTGATGTAAGCGTTCGCGATCTCGGCTGACAGATACTGCAGCAGGTCCGCGAAGGCGTCGGAGAACGCCAGCAGATGGTCGTTCATCGTGTACTGCCGGTAGTGGTGCACGTCGTAGTGGCGCGCCAAGCGCGTGGCGACCTCGCTATGCCGCAGCTCGTCCACGACGAACGAGTCGAAGATCTGTGCGAGCACCGGATCATCGGCGCGGTCGCGCTGCACTTGGAAGAGCTTGCCAGCCAGCAGCTCGATGCCCGCCATGTCCGTGAAGTACTGGACGACGGCGATCTCGTCTTCTCGGGCGAGCGCCTTGGGGGTGACGCTCCAGTCGAGGTCGTCTGCGTGCCACTGGTTGCGCTCGCAGAGGTTCAGCATGCGGTTGAGGTCCATGGCCGCATTCTACTAACCGGTTGGTTAGTTATCAAGCGCTCGGCGTGATACCGTAGGCCTCATGAGTCTCGAGCTCGTCCCCACCCCCCAACCCCCGCGTCTAGGGGTCCCCGACGACTGGTACGTGGCGTGTGAGTCGCGCGCCCTCGGAAGCAAGCCGCTCGGGGTCACCATGCTGGGCCACCGCCTGGTGCTGTTCCGCGACACAGGGGGCAGGGCGCGCGCGCTGCTGGA
This sequence comes from Sandaracinaceae bacterium, assembly GCA_020633055.1. Taxonomy (NCBI): domain Bacteria; kingdom Pseudomonadati; phylum Myxococcota; order Polyangiales; family Sandaracinaceae; species Sandaracinaceae bacterium. The sequence continues at coordinate 1,076,610 of JACKEJ010000005.1, read as the reverse complement.
CCGCTGCTCCCACCGGAACGTACCGCTCTCGATGGGGCGCGTGTGCGAGGGGCAGGTGGAGTGCCCCTACCACGGCTGGCGCTTCGACGGGGACGGACGCTGCACGCACGTGCCCGGGCTGCTCGCGGAGGACCGTGAGCAGGGCGCTCGTGGTCGCTCCGTTCAGAGCGTCGAGACGCGTGAGCAGAGCGGCTACGTGTGGGTCTACTCCACGCTGGGTGCGCGCCCCGAGCGCGAGCCGTTCCCGCTGCCGCTCGTCGACGACCCAGCCTACACCACCGTCAACCACGTCCAGGACTTCGAGGGCTCCGTACACGCCGTCGCCGAGAACGCGCTCGACGTGCCGCACACGGCCTTCGTGCACCGCGGGCTCTTCCGCAGCGGCGGCGAGAAGCGCGGTATCGACGTGGACTTTCAGCGCTACGCCGACCGTGTCGTGGCGGAGTACATCGGGGAGCCCCGCCCCGACGGCGTCATCGGGCGCGTGCTCTCGCCGGGGGGCGGCGTGGTGCGCCACTGGGACCGCTTCTTCCTGCCGTGCATCGCGCAGGTGGAGTACCAGCTGGGCGAGGACAGCCACGTGGTGGCGACCACTGCGCTCACGCCCATGGCCGAGCACCACACGCGCATGTTCGCCAGCGTGAGCTTCCGTCTGCCCATCCCGGCAGGCGCGGTGGCGCGCCTGTTCAAGCCCATCGGGCTGCGCATCCTGAACCAGGACGTGCGCATCCTCGCGCGCCAGATGGAGAACATCCGCGCCTTCGGCGGGCCGCGCTACGCCTCGACCAAGCTGGACGTGCTGGGGCCCACCATCGAGAAGCTGCTGCGCGCAGCCGAGCGCGGCGAGCGCGCCGAGCCCGCCGCGTCTGCGGAGGAACCGACCAGGCGCTCGCTTCGAATCCACGTCTGAGTCATGCAGGACATCCCTCTCCTCGAAGAGCGTTACGAGATCACCGCGAGCGTGGCGCGGGGAGGCATGGCCCACGTCTTTCGTGGGATGTCGCGTGCCCCCGCGTCCGCGCCACGCGAGGTCGCCATCAAGCGCCTGCTGCCGAGCTTCCGCTCCAACGAGCGTTTCCAGGCCATGTTCGTGGAAGAGGCGCGCGTGGTCGCGGACCTTCAGCACGCCAACATCGCGAGCTTCTACGAGCTCTGCCATGACGACGCAGGCATGCTGTGCATCGTCATGGAGTGGGTCGACGGGGTGGACCTGTCGCGCATGCTCATCGCGGCACGCGACCTTGGACGGACGGTGAGCGTCCCTCACGCGGCGTACGTCGGGTCCTCCGTGCTGCGCGCGCTCGGAGCGGCGCACCAGCGACCGACTGCGCCCGTCTTCCACCGTGACGTGTCGCCCGCCAACATCCTGGTGAGCCGCACGGGAGACGTGAAGCTCACCGACTTCGGGCTCGCGCGCGCCATGGATCGCATGACTGTCACGCTGCCGGGTGTGGTGGTGGGCAAGATGGCGTACGTCGCGCCCGAGTTGATCGCCGCTTCGCGCGCCACGGCCGGCTCCGACATCTACAGCCTCGGTGTGGTGTTGTGGGAGATGCTGGCCGGGCGCCGCCTGTTCCAGGCGCAGAACGAGCTCGAGCTGTTCATGTTGGCCGGGCGCGCGGACATCCCGCCGCTCGAAGAGCTGCGCGCAGACGTCCCGCGCGGCCTCGCCGACCTGGTGCGCCAGATGACGCACAAGGTGCCACAGCGCCGGCTGTCCTCCGCGCGCGAAGCTGCGGAAGCGCTGGCGGCGTTCGCCGGGGCGTCGCCCAGCGCGGGCGTCGGAGCGTGGGCGCAGGACGCGCACGCCCACACGGCTCCCACGCGCCCCTGACCCTCTCGGACGCGCGGGAGGTCAGCCGGGCCGGGACACTCGCGCGTGCGCGTGGCCACGCGCCGACCCGACTGTGAGCGTGGGAGGCGTTCGGCAGGCTCCTGGCTTGCGCGCGCTACTGTTGGATCCAGAGCAGCTCGAGGCGCGTGACGCTCAGGTCCGACTTGGTGGGGCTGACGGTCACGGGGGTGATGTCCGCCTGCGGCTGCTGCGCCGCCAGCGCGTTCAGGCTCTGCTGGAACTCCGCTTCGAGCTCGGCCAGCTGCTCCTGGAGCGAGCCAAGCGTCTGCTCTGCGGCCTCCACCTGTTGCTGCTCCCGGCTGATGCGCGAGGCGCTCCGCACCGCGGTCCCCGCGCGCGCGACGCTGCGACTCCCCAGCAGCGCGCCCAGCACAGTAGTGCCCACGTTCACGGCGGTGTCCAGCTGCCGCTGCCGCACCTGCCCCTTCTCGTCCGCCACCTTCTGCTCGGCGCGCCGGATGCGCTCCTGCAGCCGCGCAAGCTTCGGCTCGAACGACGCCCGCAGCTTGCCCATCTCCAGGTCGCGCGCCTCGCGCAGCCCTTGCTGGACACGTCCGACGAAGGCCGCGTGGTCTTCTCCTACCGTCGACCACAGCTTGAGCGCCTTGCACTCGTACAGGGTCAGGCCCATTTCCTGGTAGGCCTTGGCCTTGATGGCCTTCTCGAGCGTCCCGAAGGCCTTCGCGGTCGCGGCGGCGGCGGGCAACGGCGCGAAGCGCGCGTTGGGGGCAGGATCGTCTCGTAGGGGCAGGTTTGCGATGGCGTGCGCCTCTACGTGCCCCAACGTCTCGCTCGGATCGCGCCCGAGCGTCGGCGCGACGAACGATGCCTGCTGGAAGAAGTCGGTGCCCGTCCGCGCGTGCTTGTAGTGCAGCGAGAGGCCGATGAGCACGCCGGCGGCGTAGCGGCAGCCCTCGTTGCCGCCCAGGAAGACCTCGGTCATGCCGGTAGGGAGCACCGGGCGGGGCTCGTCGGGTGCCTCGGCCGACGCGACCGCGCCGCCCACGCCCGCGGCTGTCGCGCTCGCCAGCACCGTGCTCGGGGCGGGTGCCGTGCTCGCGCCTGCCACGCCCGAGACACCCTGTTGCGTGAGGGTGCGCAGCTGGTCGCGCGTCAGCGGACCGCGCAGGTACGACAACGCCCAGCGCGTGTGGAACAGGTCTGGCCCGGCGTCGTGGACGTTGTTCAGCACGAACTGCCGCCCCTTCAGCCCCGCGATGCGCGCCTCCATCGCCGCGCGGTCGAAGCCACCTCCAGTGGCCGTGGCCGCGCCCGCGAGACCGTCGAGGACGCGCGCCACGTCACGCTCGGTCTGCAGCCGTCCCAGCATCCACGTGCCGCAGTTGGAGAGGGCCTTGTAGTCCACGTCCACGGGGTTCTGTGTGGCCAGCACCACGCCCAGCCCGAACGCGCGCGCCTGCTTCAGCAGCGTCAGCATCGGGCTTTTGGAAGACGGGTTCGCCACGGGCGGCAGGTAGCCGAAGACCTCGTCCATGTAGAGGATCGCGCGCAAGCTGGATGTGCCCGACTGCGTGCGCATCCACGCGATGACCTCGTTGAGCAGCAACGTCACGAAGAACATGCGCTGCGCATCGTCGAGGTGCGCGATGGACAGGATGCTGATGCGCGGGTGGCCATCCTCACGCCGCAGCAGACGCCCCACGTCGAGCGCCTCGCCTTCGAGCCACGCCGAGAAACCTGGCGAGGCGAGGATGCCGTTGACGCCGAGCGCGAGCGCCGCGCGGTCCTTCGCCGGATAGAACGACTCGAGGTCCATGACGCCGACGCGCGTAAAGGGAGGGGCCTGGATGCGCCGGACGAGGTCCGCCAGGCTCACGTCCTCGCCGGCGCGCCACGCCGTGTCCAGCAGGTTGGAGAGGAAGATGTGCTCGCGGCTACGGACGGGATCCGCCTCGACGCCAAGCATCCCGAGCAGGCCGCTCACCGCGCCGAGCACGCGCTCGCGCATGGCGTCCACGTCGTCGCGCAGCGCGGCAGGCGGCGCCGAGAGCGAGCGCATGATGGAGATTGGTCGCGCGATCTGGCTGCCCGGCGTGTACAGCACCACCTCCGCCGCGTCGCGGAAGCGGCGCACGCGCTCGCCGTCCTGGCCCCACTCGGCGAGCCCCGCGCGCCACTGCGCCGAGACCGCCTCGGCGTGCTCGCCCGGCGTGCGCCCCTTGCGGCTCGCCTCGCCCGGATCGACATATGGCAGGAAGTCCTCGGGCCGGAGCTCCGGGAAGCGCAGCGCCAGGTTGCCCAGGTCGCCCTTGGGGTCGATGACGATGGCGGGCACGCCGTCGATCGCAGCCTCCTCCAGCAGCGACACGCACAGACCCGTCTTGCCGCTGCCCGTCATGCCTACGCAGAACGCGTGCGTCGTGAGGTCCTTCGCGTCGTACAGCACCAGCTCGTCCAGCAGGGCGCCGCTCGCCACGTCCACCCGCTTGCCCAGGTAGAACGCGCCCAGCTTCTCGAAGTCGCTCACGGCGCCGCCCCGACAGGCGTCCCGAGCGCACCCACCAGGCTGCGCCCCATCTGGTACTCGACGTAGTTCACCATCCCGGTGGCGAAGACGGCTTCGTACTCGCGGCGCGCGCCATCGCGGTCACCCGTGGTGGCCGCGCGGGTCGCCGCGTAGAAGTGCGCCTCGGCGCGTTGGCCGGGGGTGCTCGCCGCGGCGACCAGCGCAGCCCCGTCCATCTGTCCAGCGCCGAACGCTGCAAGGCGCCCGTACCACGGTGAGTGGCGCGCGAAGCGCGTGAGCACCGCGTCGATCTCCTCGCCGTCCGCCTCGCCAGCGCGCCGCACGACGAACTGCGTCCAGAGCGCGAAGTACACCTTCCACTCTGGCGCGAGGCCGAGGTTGAGCAGCGCGCGCCGGTAGAGCTCGCGCATCAGCGCCACGTCCTCCGTGCTGGTGGTGAGCTGCATCATGGCCACCATGTAGGGCTCGCGCTCGAGCGGCGTCGCGTCCACCGCCGCCAGGAACGCGGCGCGCGCGGCGTCGTGCGAGCCGAGCTTGTCCAGCAGGACGCCGCGGCGCGCCTGCACGAACCCGAGGCCATTCGCGCTCAGCTGCGAGAGGGTGCCGTCGTACAGCTCGAGTGCCTGCCGGTACATGCGCTCAGCCTGCGTCGAATTGTTCGCCGCGCCGAACGCGTCGCCGAGCTCGTGCAGCAGGCCGGCGCGCTGCACGCTGACCTCGAGGGACTCCCCGAGGGTCCTGTCCAGCGCACGGCGCAGCAGCTCGGTCGCGGTGTCGGCGTTCCCGAGGCGCGTCTCGAGTGTGCCGAGCTCACGCAGCACGTCGTTGAGCGGGTTGGACTCGAGGCTGGCCAGGAAGTGCTCTCGCGCGCTGTCGGGGTGACCCGAGTGCAGCTCCACCATGGCCGCCAGGAACTCGATCTGGGCGAGCGAGACGGGCGCAGGCGAGTTCGGGAAGCGCGTGCTGCGCTCGTTCAGCAGCCGCCGCGCGTGCGCCGTCAGCGCGCGCCCTGCGGCGGGATCCTCGTCGAACACCCCGCGCTCGATGAACTCGTTCAGCTGCGCAAGCGCTTCGTCGTACAGCGAGCGGTTCTCGGGGTCGAGCGCGATGGCCACCACGTACCAAGCCGTGGCGTCCTCGAACTGCGCGCCCTCCGCGGAGACGGCCGCGAGACACTCCGGGAAGCGCGTGTCGCGCGGGTAGTCGCGCAGGCCCCGTCGACAGATGCCGCGCGCCGCCTCGGGGCGGGTGCGCCCGTAGGCCTCGGCGAGATCCGTCAGCGCCTGCGCGCCAGCCTCGGAGGGCCGCTCGGCCGCCTGGAGAAGCTCGAGGAGCTGCGCCTCCGTGCGGCCCCTGAGACCCATCTCGCGGAGCTTGCGGATGGCGCCCTCCACGTCCCCGACGCGCAGGTAGACGGCCACGACGTCGATCGGCGCGATGCGCCCGATCTGGAGCGGCAGCGATGGGGGATAGTCCGCCAACAGCCCCTGCATGCCCGTCTCGGAGGCGGCGCGCAGGACGAAGTCTCGCCGGTCGATGTGCAGCTGCGCCAGCGTGTCCAACACCTGCGGCGACGCGGAGTAGTGTGCGTGCACCTCCCACACGTCGATCAGCGACGAGTAGCGATGCATGAAGTCGGGGATGGCCTCACGTGACGTGCGACCCCACTGCGCCACCTGCTGGTACTGCTCTTCCGCCGTTGGGCCGTCCTCACGGTCGGGCTCGATGACGATGCGTCGCAGCACCTCGAGCGCGCCCAGCACCGGGCCTTCGTCGCCGCGCGGCGAGCCCAGCTCGACGATGCGCAACGCGACGGGCGCCAAGCTGGCGGGGACGCGCTCCTGCACGTAGTCGCTGGGGATGAGGAGGTCCGTACACAGCGCGAAGTGTTCGAGCAGCGCGTCGTAGTCGTTCCCGGCAACGAGCGCCCGCCCAGCTTGGTCCAAGTAGGCGAAGAGGCGCGCACGGTCGACCTCGCGCTGTGGGTCGTTCAGCTGCAGTCCATGGAACGCGCGCCGGGTCGGGGGAAAGCTGGCGTCGTCGAGCGCCGCGACCTCCGGTGTGGTGCTGGGCCCTCCCGCGCCGCGGTTGCAGCCGGGTGTGAGCAGGAGCGCGACGAGGACGGCGCTGACGCACCACACACGTCGGGGGAGGGGCGGGCGAGGCGCTTCCGCCGGGGTCGAGAGAGGGGCGAGCTGGCGAGTTCGAGTCATGAGTTCCGCGCAGGATACCGAGCCCCGCCCGAGGGGGCACCCCCAATGCGGGGCGCGCCCGAGCAGCGACTGTGCATTTTCTGTGCATTCGCGCGCGGCGGTCCGGGCTGCAGCTGCTAGCTTGCCGCCGATGAGCGTCTCCCCCCCTCCCGCACCTCGCTCCTTCATCACGTTCGCCGTCATCGCCAGCCTGTCCATCTGTGGGTTGGCCGGCTCTCGGGCCAGCGCGCAGGGCGCCCCCGCGGAGGAGTGGCTGCTGTGCCGCGATGATGTGCGCCTCATGAGCTCCACGGCGGCCGACGCGGTCGTCTTGGGGTCTGGCGCTGCCGGCGTCCACGTGCGCGTGCTCGCGCGGCGTGGAGAGCTGGCCCACGTGGAGCTCGTCACGGGTTGGCCCGGGCTGCGCGCGTGGGTGTCACGCCGCGAGCTGGGGGCGCGGACTCAACGGCGCGTCGAGCTACCCGCGGCGCCCGTGCTCATCAAGGAGGGCGAGCTGGTGTGCGTGGTGGGTGCGCCCGAGATGGACGGAACGGTGCTGATCGAGGTGGACACGCGCATCGGTAGCGACTGGGCCGTGCTGCCGCACACCGCGTTGGTCGACAGGCAGGACGGGTCTCAGACCTGGCGCAGCCCCATGCGGGTCGAGGACCTGGACTTGGTGTGGCCGTCCCGCGCGGCCGTGCCCCTCTCGCAGCGCTGGATTCCGAGCGCCCAGGCCAACAGCGTGCGCGTCGCGGCGGGAGGCGAACCCCTCGCGTCGCCAGCCCACGCCCAGCTCATGGTGGGCCTGCTCGAAGAGCGCGAGGGATGGAGCCGGGTCGCGATCGGAGGTGGCGGGCGCGAGGTGTGGGTCGTGGGCTTCGTGCAGGGCGCGCTCGCGACGAGCGGGCCTGCATCGCACCCCGCTGGCACGACGGCGGGAGGGTGCAGGCCGAGCGGCCTCGGGCTGGGCGGACGAGCCGGTTCGCGGCCTGCAGGTGTCGTGGCACGAGCGGCCCTCTTCTGTCGCCAGACGGATCTGCCGTTGCGCGTCGTGGCGCCGGCCTCCGCGCTGACGCTGCGTGACGGGACACAGACGGTCACGCCTGCGGGCGCCCTCGCGCGTGCTCGGCCCGCGAACCCCACGACAGGCCTGCAGGCTGTGTTGATCGCGAGCGACGACGGCGTCCTCCTGCAAGGGCAACTCGCGAGCGCGGCGCTGTCCGAGCCCCTTGAGAACGGTCCCTGAGGTAGGCTGCAGGCGCGCGCTTCGCGCCGTAACGCCCTCTCTCCCTCCGCGACACGCATCGGACATGACGCACACGCACGCCTACGCCGCGCACTCCGCCACCACCCCGCTCGTCCCGTTCTCTTTCGATCGACGCGCGCCCGCCGCGCACGACGTGGCGATCGACATTCTGCACTGCGGCGTGTGTCACTCCGACCTCCACACGGCCCGCAACGAGTGGGGCGGGGCGACCTACCCGTGCGTCCCGGGGCACGAGATCGTCGGGCGCGTCACGTCGGTGGGGGGGGCGGTCTCGCGCTTCGCGGTCGGTGACGTGGTCGGGGTCGGCTGCATGGTGGACAGCTGCCAGCGCTGCTCGGCGTGTGACGAGGGCCTCGAACAGTACTGCGAGAATGGCTTCACAGGCACCTACGACAGCAAGGAGCAAGGCGGCGGCCCAAACACGCTCGGCGGCTACTCCAGCCACATCGTGGTGAACGAGGCGTTCGTGTTGCGCATCGGTCACCCGCCCGAGCAGCTTGCGGCGGTGGCCCCGCTGCTGTGCGCCGGTATCACGATGTACTCCCCCCTGCGCCAGTGGAAGGTGGGGCCCGGGAGCAAGGTGGGTATCGTAGGTCTGGGCGGTCTCGGGCACATGGGCGTCAAGCTCGCCTCGGCCATGGGCGCGCACGTCGTGCTCTTCACCACGTCCCCCCGCAAGGCCGACGACGCGCGTCGGCTCGGTGCGGCCGAGGTGGTCGTGTCCAACAACCGCGCGGAGATGAAGCCCCACCGCAACAGCTTCGACTTCATCCTCGACAGCGTGGCGGCCCCGCACGATCTCGACGCGTATCTCTCCCTCCTGAAGCGTGACGGGACGCTGACGCTGGTCGGCGCACCTCCGAGCCCACACCCGTCGCCCACCGTGTTCAACCTCGTGTTCAAGCGCCGGCGGCTCGCCGGGTCGCTCATCGGCGGCATCGCGGAGACGCAGGAGATGCTCGACTTCTGCGCCGAGCGCGGGATCGTGTCCGACATCGAGTCCATCGCGATGGCCGACATCAACGACGCATACGAGCGGATGCTGGTGGGGGACGTGAAGTACCGCTTCGTCATCGATATGGCGACGATCCAGCCGGTGAGTTGACAGCCGCACCTTCGGCGTGAGAAGCCATCCCCAGGTGGTGAGCGCCCATTCGGTCGTCGTCGTGTCGCTCGCCGCCGCGCCACATGCCGTCCCCGTCCGAACTCGACTCGCTCCTCGACCACCCGTGGATCCTGCGGACCTACGCACCCGTCTACGTCATGCGTTTTCCGGCCGAGCCGGACGACGCGACGCTGGACGCGTTCTGCGCGGCTCGTGAGCGTTGGGCACAGCGTGCGCGCTTCTCCTGTGCTTGGGTGTGCGACATGAGCCAGCTGCGCACCATGCCCTCGGCGAAGCAACGCCGGATGTTCGCGGAGCACCTGGGGCGCTTCGAGCCACATGACGTTGCGTGGAATCACGGGAGCGCCATCGTCGCGCCGAACGCCGTCATCAAAGGCGCGCTGACCGCGGTGTTCTGGATGGCGCCCCCGAAGTTCCCGAACCAAGCCTTCGGGTCGTTCGACGACGCCCTCGCGTGGGCCAAGGCGCAGCTGGCCGCGCCCATGAGCGAGCGCGCCGCCGGCTGACGATGCGTCGCCGTGAGCGCGACGGCGGCCCAGAGTGGGCCTGCTATCCTCGGCCTCATCATGAACGTCATCCGCAAGCTCATGGACGGTGCGCGTCCGGTCGTGCGCGCGCGCCGCGCCGTCTTCGGTCCCCTGCGCCCCACCTGGAGCGAGGACTTCGAGGTCGTGGCCACCGTGCTACGCAGGTCCTCCAACGCGTCGACGCTCATGCCCCTCGCGTGGCAGCGGGCCGTGACGGACCCGCCGCGGCCCGAGACGCGAGTGATGCGCGAGACCCACATGGCGGACGTGCACGTGCCCTCGCCAGCCGGGCCGATCCCCTGCATGTGGTTCGAGGCCGCGAACCACGACCCCGAGCGTGTCCTCATCTACCTGCATGGAGGGGGCTACAGCATCGGTTCGCTGCGCTCGCACCGCGACCTCATCTGCCGTATCGCGCAGGCCGCGCGCATGCGCGTGCTCGCGCCGGCCTATCGCTTGGCCCCCGAACACCCGTTCCCGGCGCAGCTCGAAGACGCGCGCGCCGTGTACGCGTACGTGCGGGCGCAGGGCGTGCACCCCGAGCACATCGTCATCGCAGGGGAGTCGGCGGGGGCCGGCCTCACGCTCAGCACAGCGCTGTGGCTCCGAGACCAAGGGCAGCCTCTCCCTGCGGCGCTGGCCGTGGTTTCGCCGTGGGTCGACCTCGAGGGGCGTGGGCGCAGCCTGGACGACAACCGCCGCTACGACTTCGTCTCGCGCTACGCGCTCCAGCAGTACGCCAAGCGGTTCGTCCCGCGGCACGAGCTGCGCAACCCCCTGGCGGCTCCGATCCACGCCGCGCTGCACGACCTGCCCCCGCTGCTCATCCACGTCGGTGCCGCAGAAGGGTTGCTCGACGACGCGCTGCACCTGGCCGAGCGCGCACGCGACCAGGGGGTGGACGTCACGCTGCAGGCCTTCCCGGACATGATCCACGCGTTCCACGTCTTCGCGCCCCTGCTGCCCGTCGCGCGCGAGGCCATCGCCGACATTGGCGCGTTCGCACGCGAGCGAACGGGCGCCACACCTTGACGCGAGCGCGTCCGGCGCGCGGGCCGCTCCGCCGGGGCTGGGCCTTCGGGGTGTCCGCGCGCGGGACGACTGAAGGCTCGTTCATTTCTTGCGTCGCTGGCTTGACGCTCGCCGCGGCTGATTCAAGATTCCTCTTATTACGCGCGCACACCGTTCATGGGTGCCAAGTGTAATCAACTCCCCTCTCGACCCTTCGGACCCGCTCCGAGTGGAGGCACCCGTGGCAACGCACGCGATCAACCGGTACAAGGCCGACCTTCGTGACTTTCAGTTCCTGCTCTTCGAGCAGTTCAACCTGCAGGACGTGCTCGGCAAGGGCCCGTTCGCGGACTGGGACGAGGAGCAGTGCCGCATGGTGCTCGGCGAGGTCTACCGCTTCGCGTGCGAGGTGACGGGGCCGCTCAACCAGGTGGGCGACCACCAAGGCTGCCGCATCGAGGACGGCCGCGTGAAGACCCCCGAGGGCTTCAAGGGTGCGTGGGACGCGATCTTCGAGGCCGGCTGGCGCACGCTCGCGGCTCCGGTCGAGATGGGCGGGCAGGGCGCGCCCTTCACGCTCTCGGCGCTGTCCGAGGAGATGATCAGCGGCTCCAACACGGCGTTCGCCATGTACCCGGGCCTGTCCATGGGCGCGGCCGAGGTCATCCAGCACTTCGGCACGGACGCGCAGCGCAAGAAGTACGTGGAGCCCATGATGGTGGGCAAGTTCGGCGGCACCATGTGCCTGACCGAGCCCCACGCGGGCTCCGACGTCGGCATCGCCAGCACGTCCGCCACCAAGAACGCCGACGGCACCTACAACATCAAGGGCACCAAGATCTTCATCTCGGGCGGCGACCACGACTTGGCGGACAACGTCATCCACCTGTGCCTCGCGCGCATCGAGGGCGCGGGCCCGGGCACCAAGGGCCTCTCGCTGTTCATCGTGCCGCGCGTGCGCGTGAACGACGACGGGAGCCTGGGCCAGACCAACGACATCACCGTGCCGAGCATCGAGCACAAGATGGGCATCAACGGGTCGGCCACCTGCGTGCTCAACTTCGGCGACAACGACGCGTGCGTCGGTGAGCTGGTGGGCACGGTCGAGAACCAGGGCATGCCGCAGATGTTCAAGATGATGAACTTCGCGCGCATCGGCGTGGGCATCCAGGGGCTCAGCGTGGCGAGCAACGCGTACCTGAACGCGCTCGAGTACGCCCGTGAGCGCAAGCAGGGCTCGAGCGTCAAGAACTTCAAGGACGCCAGCGCCGAGCGCGTCGCCATCATCGAGCACCCCAACGTGCGCCGCGACCTGCTGGACATGAAGGCCAAGGTCGAGGGCATCCGCGCGCTGATCGTGAAGCTGTCGATGCACAGCGACCGCGCCCTCGTCATCGGTGGCTCGGACGACGCGTCGGCGGCCTACCACAAGGGGCAGATCGACCTGCTCACGCCGATCGTGAAGGCCTACAGCACCGACGAGGGCTTCCGCGTGTGCGAGACGGCCGTGCAGACCTACGGCGGTCACGGCTACCTGCAGGATCACCCGGTCGAGCAGTGCCTGCGTGACTCCAAGATCTTCAGCATCTACGAGGGCACCAACGCCATCCAGTCGATGGACCTCGTGGGCCGCAAGCTGGGTCAGGCCGGCGGCGCGAACACCAAGGCGTTCCTGGCCGACATCCAGAAGTTCATCGACGCCAACAAGGCGCACCCCGTGCTGGGTGAGGCCGTGGGGCAGCTGCAGCGCGCGCATGGCGCCGTGGGTCAGTGCGTCATGCAGTTCATCCAGTGGTTCCAGGGCGGCCAGATGCAGAACATCCCGCTCAGCTCCGAGCGCTTCCTCGGCATCATGGGCGAGCTCTCCATCGGCTGGCTGCTCCTGGAGCAGGCGGCGCTCGGTCTCGAGAAGCTCGAGGGGCTGAGCGAGACGCACCCGGACCGCGCCTACTACACCGGCAAGAAGTTCGCCGCGCTGTACTTCGCGCAGAACGTGCTCGCCCTGGTGCCCAGCCGCGCCAAGGTCATCGCGAGCGCGGACCAGAGCGCCAACGACATCCCCTTGGACGCGTTCGCGACCGTCTGAGCTACACGGTTCTGCTCCGGTCGAGGCGCCCGCGGTCCATGGCTGCGGGCGTCTCCGTGTCTGCGACCCGCGGTGAGGCACGCGCGTCGTCGACGCGGGTTCGGGGCCCTGGTCACGGCGCGACGGCTGGGCGCGCCACGACGCACGCGGCCGGGTCACGGTGTGGCGGGCGCACGACGAAGCGCGCGGCTGGATCACAATGCGGCGGGTGGGCGCACGACCAGCAGCGTGTCCAGCTGCGCCACGAAGCACTCGACGAGCTCCTCGCGAGACACGAAGGCGGGGCGCTCGCTGAGCCACTTGAGCCCAACGAAGATGGCGCCGTTGACCATCACGTAGAGCCCTGCGCGGCCGCCGCGGATGCCGTAGCCGATGGGGTGCGCGAGCAGGAAGTCGCGTACGGCGTCCCCGAGGCGCGTCTCCAGCAGGGCGGCCAGCCCAGTTCCTGAAAGGACCGGCGTGGCCGTGAGGATCTCGGCCAACAGCGCGCCGTAGGGCTCGAGGCTCATGAGCAGCGCGGACGCGATCTGGCGGACCAGCGTGCTGGGCGGGAGGTCCACGGCGCTCAACGTGACGGCGCGGATCTGGCGCTCGGCGGAGAGCACGCCGCGCTCCACGATGCCGGCCATGACCATCTCCTTGTTCGCGAAGTATTGGTAGAGCGAGCCGGGGCTGACGCCCGCGACCTCGGCGACGCGGTTGGAGGTGAAGCCCTCGATGCCCTCGCGCTCGAGGACTCGGATGCCGGCGTCGAGGATGCTGTGCACGGTCGCGATGGCGCGCTTCTGGCGTGGGATCTTGGAGAGGGAGGCGCGGGGCAGGGGGTCCTCGAGCATCGTCGGTGGAGCATGCCCGGAAAGCGAGTTGAAAGCGAGCTGGCGTCACATTCATGATGTCGGTCATGACGACACGCACCGCCATCCACCTCCCGACCCGCATGACCGCCGAGCAGTGGAAGACCGTCGGCAGGTGCGTGCTACGTGTGCTCGCAGACTCGAACCGCACGGAGGACATCGCGCTCGCCGAGGAGCTCTCGGCGCAGGACCAGCTTCGTCATCTGATCGCGAGCCGGGTCATGGAGACCGGGGAGGGGCCGGCCCTGATGCGCGACCGCCCCCACTTCGGGGACATCGACTTCGACCACCTGCGGTCGCTGCCGGCCAGCACGCTCGGAGGCGCCTTCGCGCGCTTCATGGACGACAATGGGCTCAGCACGAACCTGTACGACATCCCACCCGCGCACACCGCCGACCCGGACGAGGCCTATCTGATCTTGCGCATCCGTCACGTCCACGACGTGTGGCACGTGCTGACGGGGCTGGGCGTCGAGGGGCACGACGAGATCCTGCTGCACGCGTTCCAGCTCGCGCAGACCGGCTTGCCCAGCTCGGTCGCGCTGATGGCGCTGGGGTCGCTGAAGCACATGGCGCTCGAGGCGCGCTTCTGGGCGCTGCGGAGGGGCCTGCGGGCCGCGTTCCTGAGGGGGCGCGCGGCGAGCCCGCTCTTGCCTGTGTACTGGGAGCGCCACTTCGAGGAGCCGCTGGCGGAGGTGCGGGCGCGCCATGGGATCCGGCCGTGGACCGCGCGCGACGTGGAGGCCTCCGGGCGCTGGCGTTGGGCGGGCCCGGCTGCGGCCTGACTGTCCAGGAGGGGGCTCGCGCCCCGCTTCGAAGCCTAGCATCCCCCTGTGACAGCGGCTTTTCCCGTTCTTTTTGCTTGTCAGCCTGGACGCCCTGAACTAAACAGCTGTTCAGGAGAACGCAGCGACATGGCCCAAGACCCGAACCGCGAAAAAGCCCTCGAACTAGCCCTCGGCTCCATTGAAAAGAGCTTCGGTAAGGGCTCCATCATGAAGCTCGGCGACAAGGTCGCCGAAGAGGTCCCCGTCGTCCCCACCGGGTCCATCTCGCTGGACATCGCGCTCGGGGTCGGCGGCTACGCCCGGGGCCGCATCATCGAGATCTACGGACCGGAGTCCAGCGGTAAGACCACGCTCACCCTGCACGCCATCGCGCAGTGTCAGCAGATGGGCGGTGTCGCGGCCTTCATCGACGCGGAGCACGCGCTCGACCCTCAGTACGCCCGCAAGCTCGGCGTGAACGTAGACGAGCTGCTCGTGAGCCAGCCGGACCACGGCGAGCAGGCGCTCGAGATCGCCGACACCCTGGTGCGCTCCGGCGCGGTCGACATCATCGTCATCGACTCGGTCGCCGCGCTCGTGCCCAAGGCCGAGATCGAGGGCGAGATGGGCGACAGCCACGTGGGTCTGCAGGCGCGCCTCATGAGCCAGGCGCTGCGCAAGCTCACCGGTACGGTGCAGAAGAGCAACTGCACCCTGTTCTTCATCAACCAGATCCGCATGAAGATCGGCGTCATGTTCGGCAGCCCCGAGACCACCTCGGGCGGTAACGCGCTCAAGTTCTACGCGTCGCAGCGGCTCGACATCCGCCGCATCGCCACGCTCAAGGTCGGCGAGGACGCCATCGGCAACCGCTGCCGCGTCAAGATCGTCAAGAACAAGGTCGCCCCGCCGTTCCGCACGTGCGAGTTCGACATCCTGTTCGGTCGCGGCATCAGCCGCAGCGGAGACATCCTCGACCTCGGGGTCGCGGCGAACATCGTGGACAAGTCGGGGGCCTGGTACAGCTACAACGGCGAGCGGGTCGGACAGGGCCGGGACAACGCTCGCGTCTTCCTCGAAGAGCACCCCGAGATGATGTCCGAGATCGAGGACAAGCTGCTGGCCAAGCACGACCTCGCCCGCGGGGGCGGAAAGCCGAGGGGCGACGCCGGTGCCGGTGCCGAGTCGTCGGATGACGACGGCAAGATCAACGGCAAGGGCCGGCGCGCACGCGCCAACTGACCCCGCGTGCTCTCGGCATGTGTGGGCGCGGCGTGTGGGCCATCGAGCGCGGTCAAGCCACGCCACGTGCTCACGGCGTCGAGGTGGCTCGTCTTGGCGCTCGCGGTGGCGGGCTGCCACGGTGGTGGCGAGCGCACGGCGCCGCAGGTCGCGGCACCTCGACCACTCACAACCTATACGCCGCCTCGGGCAACCTGGGTCCTCGCGCTGGCACCACAGGTGCTGCTCGGGGATCCCGCCTGGGCTGGTCTCATGGAGGTTGCGTTCCCAGAGGCACAGCGCCGGGGGTTCGAGCGCCTGTTCGTCGTGCGCGCCACCGAGGTGCGTGAAGCCACGCTCACGCGATGGGGCCAGGATGGCTTCGTCGCGCTGGTCCGCGGAGACTTCAGGGGGCGCGACGTGGTGCGCGCTCTCGGCATGCGCATGAACACGGTCGAAGTCACGCGCGAGGAGCCCGCGCGTCGCGTGGGATTCCTGGG
Source organism: Sandaracinaceae bacterium (assembly GCA_020633055.1). NCBI lineage: Bacteria > Pseudomonadati > Myxococcota > Polyangiales > Sandaracinaceae > Sandaracinaceae bacterium. The sequence continues at coordinate 1,060,713 of JACKEJ010000005.1, read as the reverse complement.
TACGGTACGACGCGAGGCGTTGGAGCTGGATGCTGCGACCTTCGCGTACTCCGGTGACGCGGGTCCGGCCATGGCGCACATCGCCTCGGATGCCCCCCCCGACTCCGCGGCAAACACCGACCGCACGCGGTTGGAGGAGCTGCTCGACCCGGCCCCCGTTCGGTACTTCCATCTTCGCCCCGTCGCGCCTCCTCCAGACAGCCCTCTGTACTTGGTGTTCTCGCAGCAGCGCGCTGCGGGCATCGGGCTTCGCATGGTTGGCGCGGACACCGCGGAGCTCCAGGTGGTGCTCACGGGCGCCTTCCCTTCCACGATCGAGGACAACCTCCGCACGTTGGTGGGGCACCTGCTCCGCTCCGACCTCGGCCATACCCTGATTGGCCGCGAGCCTCCCGCCGTGGCCGTCCAGGTCGGGGAACATTTCGTGGGTCTACGTGTTCCAGTCCGGGTCAGCACGCTGCAAGCGGGGCTGCGCGTGCTGTTCGTGGACGGGCTGGCGGAGCTCCTCGGGGCGGCGTCTTCCCAGTCTAAATGTTTGAAATTACGCGACAAACACAATGTGACCGCTTGACGCACACGGTCTCCCGAGGTAGAATCGGGTAACCCACGCACGAATGACACGGGGGCAACCTGGGCTGGTCACCGCCAGCCCCTCTCTGTGTTCAGGGGGAAACGAGACACTCATGAGCTTCAACATCGGCGACAAGGCCGTGCACCCAGCGCACGGCGTCGGAGAGATCACCCGCATCGAAGAGCGTGATGTGGGGGGCACGCGTAGCCAGTTCTACATCCTGAAGATCGTCGAGTCGGGCATGACCGTCATGGTCCCGACCGACCGCGCGAAGGTGGTGGGGCTGCGCGGCATCATGTCCAAGAAGGACGCCAAGGACGTCCTCGCCGAGCTGGAGTCCACCACGGTGGCCGTGAAGTCGCAGCCGTGGAACCGCCGCTACCGCGAGTACATGGAGATGCTCAACAGCGGGTCTCCGCTCGAGGTGGCCAAGGTCTTGCGCGACCTGTCCCGGCTGCGCACGGACAAGGAGCTCAGCTTCGGCGAGCGCCGCCTGCTGGAGCAGGCCCGCGGCTTGCTGGTCACGGAGCTGGCGCTGGCGAAGCGCTGCAAGGAAGCCCGCATCGAGCAGGACATCGACGCGCTGCTTCCGCCGGCGTGAGGCCGCACATGGCCGGTCGCGCTCCACACAACGCTCGCACGTCTCACGCGCGTGGGCTCGGCGTGGCCGCCGGCGGGCTCTTCTCTCGACCGCGCTACGCCGCGGTCTACGGCCTGTTGGGGCTCGCCCTGCTCGCGGCGACGCCCGTCACGTCTGGGTGCCACTCAGGTGGAGCGGCAGGGCCGGAGCCTGACGCCCGGGGTGGCCCGACGTCGTCGGGGGACGAGTCGTCCGCGGAGGCTTCCCGCGGGACGACGGACTCCGCCGGTCCGCCTGCGGGTCGGGACGAAGCGAGCGCGGAGGCCCCGCAGCGCTTCGACCCGGGCGACATACCCTTCCGCGGCAACCCTGAAGGTCGGGTGGTGGTCCAGGTCTTCTCGGACTTCGAGTGCCCATACTGCAGCCGCGCTCGCGACCACGCCACGCGCCTGCTCGCCGACTTTGCCAGCGTGCGTTTCGAGTATCGTCACTTCCCGCTGTCCATGCACCCCTCCGCCCACATCGCGGCGCAGGCCGCCGTGGAGGCGTACGCACAAGGCGGCAACGAGACCTTCTGGTGCTACCACGATGCGGTGTTCGACCACCAAGACGAGCTCTCGCGCGAGCGACTGCTCGGGTTGGCCGGGCGCTGCGGGGTCGATCGCTACACTCTCGAACGGGCACTCGACGACCGCCGTCATGTCGCGCGGGTCGAGCGTGACCGCTCCGAGGCTCAGCAGCTGGGGGTACAGGGCACTCCGTCGTTCACCGTGAACGGTGCCCTCGTGGACGGCGGGGACTATCCAGATCTCGAAGAGGCCGTGGACAACGCGCGCTGAAGGCCCCGGCAGCGCACCACGCCTGGCGTCACGCGCCGGAGCGATGGACACGCCTCAGGGCTCGCGGTCGGGGACCCGTTCTGCTTCGCCCGTACGCGCCGGCGCAGGGCGTCGCGCCTCGCTCTCGTCTTCCTCTTCATCGGGCGACTGGGTCGGCGACAGCAGTGGGCCCGCGGAGACCTCGGGCCCGCCTTCGGGTCCAAAGCGGGCTTCCCGCAGGAAGTGCACGGGCCGCGGCGGCAGATACGTGGCCGCCCCGACCGTCAAGACGCGCAGCACGGCGGCGCCCGTCGCGGCAATCGGGTTGGCGCGCTCTCGGCACTCGAGCGGGGCTGCAGGACCCGCCTCCGGGAGCCCCGAGCACCGACCCGGCAAGAAGAAGCCGCCGTACGGCTCCTCGACGGGCTCCGCAGGAAGAAACTCCGTCATCTGTCCCCCCATGCTGTCGCGCCATGTGTAGAGGGCACCATTCCAGGCCAGCAGCTCCTCACGCACGGGACGCTCGTCGGGGTACTCGATGGTCAGCGGGAACAGACGCAGGCCGTGCTCCACGTGCGCCTCACCGATGCTCACCAGCACCTCCTCGCGGTCCTCCGACGACGTGGAAGCCCCGAAGGCGGCCGCTGAGCGGCTCGTGGAGACGCGCTCGTAGCGCCACCGGTTGCCCTCCCGCACGTTGAAGCGCGGGGAGCCTAGCTCCTCGCCCGCCGTGAGCGACATGCTGTGACGCACACGGATGGTCGAGGAGGCGATCTCGAGGCTGTACGACAAGGGCCCTGCCTGCGTGGCGGTCACCGTCTGCACGTCGGGCACGGGGAAGCCGGCACCGCAAGACACGAGCGTACGCACCTCTCGGGGACGCCCCACGTGCAGGTACTGGTGTCCCTCGCGCTCGAAGCGCGGCAGGCAGTCCAGCACCACGAACCACGTGGCATGCGCCATCACTGCGGCGCCACAGAGCAGCCCGGCCGCACCCAGCCCAAACGCCAGCGCAGCAGGCCGCCCTTGCACCTTCCGAGAGCGCTGCACGACGAGCCCAAACAGAAAGAGCGACGCACCGAGCACGGACGACCATGTGGCGCGCTCCAGGAACGGACGAAACACCCGATAGCTGTGGATCTCGCTCGAGCCCCCATAGGGGCCGCCCACCGACCACCACGCCAGCACCGGCATGCCCACGAACAGCGCGCCGACCAAGATCACGAGGAACAGAGGGGCGCAGCCCATCTGGGGTGCGCGGCGTCCTCCGGCCTGAGGTAGGGAGTAGCCCACCAAAGAGAGCGCCCCAAGCGCAATCGCTCCTGCCGAGAGCCACAGAGGCCAGGGGTGGATGGTGTACTCGTGCCCGCGGCTGACGACCTGCTCCAGCATGCTCAGCCCGCCAGCACCAGCGGCCAGGGCAGCCCGCCCAGCTCGTCACGGACCTCGGCGAGCCCCGCGCGAATCTGAGCCATGCTCGCGCGCTGAGACGGCTGCCGACGAAGGCCCGCCTGGAGCAGGCGCGCGAAGCGCTTGGTCTCGTCGAAGCGGGTGAGCTGCTGGATGCCCTCGGGCACGCCGTCGTGCTCGACGTGCGCGCCGATCATGCCGATCTCGGTGTCGGCGCTGAAGAGGCACAGGTTCGTGATCAACTCGAACGCCATGCAACAGAACGCGTAGACGTCCACGGGCGGGGCAGCGTCCGACGGCAGCGCACCCCACACCTCTGGAGCGCCGTACTCGGCCGTGCCACACCCGGGCCGCATGTGACGCCCCGCGAGACCGAAGTCCACCAGCACCGGGGACTCCTCCCCCAGCGCGCCCTGCCGCACGATGATGTTGGAGGGCTTCACGTCGAGGTGCCCCACGCCGATCGCGTGCATGGCCTCGAGCCCGGCCGCGACGCCCTCGAGCAGGCTCAACGAGCGCGCCATGCTGAGGTCGTTGGTCTCGAGCAAGCGCTCGATGTTCGGCCCCTCCACCAGCTCCATGACGAGGATCGGCTTCGGCCGCGCGCCCGCGTCGAAGGTCACGAAGCGCGCGATGTTGGCGTGGTCGGGCAGCGCCAAGAGAGCGCCGGCCTCTTCGCGAAAGAGCCGCAAGAACTCGGCTTCCGAGAGCGTGCGCGCGGCGGCGCCCGAGTAGTCGGGCACCTTCAGCGCGAAGAGCTCCGCCTGCGCGGTGTGGCGCTCACCCGACCGCTTGGCCGCGAACACCGAGCCGCCAGCGCCGTTGCCGATCGTGTCCGTGACGTAGAATCCCCCGAGCGTGCGGCTCGGCGGCATCCAGGCGGGCATCTTCACCACCTTCTTGGACACCGTGAGCAGGCTCGGCCGAGACGAGCGCGGAGCGTCGTCGGGGAGCCGCGCGATGTAGCGGACCGCCGCACCCAGCACGCGCGCGATGGCGTGCGGAAAGTCGTGCTGGGCGGCCTCGACGAACGCCTCGGCCTCCTCGTCGAGAGGTTCGGGCCCGGAGCGGATGACGCGCTGCACCCGCACGTCCATGAGGCGTAGCGTGGCCACCGAGTAGGGCTCCTCCACGTCCAGCATGGAGAGGCGCCGCCGCGCGCCCGCGACCAGCTGCGCCAGGTCGACGACATAGTCCTCGAGGTCCCCAAGCGGCGTGTCGGTGGAGCGCTCTGCCAGCTCGCTCAGCGAGTCGCAACGCAGCGCCCCTCCCAGTCCGCGCGCCAGGCGGCTGAGCGCCCCTCGCAGCGCCTCGACCCGTGGGGAGCAGGCGACGGGAAGGTCGGTCGCGAGCTTGCTCATCGCGTCCACGGCGAGCAGTACACGATCGACGCGGTCGAGGCTCTCCGTCGCGCGCTCGAGCACCTCGTACGCGTCGAGGGCGCGTTCCACCTCCGGCATCATGGAGGCCTCGGAGATCGAGCGGATGTCATCGGTGTTCGCGCCGAAGTCCCCGGCGAAGAGGACGACGTCCGAGATCTCGGCGACCTCCTCGCGGACGAGGGCATCCATCGCGCGCGCAGACGCAGCGCACAGCGCGCGGCGCAGCCCCCTGCCGTGGTCTTGTTGGAGGCGCGTGAGCAGCACGCGTGTCGTGAGCACGCGCCTGGCGCGCAGGAGATGCTCACGTGGCTCGACCTGCTGACCGTCTGCGTCGACCAGGTGAAGGAAAGACTGCAGGCGCCGGATGCGCAGCGTGAACTGCGTGCTGTCGTCTCCCGCGGCCATGGGCTCACCTTCGTGGATGACGAGCCAGTTGGTGAGCCGCTGGAAGATGTCGCCGAGCGTGCGGCGGGTGTCGGCCTCTTCCTCGGCCTCGGAGCGGCGCTGCAGCACGAGCAAGTTCACGAGCCCGTCCGTGCTCAGCAGCGCAGCATCCAGCTCGCGCAGCGCCAAGAACGCGGTCTGCCTGCCGATGCGCTCACCGAGGTCGCAGTCCTCGAGCTTGCTGATGCGCTCCTCCGTGGCCGTCAGGATGTCCTGCGCCATCCGCGCCGCCACCACGGGGCTCTCTTCCGCGAACGCGCTGAGCGCGTCGGCGACCATCTGCGGGAGCGATCCCGCTGCGTCCGCCTGTCGCTCTCCGAGCTCGTTCGCGACCGCGATCATCAACGCGGCCTTGCCCTCGTCGATGCGGTCGTCGGCGGCCAGCGCCTCACGCAGCTGCACGCGCGCGCGCTGAGCTGCCCAGGCGGCGAAGTCCTCACCGAGCCGCTCGCGCCGGAGGTCCAACAGCACCTCTGCGACGGAGAGCGAGCCTTCACGGACCAGCAGCTCGAGGAGCTCCTCCACGGCTTCGGGCTCGCGCTCGGCCGCGCGTGGGAGCCCGAGCATCAACGCGGAGGGCAAGCCCTTGTCCTTTTCCACGAGGTCGCTGGCCAGCAGACGGTGGCACGCCGACAGGGCCGACTCTGGCTGCACGGTGATGCTCGCGGCGAGCGACACGGCCGCGCGACGCCACTCGGTCACGCTCAGGTTCGGCGCGAGGTGCTGGTGGATCTGCTCCTCGAATTCCGGGAGCGCACCCGAGAGCAACCCCCGAGCCGATGCTACGTGCCGCCACACGAGCGACTCGCGGTCGTCCAGCAGGCGCTGCCAAGCCCGGCTCACCTCGGGGGTGCGGAACACCAGCACACCCGACGGGTCGCCGTCGGCGGCCCGCTGAGCCGCCTCGCGCGCCGCGCGCTCGATCAGGCGGGCGGCCAGGCGTCGCGACGGAAGCGACCCCATCGCGGGGCGCAGGAGCCACTCGTCACGCAGCTCGGTGCTGGAGATGAGCGCGTAGGCCAGACTGTCGGCGCGCGCGCCCGTGCCGATCGGCAGGTCTAGCGCGAGGGCCACGCGGGCCCGCACGCCAGGGCCGCTCAAGACGCGGGCGCGTCCCAGGGCCAGGCGCGTCGCGAGCGCCACGAAGGTGGCCGCGTTGCCGGAGTGCAGCCGACGGAAGACCAGCCGCCCGAGGTCGCGCTTGGCGCTCCCTGGGGGTAGGGCGGCGGCAAACTCGTAGAGGGAAGCGGCGGCGAACGGGCCAGGCAGCCAGTCGAGATCCTCGAGCAGTCGGTCGGCGCTGGCCTGCTCCACGCTGCGCAGCAGGTCGTCTGGGTCGAGCCCCTCCAGCGGAGCCGGGTGCTGCAGGTTGACGATGGTCGCGCCCAGCGTGGCGAGGCTCTGACGCCAGACGCCACGCCGCTCCTCGGGATCCGAAAGGCGATGGAGCTGCGTCAGGCCTTCGAGGTAGTCGCGCGTCCGCATGAGGGGGCGTCAATCTACCAGTGAATGCGGAGGAACGGGCAAGAAGACACGCGCCTCACGCGTGTGGGTCCCACCAGGGCGCAGGCCGCCAGGCGCCGAGCAGACCTCTCCGGCCCCAGGCGGCCCGTCGTCCCGCCGCGGGGGCGCCCTCCCATCGACCGGTTCACAGCGCGTCCACCCGATCGTCGTCGGGCACCGCGATCCCTGCCATGCCCAGCAACCGGAGCGCGTTGCTGCTGGTCACGACCCCCTCGCGCAAGAGGTAGTCGAAGATCATCTCGTCGTCGCGCATCACGTCGGTGAAGTGCACGTTCGTGACCTTGCCCGGGCGTTCCCGCTCCAACTCGGACAGCGCGATGTCGTGTGTCGCCGCGAGGCCCATCGCGCCTCGGTCCAGCAGGTGCGTCAACACCGCCCGCGCACCCAGGTGCCGCGCCCGCGCGTTGGTCCCCCGCAGCAGCTCGTCCAGGAGGAACAGCAGCGGCGGCTGGGCGTCCGCCCGGTCGACGACGGACCGCAGCTTCGCGAGCTCTGCGTGGAAGTAGCTGGCCCCGCGCTGCAGCGAGTCGTCCACGCGCATGCTGGCCCGTAGTCGCACCTCGGGCAGTCGCAGCTCGTCGGCCAGCACGGGCCCCCCCGCGAGCGCGAGCGCCGTGTTCAGCCCGACGGCGCGCAGCAGCGTGCTCTTTCCCGCCATGTTCGACCCTGTGATGATGACCGCGTGCCCAGGGCCTCCCAGCGTCACGTCGTTGGGCACGCGCGCGTGTGTCGGGATCAGCGGGTGCGCGAGTCCACGCGCCCGGAAGCCTTCGGTGGCGGGCACGATGTGGGGATACGTCGACCCAGGCTCGGCGTCGCCGAACGCGGCCAAGGACGCGAGCGCCTCGAGCTCGCCCAACGCCGCGAAGACCCGCTCCAGCTCGGCGCCCACGCTCCGGTTCCAGCGCTCCAGCTGGAGCAGGACGTTCAGGTCCCAGAGGGTCAGCAGGTTGACGAAGAAGTGTACGGGGAACTGGTGTCGGAACTCGGCCAGCCCAGCCCAGCGGTCGAGCCTTCGCATGTAAGCCGACGGGGGCGCGTCGCCGGCGTGGACGTCTGCGTGCAGCTGCAGCAGGCGCAGGTCCGTGAAGCGCGCCTCCTCGACGCACACCAGCGCCGCGGAGAATGCCTCGATGTAGCCGCGGCGCGCGGCGATCAGCTCGAACGCGGCGTGCGAGCGCCCAGCCAGTCCGAGCGCGAGCGTGGACTGCAGCGCGACCGCACCCCAGAACACACCGTCCGGGAGCAATCCGAACTCCGTGGCGACGTACACCCCCAGCAATGCGAGGGGCGAGAGCAGGGCGACGGCCATCAGCGGCGTCCCGAGCACGCCTGGCGTGCGCTTCGTGAAGGTCAGGAACGGGCCGGCGTCGAGCCGGTCGTCACCCGCCGCGATCCTCCCGGCCGCCTCGAGTTCTTGCCGGAAATCGTGCAGGCCGGCGAGCTCACGGACGGCCCCCTGGCGCGCCTGTACCTCGCTCGCCGAGGCGGGTTCGGCCAGCCACTTGGCGAGCGTCTTGGTGCCGCGCAGCGTGCGCGCGCAGTCCAGGCGCTGCAGCAGGCTGGCGGGGCCCACCAGGTCGACGTCCACCGCGTAGGGGTGGCCACCCGGCAAGAGGCCGCCGTGCGGCGCGGGAAGCTCGGCGGCGCGGCCCGTCATCCGCAGAATGTGATCTCGGTGCAGGTCCCCGCGCAGCTCGGCCGCTCGCTGTCTCGTCAGGAGGCGCGCGTGCGCGATCACCAACAGCATGAACCCGACGGTCCCGATCAGCGCGAGGGAAACACCCGTCGACCCACCCCCGTTGAACGCGCTCGCGACGCCCACCACGGCCGTGACGAAGTTCACCAAGCGCAGCAGGCTGAGGCGCTCGCTCAGCTTGCCCAGCGCGGCGGCCTTGTCTCGGAACTCACGCTCCCTGTGGAGCGTGCGGGCCAACGCGGGCGTGTCCGGCGTGACCGCGTCTCCGGTAGCGAGCGCCGCGCTCTCGTGCGCGGTGTCGGGTGGGGGCAGGCTGCCGGGCGCGAGGGGCGGTGAGGTCGACGTCACGGGACGTACTTGTACGTCACTGGCGCGCTCCGGGCCACGCGTGTGGTCGGGCGGGGTACGCCACTGGCGCGCGCTCCGGGCCACGCGTGCGGTCGGGCGGGGTGCTCAGTGGCCGCGCAGCAGGCGGGAGAGGTTCTCCTTCTCCCACACCTGCGCTCGCGCAAAGCACTCGAACGCGCGCTCCCGCCGCCGGAACTCCGGCGTGTGGAAGCACCGGCGACCGTCCTTCTCCTCCGCGCCCAGCTCGTGGTGCAGCAGTTCGTGGAAGATGACGGACTCTACGTAGAAGTCGGGCACCCACTCCTGGTCGAGCACGGGGTGGATGCGGATGAGGCGCTCGTCGGCCGAGTAGGTCCCCAGCTGGATGCTCTTGCGGCGCCGGCCGCGGTGCACGCCCGCCACGCGGCGACCCCACGTGATGCGAGCCTCGGTGGCGCCGCCGAAGTGGCGGTCGACGATGTCGTCCATCATGGCCACCAGGTCGTGCACCTCGCCCTCGACCCGGATGTGCGTGTTGCGCCGCTGGCTCCCCCGGATGACGTCGTGTCGCGCGGCGATGAACGAGTCGATGCGCATGGAGGCGCGGCGGTCCGCGTGACCCAGGTAGGCGCCGATGGCGTCCAGCGTGGCCTCGTCCGCCTCGAGGAACATGTGGTGTAGACGCACCTCCAGCTTGCCCCCACGGCGGCGCGCCGAGAGCATCGTGCGGCGGTTGTCCGTGAACGCCACGCGCACGGGCTCACGTAGGCTGCTGGCGATGTGAGCCGAGAGCTGACCGGCCCGCGAGAGCGCCTGGTCCGAGCTGCGCAGGAGGAAGGGCATCGGCGCGCTCGTGCTGCGCCCCGCGGGCACATCCGGAGTGCGGTCGGACGTCGGGTCGGCCACGGCGAGGGCCGATGGCGGCTCGACGGCGCGGTCGCGGACCCCAGCGCGCGGCACGAGGGGGCTCGTGTCGGAGGCGCCAAAGTCGAATCCCAGCTGCAGAGTCACCGGGTGGGGCTACGGGATTTCACCCCCGCGTGTCAAGAAAGTTGCCGGTCTGATGCGTCGGACGCGATCGTCTGCGACCCGCCAGGCGCGTCCTCCCGACCTGCCGCGGGCGACCTGCGGCCCGGCCCCGAGCGGCCGAGCGGCCGTGTCCCCTGGGTCGGTGGGCAGCCTCCCGCAGCCCACCGACGACACCGTCATCGGCGATCCGTCGGGACCCAGCAGGCGTGGAAACCGAGGGGCACGCGCCGTGGCAGCAACACCCGGGCCACTGGCCCAGCGGCCAGGTCCTGCGCGCGCAGCACCACCACCTCGCTGCGACCCGTGCCCTCGTCGTGCACGAAGCTCGTGAGGTATCCGTCGTCCTCGTGCGCTGCGAGCTGCGCGCGGCTGGGGTCCGCCGGCGCGAAGGGCGCCTCGCTGCCGTAGCGGCCGGGGCCGAACATGTGCTCGCTGGTCTCGCCCGTCGTGGTGTCGTACTTGACCACGCCGTCGAAGCGCAGCGTCGGCGTGGGCGCGATGCGCATGTTGTAGCTGTAGCGCGTGGGCCGCCCGAGCTGCTCCACGTTCATCGACGGGAACTCCGTGTTGCGGTCGTCCAGCGTGCGCTCCCGGACCGCGCCCGTGCGCAGGTCGAAGCGCCACTCGTAGAGCTCGGCGTTCATCGTGAGGTTGGCCATCATGACCGCGTAGATGCCGTTGGCCGGGTCGATGGGGGGCAGCGGGTTGCGCACGCGGCAGCCCACCAACACGAGCGTGTCACCTTCCTCCCACGCGTTGATGGTGTGGTAGACGTAGCAGGGCTCCGCCTCGAACCAGTGGATGTCCTCGCCGCGGCCGTGGTGCGGGAGCACGCCGAAGCGCATGGGGGTGTCCGCCGGCAGCTCGAGCCCCCAGCGCCCCGCGCGCTTGGCCCTCTCGCTGACGCGCAGGGGCGGGTCCATCACCACCACGTGCTTCTCCGAGAGGGCCATGTCGTGGGGGAAGCGCGGACCGTCGAGCGCGATGTCGCTCAGGTGCGTGAGCTCGCCCGCCGCGCTGACCACCCCGTAGCGCATGTAGGGGGCCACCGGCCCGTAGTCGAAGAAGTGCAGCTCGCCCGTGCGCGGGTCCACCTTGGGGTGCGCCGAGAGCTTGACGGGGCGCTCCGCGCCGTAGCGCATGGGGCCCTCCGTGCGCAGCGACACCGGGTCCAACTCGTAGGCGGCGCCGCCCATGTACCACGAGGTCTGCGCCTTGCCGCGGAACGCGAGGATGTCCGTGTTGGACGTGTCTTTGTAGGGGGCGCCCCGGGGGTTGTGCTGCACGGGCTCCATCAGCCCGGTGAAGAGGCACTCGCCCGCCGTCCCTTCACGCTCGAACCAGGTGGTCCGCACGTAGCGGTTCTCGTATGTGGCCCGGCCGTCCTCGAAGCGCAGCGCGTGCACCATGCCGTCGCCGTCGAACCAGTGGTGCAGCCCACGGGGCGTGAAGCGCGGGTTGGGCCCGTTGCGCAGGTAGCTCCCGCACAGGTCGCGCGGGAGCTCGCCGATGATCTCGAGCGCCTCGTGCTCGACGCGCCGCTCGTCGTCGATGGGGGCGAAGCTGCCGCTCAGGTACGGGTTGGTGTCGTGCATGGCGGAACTTGCATAGCGAAACTCACGCTTGATGACAAGACCCCTTCGCCGCAGCTGGCGCACCGCAGTCGCAGGCGGAGCGCGGCCCCGCACCGGTGCGTGAGGGCCAGCGACGGGTGCCCGCGTCGCGCGTCCCCATAGGCGATGAGCGCGACCACGAGCGGGTAGAGGGCGAGGCCGCGGGGGCTGAGCTGATACGCGGGGCCACCCCGCACCAGCTGCGCGTCGGTTAGGCGCTGCAGTCGTTCGCTGACGATGTTGGGCGCCGCCTGGGTCGCTTCGACGAGGCCCGTGAAGCGCTGCTCGCCCATGAACAGCGCGGCCACGACCTTGGCTGCCCATGCGTCTTCCAGCACCTCACGTGCGCGCCAGAGCGGCTTGCGGGTGCTCCGTGCCCGAGTGGCGCGTCCTCGCGTGGGCGCCCCGTCCGCGTCGGTCGCGCTCTCGTCCGCGAGGTCGTCGGGATAGCTGGCGGTCACGTCGCGGGCGTGCACCACCTCGCCGCACGTCGCGCACACCGCCACCGCGCGCACGGCGTGTCCCGCCGCGTCTCCGTGCCACAGCGACGGATCGGCGCCTGCGTGCGTCACGTCGAACGCGTCGGCGAGCGCGAGCACCGGGAGCAGCGATGCCCCCGCCGCGCTCAGCGCGTACGCGTGGCGCGTGGGACGCTCGCGGTACGCCCGCGCCTCCACCAGTCCGTGCGAGACCAGGTGGCGCAGCCGCGTGCTCAGCGTGCTGCGTGGGATGCCCAGCCCCGCCGCCAGCTCCTCGAAGCGGCGCGGGCCACTGAGCAGCGCCGACAGCAGCGACAGGGTCCAGCCGTCGCCGATGGCCTCGAGCGTGCTGGGCACGGAGCTGTGCGCGATTCGGTCGCGGGTCGGCATGGGAACGGGCTATGGTACCAGCCGCATGCAACCGTCACCTCAGTTCACCCCCCCAGAGGGGTCGTCGTCCGGCCAGGGCTCGGGCGTGTGGATCTTCGTCGGGTGCGGCGCGCTCCTGCTGCTGCTGCTCTGCGCCGGAAGCGGCGGGCTCGTGTTCTACGCCATGAACCGCGGGCAGGCGCTCGCGGGCGGCCCCGGTGTCGGACCGGGTGGCGCCCCGGTGGGCCCCGGGAGCTCCAGCGTCGGCGCGCTGCCCTCGCGCACCGTCAACGCCACCATCACGATGGCGACGGGCAACGCACCCGTACCCGTGGGCACCAACTGCAACTTCGTGGTCTCCGCGCAGGCCAACGCGAACTCCCCCACCGGCGTGCAGTGCCGCGCGCAGGTCGTGTGCGGCGGGCAGCTGCTGTTCGGGGGGCCCGACGTGGGCTACTTCACCTGCACCGTCGTCGAGCAGCCCCCGAGCATCTCGGGCAGCGACCCCACCACGACGGCTCAGGACGGAGTGGACGCGGCCATGTCCATCGACACGGCCGCCGGCACCCTCACGGTGCACGACGACGGCGGCGTGCACGGCGCCTACAGCGTCACCGCCCGCATCGACTCGGTGCTCTGAGCCCGCATGGCGCGTCGCCGCGGTCTGCGCTCCATCTCGGTGCCCATCACCATGGGCGCCATCGCCGTGCCCCTCTCGGCGGCGCTGCTGGTGGGGTGGACGGTGCTGTTCGGGCAGAAGATCGCGGAGCAGCAGGAGATCTTCGTCGAGGTGTGGCTCTTGGTGCTGGGCGCCATCTCGTTCACGGTCATCATCGGCGTGCTGGTGCTGCTGAGCTACTTCCTGGCGCGCGAGATCCTCGAGGTGCGCCGGCAGAACAGCTTCATCGACAGCGTGACGCACGAGCTCAAGTCGCCTCTCGCGTCCATCCGCCTGTGCCTCGACACACTGGCTCGGCCCGACCTGCCGGAGTCCCAGGTGGAGCGCCTGCACGAGATGATGCGAGGCGACGTCGACCGCCTGAACGACTTCATCGACGACGTGCTGCACTCGAGCCGCCTGGCCTACGACGGGGACACCATCCTCAACCTGGGCGAGTTCGCCGTGCTGGACCTGGTGAACGAGGTGGCGGACGCGGCCCGCAAGCGGCACGGGCTGCCCAACGAGGCCATCGCGGTCGACGTGGCCGAGACCCTGCGCCTGACCACCGACCGTCCCGCGCTGCTGCTGGTGGCGCGCAACCTGGTGGACAACGCCGTGAAGTACAGCAACGAGCCCGTGCGGGTGCACGTGGTCGCCCAGCTCGCGGCAGACGGGGGCGACCGGCCGCTGACGCTGACGGTGCGCGACGAGGGCATCGGCATCCCGCGCGCCGAGCTCAAGCGGGTGTTCCACCGCTTCTATCGGGTGGAGCACGAGAAGGTGCGCTCGCGCAAGGGCACCGGGCTCGGCCTGTTCGTGGTGTCCCAGCTGGTGCGCAACCTGGGCGGGAGCATCCACGCCGAGTCCGAAGGGGTGGGGCGCGGGTCGACGTTCGAGGTCCGCCTGCCGGTCAAGCCCCCGCGCTGAGCGGCGAGCGCCTCACGGCTCGGGGACGAACTTGTAGCCCGCGCCGCGGATGGACAGAAAGTGCACCGGGTTCTTGCCGTCGGGCTCGAACCGCCGGCGCAGGCGGGAGATGAAGTTGTCGATGGTGCGCGTGTTGTTGTAGTTGCGCAGCTTCCAGACGTTCTCCAGCAGCTCGTCGCGGCTGAGCACGCGCCCAGGGTTGTCGGAGAAGTAGCGCAGCAGGTCCAGCTCCAGCTGGGTGAGCTTGACTGGCTCCTCCCCGATGGAGACCTCGTGGGTGTCGAAGTCCACCTTGACCTGCCCGAACTGCAGGGTGGCGGTGTCGGCCGGGCGCAGGCCACGGTCGGTCTCCCACTTGCGGCGGCGCAAGAGCGAGCGCACCCGGGCCAGTAGCTCGGCCAGCTCGAAGGGCTTGACCATGTAGTCGTCGGCGCCGGCCTCCAGCCCCTGCACGCGGTCGTCCGGCGAGGAGCGCGCCGTGAGCATGATGACCGGCACGAAGTTGCCCGCGTCGCGCAGCTTCTGACAGAGATCGAAGCCGTTCACGTCCGGCAGCATGACGTCCAGCACGATGGCATCGTAGCGGTCCACGCGGATGAGCTTCTCGGCGGCCTGCTTGGCGTTGCCGGCCACGTCCACCTGGTAGCCATCCAGCTCCAGGTTGAGCTTCAACCCCGCCGCCAGATGCGCCTCGTCCTCGACCACGAGCAGGCGCTTCGGCGCGTCTTCGTCACTCATGGCGCCGAGCATAGCACCTGCTCATGACACAACTATGACAAACCAAGGCGTTGTTGTGATGGAGGTTCCGCCTGTGAACACATAGGGTGCGCCCATGGCCCCCTCGACCCCCGACGCCCCCCGCCGCGAGAAGCGGCTCAACCTCTCCATGGTGGAGGTGATCCCCTTCGCTCTGTGCCACGTCGTCGTCCTCGGCGCGTTCTTCACAGGGGTCACGTGGCAGGCCTGGGCGCTGTGCTTCGGGCTGCTGGTGCTGCGCATGTGGGGCGTCACGGCGGGCTACCACCGCTACTTCGCGCACCGCACCTACAAGACCAGCCGGGTGTTCCAGTTCATGCTGGCCTTCCTCGCCCAGAGCAGCGCCCAGAAGGGCGCCCTGTGGTGGGGCGCGCACCACCGCAACCATCACAAGCTCAGCGACCAGCAGGGCGATCTCCATTCCCCCGTGCTGGACGGCTTCTGGTACTCGCACATGGGCTGGCTGTTCGACGACACGGCGGGCACCGACTACAGCCGCATCAAGGACTTCGCCAAGTACCCCGAGCTGGTGTGGCTGAACGAGCACTTCCTGGTCCCCCCCACGCTGCTGGCCTTGGGCTGCACGGCGATCGCTGGCTGGCCGGGACTGCTCATCGGGTTCTTCCTCAGCACGGTGCTCTGCTGGCACATCACTTTCCTGATCAACTCCCTGGCGCACGTGGCGGGCAAGCGCCGCTTCGAGACCACGGACCAGAGCCGCAACAACTGGGTGCTGGCGCTGCTCACCCTTGGCGAGGGCTGGCACAACAACCACCACCACTATCAGAGCTCCACCCGCCAGGGCTTCTACTGGTGGGAGGTGGACGTCACCTACTACGTGCTCAAGGCCCTCTCCTGGGTGGGCGTGGTGTGGGACTTGCGCGAGCCGCCGGCCCGCGTGCTGGCCGAGGGCCGCGCGAACGACGCGGCGCGCAAGGCCGCCCGGCGTGCCCGCCGGAGGGGCGAGCCGGTCGTGGCCGTGCCTTCGGTCGTGGCTGCCGCCGAGCTGGAGCTGGACCCCGTCAGCGCCGAGTGAGCGCCTCTCGGGCGCCAGCCGTCCTGCTTCTGGCGTGAGACACGCCGCGGCGGGGCGCTGACGCAGGGAGCCCAGACAGTTCGCAGGGGACACTCCAACACCGACAGCGTATGATTCCTTGGTTGCTGCCGGCCGGCCCGGCAGAAGCGAGAGGAATACGCGGTGAAGCTCAAGCTCTGTCTCCTTGCCCTCCTGGTCTCGATGGGGACCGTCTCCTTCGGGTGCTCCGGCTCCGGGGGCTCCCCCACGGGCGCCCCGGCGCAGCAGCCGGGACAGGCGGCGCGGCCCCTGTTCGAGCAGGACGGGCGCCTCGACCCCGGTGGGCACGTGAACTTCAACGTCGCAGTGGCGGCAGGCGAGCAGGTGGTGGTGACGCTCACCTCCACCGACTTCGACCCCATCCTGGAGGTCACTCCGCCCGGGTCCGCCCCGCTCACGAACGACGACTGGCGCGGGAGCCGCACCGAGTCGCGCCTGAGCGTGATCGTCAGCGAGGGTGGCGACCTGAAGGTCGGCGTGACCAGCTTCTCGTCCGGAACGGGCGGAGCCTTCCATGTGCGCGTCGACCGCGGTGGTCTGCCCGCCGTGGCCCAGGCCGGTCCGGGGGTCAGCGAGGTGGCCGGGGGCAGCGCGCCCAGCCCCACGCTGCCCAGCGGGATCGCCAGCCAGATGGTCATGGCCCCGGCCACCATCCAGCCAGGCCAGTCCTACCAGGGCGAGCTGGGCCCCGGGGACCAGCAGCTGGCCGACGGCAGCTACCAGGAGCAGGTGCTCGTGAGCGGCGCCACAGCCGGCCCCCTCTCCCTCTTCATCCAGGCGCAGACCCAGGTCATCCCCAGCGCGGTGGTGCTCGACCCGCAGGGGCGCGCGCTGAGCGCCTCCAGCAACGGCTCGTACACCATCACGCAGCCGGGCACGCACCGCGTGCAGCTCATCTCGCCGGCCAACCAGACCAGCGGCTACACCATCCGGCTGGGCGGCGCGGCTGCGGCGGCCCCCTCGGCGCCGCCTCCCACGCCCTCGCTGTCGCGCAACCACCACCAGCTGCCGACGGGCGGCTCGCCGCAGAGCATCACCATCGGCCAGCGCGTGCAGGGGCAGCTCAACGGTAGCTCCTCGCTGCCGACGGGTGAGCCCATGACGCTGTACGCCTTCCAGGCGACGCCGGGGCAGTCCATCACCATCGACCTCACCTCCAGCGCGTTCGACCCGTACCTGATGGTGATCGGGCCCAACGGCCGGCACTGGGAGAACGACGACTTCGGCGGCGGGCTCAACTCGCAGGTGTCCTTGGACGCCGACGTCGCGGGGACCTACCGCGTCGTGGCCACCGCCTACCGGGCCGGCATGTCCGGCGCCTTCGACCTGGGGGTGACTCTGGGGCAGCGCGGCACGGGTCCGGCGCCCAGCGCCCCCGTCCCCAGCGCGCCCAGTGCCCCCAGCGGGCCGGGTCAGTCGCAGCGTGGCTCGCTCGCGCAGGGGGACAGCACCCTGAACTCGGGCGAGTTCATGGACACCTACGAGATGAGCTTCCCGGCGGGCCAGGCCGTGCACCTCGAGGCGGTCTCCACGGCGTTCGACACCTACCTCATCGTGCGCCCGCCCAACGGGCAGCAGCAGGACAACGACGACCAGGCGCAGGGCAACACCAACGCGGCGCTCGACTTCGTGTCGGCGGGCGGCACCTACCGGGTCATCGTCACCAGCTACCGCCCCGGCGAGACGGGGGACTACGAGCTGCGCGTGAACCAGGCCGGCGGCGCGCCGAGCACGCCCAGCAACCCCGGCGTGGGCAGCGGCGGGGGCAGCCGACCGAGCGGCCCCGCCACGGCCAGCACGGGCGCCACCACCACGGGCGCGCTGGCGCAGGGGGACAGCACCATCCCGAGCGGCGAGTTCGCCGACAACTACACGCGCACCTTCGAGGTGGGCCAGTCGGTGGAGATCCGCCTCACGTCCACGCAGTTCGACCCCTACCTCATCGTGCACACGCCGAGCGGGCGTCAGCTGGACAACGACGACCTCAACGGGCAGACGCGCGACGCGGGCATCAACCTGCCGGCGGCGGAGGCCGGCGAGTACCGCATCACGGTCACCAGCTACCGCCCCGGTGAGACCGGCAACTACACCATGACCTTCGGCGCGGGCGCGGCCGTGCCCCGTCCGGCGGGCGCGGGCGGCGGCAGCGGCAGCGGGGGGCGCGTGTTCGGCGTGTTCGTGGGCATCACCGACTACCCGGGTGCGGGTGACCTCCCCGAGTGCGCCAACGACGCCATCAAGCTGGCTCAGGCGCTGCGTGAGCGTGGGCTCCTCACGGAGGACCGCCAGGTGGTCCTCACGGACAGCCAGGCCACCGTGGCCAACGTCCGCAACGCGATGGCGCGCATGGCCCAGCAGATCGGGCCCGACGACATCTTCATCTTCTTCCACTCGGGCCACGGCGGTCAGACGGGCGGTGGCTCGACCGACCCGCGCGAGATCGACGGCAACGACGAGTACATCGTCATGTATGACGGGCAGATCATGGACAACGACATGGGCACCATGTTCGACGCCATCCACGCCCGCGTCGCGGTGCTCTCGCTCGACAGCTGCTTCGCGGGTGGCTTCGCCAAGGACGTCATCACGCGCCCCGGCCGCATCGGCCTCTTCAGCTCGGAGGAGGATGTGCTCAGCGCCGTCGCCAGCCAGTTCCAGGCGGGCGGCTACCTCAGCCACTTCCTGCGCACCGCCTTCCAGGGTGCGGCGGACGCGGCCCCCAACGACGGCGTGCTCACGGTCGGCGAGCTGACGCACTACCTCTACCGGCAGTTCGGCCAGCACGCGGCCGACGTGGAGCTGCAGGGCGCCTACCAGCACCTCGTCGTCGACCGCGGCGCGGTGACCGTGGACCAGGTGCTCTGGTCGTACCGCTGAGCGCTCCGCGAGCGCGGGCTCGCTTGCGCGACCCATGGCCAGAACCAGCAGCACCGCCCCCGGGGTCCCTCGGGGGCGGTGCTGATCCGTCACTGCGCTGCGCGTGCGAGCGCGCGTTGGTGCTGGCGGCGCCGAGCACCCTCACGACTTTCCTTCCCACACGTCGAGGTCGACGTTGTCGAGAGGTTCGTCGAATGTCTCTGACATCCGTACCTGGCCTCGCCACTGGCCCAGCTTTCGCGGACCTCGGTTGACCAAGGGCACGAGCCGCACGGCGGGTACCCCTGCTCGCGCGATGACGACCTCTTCTCCTCGCAAGGCGCGCTCGACGAGTCGTACCAAGTCCGTCTTCGCTTCCTCCATGTCCACGGGGCGGGCCATGTTTGGAGTCTAGCGAGACGGGCCGGTGCTCGCTGCCCGCTACGGACTACTCGTCGATGAATTCGTTGGCGCTGCCGCCGCCCCCGCCGCCGAAGTCTTCCTCGGGGCCGCCGCCGTAGTAGTCGCCCTCGGCGAGGTTGTCGAAGCGGGTGTACTCGTTGAAGAAGCGCACCCGCGCCGTGCCCGTCGGACCCGCGCGCTGCTTGCCGATGATGACCTCGGCGATGCCGCGGTCCTCCGACTCCTGGTTGTAGACCTCGTCGCGGTAGATGAACCAGATGGTGTCGGCGTCCTGCTCGATGGCGCCGGACTCGCGCAGGTCGCTCAGCTGCGGGCGCTTGTCCTTGTTGCCGCGGCTCTCGACGCCGCGGTTCAGCTGCGACAGCGCGATGACCGGCAGGCCCATCTCCTTGGCGAGACCCTTCAGGTTTCGGCTGATCTCCGAGATCTCCTGCTCGCGCGAGTCGTTCTTGCTGCCCGAGCGCATGAGCTGGAGGTAGTCGACCACGATCAGCGCGAGGCCGTGCTCGCTCGCGATGCGGCGCGCCTTGCTGCGCAGCTCCAGCATGGAGATGGCGGGGGTGTCGTCGATGAAGATGGGCAGGGTGCTGAGCAGGCCCGCCGCCTTCGACAGCTTGGGCCAGTCCTCGCGGATGAGCTTGCCCGTGCGCAGGCGCGAGCCGTCGACGCGCGCCTCGCTGCCCAGCATGCGCTGGGCCAGCTGCTCCTTGGGCATCTCGAGCGAGAAGATGGCCACCCCCTGGCCGGACTTCACCACGGCGTTGACCGCGACGTTCAGCGCGAACGAGGTCTTACCCATGCCGGGGCGCCCGGCGATGATGATGAGGTCGCCGGGGTGCATGCCCGCGGTCATGCTGTCGACCTTGGCGAAGCCCGTGGGCAGGCCCGTGATGGCGGCCCCACGCTGCGCCGCCTCTTGGATGGTCATGAAGGTGCGCTTCACGACCTCGCGGATGTGCTCGTAGGGGTTCTTGGCGCGCTCCTTGGCGACGTTGAACACGCGGCTCTCGGCGGTGTCCAGGTAGTTCTCGATCTCGCCGTAGTCGCCGTAGCCCTCGGCCGCGAGCTCGTGGCAGACCGACAGCATGCGCCGCACGATGGCCTTCTCTTTCACGATCTTCGCGTGCGCCTCGATGTTGGCGACGGTCGGGATGGTCATCGAGAGCGACAGCAGGTAGTCGTCCCCGCCCACCGAGGCGAGCTTGTTGCTGCCCACCAGCGCGGCCCGCAGCGTGACTTGGTCGATGGGCTCGCTGCGCGCGAAGAGCGTGCGCATGGTCTCGAAGATGGTCCCGTTGGCCGAGCTGTAGAAGTGCTCGGACTCGAGGATCTCGATGATGACGTTCATGGCCCCGTTCTCGAGCAGGATGCCCCCCAGCACGGCGCGCTCGGCGTCGAGGGAGTTGGGCGGCACCCGGCCGGACGAGGGCTCTCGGTTCATGGGTCGGCGTAGATACCACGCCCGGCCGCGGGGGTGTAGCTGGCCGATATGCGACTCACCCAGTGTCGTACATGTATGTATTTGGGGCTTCTCTTATGGGGGCGAAACGCGTATCGTGCGATGGCACGCGGGACGCGGACGTTGCCGTCCTTCCGCCACCACTCGGAGTGAATTGGATGCGAAATCGATTGAGCGCGCGGCAGGCGCGCGTGCTGGCGGGCACCTTGGCCTGCGCCCTGGCTCTGACCCTTGGAGCGCCCAGCGCCCAGGCTGGCGGGTTCGACATGCCTGGTCTGGGAACGCGCGGGCTCGGGCGCGCAGGGGCCTGGGGCGTGCGCTCCGACTCCCCCCTGGCGTTGCACTTGAACCCGGCGAACCTCGCGCGCCTCGACGGCATCAACGTAGAAATCAGCCTGCACCTCGCCAGCCTGCAGTCGTGCTTCGACCGCACGGGCACGCCGACGCGTGATGGCAACGGTGACGCGCGTGCCCAGGAGACCCCTGATCGTGCGAATACCCCCGTGGGGAGCAACAACGGCAACGTCAACGACTTCGGCGCTCCCAGTCAGTACGCGGGCATCGAGTATCCCGAGGTGTGCAACGACGCGGGCATCTTCCCCATCCCGCAGATGGCCCTCTCGTTCCGGCCGCACGAGCGCGTCGGCATCGGCATCGGCCTCATTGCACCGAACAACGTGGGTCACAGGACGTTTGGCGCCGCTAGTGGACCAAACCTGGGCACGTACGCGGTGCCCGGCGCTCCGACGGGTCGGCTGCCCGTGTCGAGCCGCTACGACGTGATCGAAGCGAACGTGCTGCTTGCCTTCGTGGCCGTCGGTGCGGGCATCGAGCTGCACCCACGCCTGCGCGTGGGGGCCTCGTTCGGTTACGGCTTCGCCAGCCCGGGCTTCACCACGGCGGTCACCCCGGTGCATGGCGAAGACATTGCACGCGACATCATCGCGGTCGTCGACGCACACGACCGCTTCGTCCCGCGCATCGGTCTCAGCGTCGACGCGGAGCCCGTCGATGGCCTCGAGCTGATGGCCGGCTTCACGTGGACCGGCGACGTCAAGGCGTCTGGCGACCTCAATCTGCGCCCCGTGTTTTGGGGTGACATCGCTGGGCAGGCCAACCGTCCGCGCATGGGTCGCGACGAGGGCTGGGAGAACGTGACGTTTCCGGTGAACCTTACCGCGCCGCAAACCTCGGTGTTGAACGCAGGCGTGCGGTACGCCATGGCCCGCCCGGGCGCACGCAGCACCTCTGACCGCATCAACGGGGTGCCAGCATTGGAACCAGCAGAGGGTGACCCCGCGCGCTCGTCTGATCCAATGCGCGACGAGGTCTTCGACCTAGAGCTCGACGTGGTGGTGACACTCGGCAGCCGCGTGAAGTCGTTCAATGTGGTTGCCTCTGAGCGACCAGGTCCATGGCTGGTGTCTGGCGTCATTTCGCTTCCCGCACCCCCAGAGATCTCGCTGCCCCACAACTGGCGCACTCAGGTCATGGTAGCCCTCGGCGGCGACGTCAACGTGTTGCCCGAGGTGCTCGCGCTGCGTTGGGGCCTCGTGTACGAGACGCACGGTGTCGAAGCAGGCTACGAGCGGCTCGACTTCACCCCATGGCAGCTCTTCGGCGGCTCCTTCGGCATGACGCTGCGCATCCAGCGGTTCGAGCTCTCGCTCGCCTACATGCACACGCACTACTTCACCGTGAACAACAGTGAGAGTCAGGCGCGCGTCACCAGCCCGGTCGCGGCTGGCGAAGGCACCATCATCAACGCGGGTCGCTTCACCGCCAGCACGAACCTCATCTCGTTGGGGCTGAGCTACCGCTTCCGCTGAGCACTGCGGACTCTTCGGCGCGACCCCCGCGGCTCACACGGCCACGGGGGTCGTTGCGTTGGAGTGCCGGATGGTGCGGCGCGGAGGCGTGCACGTTGAGCGGAATGTTCCTTGGTTGGATGGGTGGAAAACTCGCGCTCCATTCTATTCCATGGTGCGCAAGAAAATTGACTTGCGCGCTCGCACTCGAACGACCACGTTCCCGGCAATCGATCAAGGCGGGAGACTGCAAGAGAAGTGTGGGGAGACGCTAAACAAGTCGTTGGCGCGTACGGCGCGCGCATGCATGGAAGCACCACCTTCTTCTGTTCTGTCCTGCTCGCACTCGTCGGCACGGCCGGACTCCCGAGCACGGTGCGCGCCTATCGCACCGCGCTCAGCGCCGAGGGGGTCGATGGTCAGCAGCCCCCAGCGTGGCGCCAAGACTTCGCGTTCAAGATTTCCACGGCGCAGCCGCTGAGTCTCGCGTTCACCTCTGTCGAGGGCGCGTTCCACGAGGCGCGCTCGGCGTGGCGTGGCTGCGGGGCCCCAATCGTCTCGTACGCCGGCGCCAGCGTCCACTCGGGCGTGCTGGGCGACGGCATCAACACCATCGAGTGGGTGCACACCGGATGGACCGAACTGGGGCTTGCGCCAGACGCCATGGCGACGACAGACGTGAACCTCGTCCGGCAACCAGATGGGCGCTGGGACATCACCGAGGCCGACATCTACATCAACGCGCAGCACTTTGAGTGGGTGGCGGGGACACCCGCAGCGGGTTCGTCTGCCAGGAGCCTCACGGCTGTGCTCACGCACGAGCTTGGCCACGCCCTGGGGCTGCTGCACCCCTGCGAGCCCGAGGCGGAAGGAGACGCGCCAGCGTGCTCGAGCGAGCACGCCTCTGTTGCGATGTACCCTTTGTACGACGGCCGAACCGTGCTCACGCTCGCCGCGGACGATCGCGCGGGGCTCTGTGCCGTGTATCCCTGCGTCGCACCCGCCTGTGACACGTCGTGTACAACGGGTTCGTGCCCTGGAGATCGCCCGCGTTGCGCGTCGGATTTCGAGTGTGGTGCCGGGCACTGCGTAGACACCGTGTGCGTGGCGCAGCCTCTGTTCGACCTGTGCGCGGATGACGCCGAGTGTGGTGTCGGGCACTGCGGCGAGCAGGGCTACTGCACGGTCGGGTGTTCCTCGTCATGCGGGCTCCAGGCAGCTTGCGTCGCTGGGCAGTGCGCTCCGCTGCGCTCCGTGTTCGGTGAGGACTGCGAGTTCTCCGGCAACTGTGTGAGCGACGTCTGCGTCGAATATGACGGCGTGGCGCAATGCAGCCGGCTGTGTAGCGACGCGCTCGCGTGTCCCGCGGGCTACTCCTGTGACCACCTCACAGGAGTCAACGTGTGTGTTCCGCTCCACCAGGCCTCGTGCAGTGCCGGTCTCGGTGTGCCGCGGCGTGGTTGGAGCGTCTGGTCCATGTGGGCCGTTTCGCTGTTCGTCGCCCTGATGGCGCGGCGTCGGTCGTCCTGGTTGCGAGGTAAGCTGTGAGTAGAAGCATCCTTCTTTTTGCGATCGTCACTGCGAGCGCAGCGCTGTGTTTCGGTTGCTACGAACCACCCCCCGACGCCAGCTTGCGTGGGTCGGAAGGCGGGGACGAAGCCGCGGCAGAGTCCGCGTCGCTGCGCCGTCTCAGGCTGCGACAGAACGTGCGCGTCCTCATCGACGGCCAGGTGTGGACCGTGTCGTCCGATCCCGAGGCGCCGACTGCTGGCGACGTGCTCTCGCAGGACCAGTTTCACGAGGACATCGTGCTCGCGCACTGCGACAAGATCGCGTTCGAGCGCATGAACGGGGAGGGCGTGAACGGGGAAGGCGGCTGGAGCGGTGAGCACATCGTGTGCTCAGACGACAGCGTCAAGACCTGTGGGAATATCAGCTGCCGGCTCGAGCGTGCGACCTGCATCGGGCACACCTACGCCGAGATCGCCGACGCGGTCGCGCCGTTGGTGCTGGGCGCGCGCATCGCTCCCGCGGAGTGGACCACCGTGACGCTTCCGCCACAGGATCTCGCAGCCCGCGCGCTCCTGCTGGAACTCGGGTTGAGCCGCTTCCGCGAGGCTGGCCTCACGATTCGGGACGCGGTGCCTAGCGGGCAGGGTTCGGAGCCGCCCCTCGCGTCGTCCGCGAATCAGGAGGAGTGCGCCTCGGAATTCACGGAAGGTGTCACGCTCATCGACGCCATCGCGTTCATGACGGGTGACTACGCGCAGCTCATCGACGAGCTGGGCTACGGTGCCATGGACGCCTACGTCCGGCTCGCAGACTCGTCCGCCGGGCGCATCTCGGACCCCGTTCAGGCCTCTCAGACGCGCTGGGAGCTCCGCCAGTTCGCGGGGAGCCTCATCGTTGGACCCAACGAGGTGGAAGCTGGTCCCTACGCCGGGAACCCGTTCTGCGACCGCGCCACGCTCGCGCCCGCGACGCTCGCGGCCATCGGTCATCCGACTCTCCGCGGTCGACCCCACGCGGCTCGTCGCCATCCCTGGTCAGGTCGAGTCACCCGTCTCGCTGCAGGACTTCTTGTTCAACGGGCCCGACGCGGTCATGCCCCGCTACTACCTCGCCACGACCGGTCTCGCGCGTTTTCCGGAGCCGGGGGTCGCCAACCTGCCGACGCCGGAGGAGTTCCTCGCCGAGGTCGGCCTGAGCGAGAGCGACTTCGCGGCGGCGCGCGTCGCACTCCAGCAAGAAATTCGCGCGTTCCGCAGGCCCCTCTCGGTCGCGCTCGATGGTGTCACCCTCCCTTCGCCGCCACTGACCGAGGGCGGGAGCGGATACCAGATCGACCCGGCCGTCTACGCCGCCACGCGTGAGCCACCTTCGCTCCAGACGTGGCTCGCGTACGCCAACGCCACGGAACTGCACCTGGACACCAACGGCCCTCCGGTCGCAGACGAGATCTACGACACGCCGGTGCTCGCGTCGCAGCGGTACACGCTCATCGAGTTGGCGGACCGCCTCGAGGCCGCGCTGGGAGACGACTACGGCGACGCCTACGACGACTATCTCGCCTCCCTGCAGGCTGCGCGCGGCGTTGGGATGGCGGACTTCCTGGGCGGCATTGGTGTGTCAGACCAGCTGCTCCCTGCGGACAGCTTCAACTACAACCCCCCCGACCCCGCCATCGTCTTCAACTACACGCCGGAGACCCAGTTCCGCGTGGTGTCGATGTTCGTCGCGGGTTCCGAGTACGAGGAGTGGCGGATCACCGCCAACCTCGAAGACGTAAACTGCGCGGTGCGTGGCGTCAACGAAGCGGGCGACTGCAGCGCGGCAGCGTTGGAGGAGCTCCGTCAGCCGATCATCTCCATGCCGCAGTCTTCCATCGATGGCCTCTACCCATTTGCGGGGAGGTTCTACTACTACGAGCGGCCGGAGAACGCGGAGCGGGTGTACCTCCTGCGCCCGCGACCGGGCGCGACGCCCGGTCAGCCGAACTCGTACGACGAAATCGCGACGATCGACGTTCCCGAGGAGTACGCCGTGCCCAACTGTCCGCCCGGTGGCGGGTCGATGGACGCCGGGGTCCCCGAGGACGCGGGCCCGCCGCCGGACCTCGGTCCCGACATGGGCTCGGGCTTCATGCCCGACATGGGCCCGGTCTTTCAGCCCGACATGGGCTCATCCGGGCCGGGGCAGTACTGCGTGTCTCGCTTCGCCGTGAGGACGTTGCAGCCCGAGGCCGAGCGGCGCGCGGCGGAGCTGCTCATGCCGAGCGCGGCAGACTGTGCGGCGCCCCAAGTGGACTGCGCCGGCACGACGTACGACGCGCGCCTTCCACTCGAGGACTCGCTGACCGACGACGGCGATGCGTTCGAGAGCTCTTGGAGGAGCTACCTGGTGCGCGCGCGGCAGGCAGCTGACCGCGCCGACGAGCTCGGGCGGCAGGCCCAGGGTACGCAGCTCGAGATCGAGCTCCGTGCTGAGGCGGCAATTGCCGAAATCCAGTCCATCTGTGGGTCGGCCATCAGCATTGCGCCGCTGACCGCAGAGAACGTCACGAGCACCTGCCCCGACGCGGGCACTCCGCTGGAAATCGCTCGGTGCCTTGGTGAGGATACGCCTGGGATGGAAGATCTCATCCGATGCCTCGAAGCCTCGACGAGGCGTCCCTTCGTCAGCCTCGGCTCGCAGGAGCTATGCATCTTCCACCCCATTGGCGAAGAGACGCAGGTGTGTGGCAAGGCACGAGACTACGACCTCCCGGACCAGGCATGCCCGCGCCAGCCCACCGAAGATGACCCTCCGACCGGCTGCGCCGCGGCCGGCGACGGATACGTGTCCGTCAGGATCAGTGGCGCAGACCTCCTTGGTCTCTTCTCGGCACCACAGCTCTCCGCGGGCACCAAGGCTCCACCCGGGTTCTGCGACGATGTTCGGGAGGCGCGTCGCCTGATGCGGATAGGCACGAACAACCTTGCAACTCGATTAGCATGGTGGAAGGTCTTTATCGAAAGCGACTTCTTTTCTGCCAGCAACGCGCGACGAATCGCCCGTGGCATCAACTGGGAGGCGCGGCCAGGGTCGTTTTCGTCACTCCGTGTTGGCGAGCGAACCATTCTCACCAACGGTGACATCGTCAACGGACCGCGAGCCAGCGGCGTCTGTGCTCAAGGCGGGTTCGAAGAGAATCGGTGCAGCAATGGTCGTGTGGCGGGAAGCTTGTTCTGCGACGGGAACTCGTGCGCGAACCAGGGGCGCCGACAGCTTCTCAACGCCCGTATGGTTCAAGCCGCGGTTGCAGCGCGGTGGCTTGGTCAACAGACACTCGAGGGCTTCGTCGTGCCGTGGGGGGTCGCCGTCGAGCAGGACGACCAGGGCAATATCCTCGTGAGCGTCGAGGGTAGGTCGTCCACAGGATACGAGGACACATGGATCGCGGGAGGCTCGCCCTACGGACGGTGGAGTATCAACCAAGAAGACCGCCAAGGATATGCCGCCTGTCAGGCTGCCGCTTCGACTCTAGAGCGCGACGTAATGTGGGTCTGGCGCTCAGAGGGAGAGGAACCCTACGTTCATACTACGACGTGCCCATGGGACGGCGTGGGCTTCATGACCATCAATTCTAGCGCGCCCTTCGGGGAGACCGTGTCACCGCTGGACCCTCTCAACGTGGAGAACGGTCGCCTCGTTGCCTCCGAGACACTCCGGTCGCTTCGTGACCCTGCTCGCCCACGGTACTTTCAGATGTTGGGCCTCACAGATCCGTTCCATCCCAGCGGCTGTCCAAGTAATGTCTTCGGATGCGACCATGTGTTTCCGTGGTTTCTGGACGGTGTCGACGGCTGGGCCCTCGTGGGCGTGGACTACTACACCCGCGCCATGGGCAACACCTTCACCGCGGGGCAGGTGTTCGACGCTCTGGAGCTGATCTGCGAAGCAGACGCTACGTCGCAGATCAGCGTCGTGCCCACGCCGCGTACGCACATTTCCGCAGATGACCTACCGGACATCTTGAATGATCTGAAATACGCGGCCGACGCCGTTCACGGCCTCGCGAACCGGATGGTGTTCGCCAAGATGCCGGTGAGCGTCGTCGAGTCCCTCGACGCCAATGACGCCACGGGGACGTCAGGTATCCACGGTGAGTATGGCGTCGTGGTTGCCGGGTTGCGTGCGGCGATGGTCGATCTGAGCGCTGTCCCAGAGCAAATGGCGGCGGAAGTGCGGCGACTCGAGCGTGCCGTGCGGTCTGCCAACGAAGAGCTCAGCCGGCTAGCCAACATCGACGTCATCGATCGGAACAACTACAAGACCGGAGTGGCCGAGCAGGCGAACCAGTGCGCTCAAAGCTTGTTCGCAGCGGCGGAAGGGTCGATCTTCAGCGTCAAGGCGGCGATCGCCGGCTCGGTGCGCGCGGCGGCGCAGTGCGCCGTCAACGCCACCAATGTCCAGCGACTCACGAGAAATCTCGCAGCGAACGAGGCCATCGCGGACTCGAACCGCGCGCTACTCATCTTGACGGCGGAGAACGTGTCGGATGAGGCTACCGTCAACCTTCGTCTGCTGGAGACGCGGCTCCGAACCAGCAGCGCCGCCATCGACCAGTACCTGATTCAGCTGGACAGCATGCAGGCTCAGGCAGACCGCGCGCTCGCTCGTGCGTTGTTTCTGTCCACCGACGAGGCGGGTGCAATCCTTCCCGTGAGTCGCAGCTTGCGCACACGGCACAGCGCTGAGCACGAACGCTATCGGCGGGCGGAGCGGGACGCCATTCGCCTCAGCTTCTTGGCGAAGCGAGCCATCGAGCAGCGCTTCGGTGTGCGCCTCGCCGACCTGACCAACGACCTCTCGCTGGTTGACCGACCGGCTGCGTGGGAGTCGACCATCTGCGAGATGGACGGTATCGACTTCGGCCAGCAGACCTCCGACGACCCGGACGAGAACACCGCTGGGCAGTACACAGCGGGCGCTGTCGGTGACTACGTGTCGCTACTGGAGAGTTTCGTGGAGTCCTACCGTCACGATTTCCCATTCACGGATGGCGTCGACGTCGCGGTGGTTTCGCTTCGTGACGACATCCAGAACATTCGGGCGCTGTGCGAGGCACCCGTCGGCAACCTCCTCTACTTTTCGGCGTCGCTGACGGAGGCGACCGACGTTCAGCCACGGGGCTGGCGTCCGACAGGGTGCTTCCTCGAGTCCGCGGCTCCCGGAGAAGCGGCGTGCATCAGCGTTGCGCCAGTGGCCGACATCGACGGACCGCCGGTGGGCATCACGGGCGTCGCCAACCCCATGCGGCTCACGTTCCGCCCGGGGCATCCGAGCTGCCCTGGCGTGGACTGCCCCTGCGTGGACGAGAGCGGCCTCGAAGATCCAGGCTGCGGCTGGCGACCGGGGGCAACGTACTCGCAGGCACTCAGCGGGGCGGTGGGACTCTATCGGCTGTCCTGGTACGAGCTTGCCGAGGCGGATGCGAACCAGTTGCCCGAACTCTCGGTACGTAGCGCAAGCGTGGCGCCAGCGGCGCAGGTACAAGATATTGGGAGCTTCGCCGACGAGGCGGACGAAGTGTGGACGCGCCGATGGCGCTACGTCTTCGTACCCACTGTTCAGACCATCGAGGTGCACGTCGGACCACAGGTCGAGTACGGTGAGAACGGCAACGAGCTGATGGAGCCCGTCGTGGCGGGCGTGATGCTCGAGCGCATGCCGTGGGGCGTGTCGACGTTCGACCCGGACCTGGGGGACATCGCTGTTCCAGACTTTGCCTCGACCGAAGACACGCTGACGTACGGGCAGCAGGTCTGCGAGGACACGACCGGTGTCGAGTTCCGTGACCGATCGTGGACGTACGGGTGCGAGGAGCTCTGCGACCTTGGCTTCCAGGGGAGCTGCCCTGAAGACGAGCGCACGCGCTACTGCTACTGGGAGACCAGCTTCACCGTTGCGGAGGAGTCCATCCAACGCGGCAATACGTTTGCTGCGTCCGGTTTCGCACGCGGTAACTTCAACTACCGGATCGATTCGGTGGCGGCGAACGTCGTCGGGTCCGCGTCGCGCCAGTGCCGTGACGCGAACCTACCATCCACTTGCTACAGCGCCGGCTACGTCCCCTACTCGCTCGAGCACTTCGGACCGTACACGGTGCTGGGCCACGATGGGCGCTCGTACGACGCGCCTCTCTACACGGGGCGCATCGAGCATGCGCGCGCGCTCGCTGCGGAGCGGTACCTCTCGAACCCGATGAGCGGCGCGGACCAGGCGCTCATCAGCCAGTTCACGCAAGGTCAGATGCGCGGCCGGCCGGTGACGGGCACCTACCGACTCCGTGTGTGGGATGAGCCAGGTGTGAACTTCAACGGCATCGAAGACGTTCAGCTGGTCCTCGGCTATCGCTTCTGGACGCGAACCAACTGAGCGATGCGTCGCTTCGTCGCCGTGACCGTTGTTGCTTGGGTCGCGCTCGCCTCCGGGTGTGCGTCTCCCCACGGGCGTTCACGGCGCGATGCGGGCGTCGACGTTGGCATGATGAACGGCGACGGTGGCGTGTCGGATGACGCGGGCGTGGACCAGGGCGCGCGAAGGGACGCTGGTGGGGTCGACATGTACCTCGCGGATGTAGGCTCAGATGCTTCGCCGGATGTGGGTGTGGACGCGGGCCCGTGTGCGTCTGGCTGCATCGCCACCGACCCATGCGCGCCTTCCGAGTGCAACCCCGCTACGGGGATGTGTGAAGCGTCGACCCTGCCGGACGGGACGCTGTGTGGCGAGACGGACACGCTGCTGTGCGTGGCGGGACAGTGTGTGATGCGTGGCTGCGGCGACGGCTACCGCGAGCCTGGGGGCATGGCGCTCTGGCCCCGCGAGGGGTGTGACGACCAGAACGCCGACGACGGCGACACGTGCAGCATGGGCTGCGAACCCACCGAGTTCACCGCGCGTGTGGACCCTGGCTCGGAAGAGTACAGCGCGCGCTTCTCCGCGACGGGTCGGCTGCTGGTGCTGGACGGGTTGGGCAACGGGCTCTTGGTGTGGGTGCAACACCACATCAAGTTCGGCGAGGCACGCCAAGAGCTGCGCGCGTCCCGGCTCGACCGCTACGGCAACTTCCTGGACTTGGAGAACCCGCTCACCGTCGACAAGACGACGCTCACGTCGTTCGACATGACGCCCACCGCGGTGGGGCTCACGTCGGGCGGGTTCGTGGTGGCGTGGACGGCCTCGCGGATGGTCGGGGGGCTGCCCGCGTTCGTGGTGCGCATGCGTCGAGTGGCGGTTGACGGCAGCCTGAGTAGCGAGCAGGTGGTGCATGGGCCCATGGAGGGCTCACAGCGCTATCCCCAGCTGGCCGCACTGACCGACAGCTTCGTCGTGGTGTGGGAGGACAGCACGTCCGACTCGGACGTGTGGGGCCGGCGCTTCCGCAACACGTCGGGTGCGGTGTCCGAGGTGTTTCCAGTGGCGAGCACCACCACGGACACGCAGACCCGCCCGAGCGTGGCGGCCCATGGAGACGAGTTCATGGTGGCGTGGCTGTCGCAGATTGGAGACTTCAGCGCGCCCATCCAGCTGCGCGCGCGGCGCTTTCTTCAGAGCGGGCCCCTGGGCAACGAGTTCGTGGTGTTGCCGGGCGACGCCACGTCCCTCGAGCTGACCGACGTGGACCCGGAGGGCGACAGCTACCTCTTGGCCTACACGACGCGCGGACAAGACGGCAACGGCGACCTCTACGCCATGAGCTTGCCCCATGCGGCCGGTGGCGTGCTGGGGGCGGCCGTGCCCCTCGACGTCGACGCGAACCTGGGTGCGTCGGACCCGCACGTCGCCCCCTACGGCCCGGGCGGCTCAGGCGGCTACGTGGTGGTCTACAACGACAACGACCCGGTCCCGCACCCGCTGTTCCTCTCTGTGGGCATCACGCCGCCCGAAGAGGTGGACGCGCTCCGGCTGCTGATGCGTGGGGAGCGCTTCCCGGTGGTCGCCGCAGCCCCCTACGAGCTGACCGGCGGCTCGGTCTGGTTTGGTTACACGGCGCAGGTCGTTGGTGCGCGCGTTGGCGCGGTGGTGTTTCAGCTTCCCCCTCCGTGAGGGAGCTCTCGAACCGCAGCCGGGGCAGCTCGGCGCGGGAGAATGACGGATGAGACGGACTCGAATCGCGAAGAGAGTGTTGCTGCTGGGATGCTTGCTTGCCCCGGCTCTCTGGCTGCCCGCGGGCGCCATGTCCCAGGCGGGCACGCGCGCCGGCGTGAGCACGCAGCGCAGCTCGTCGGGCGAGGACGTGCAGTCGGCCGCGGGTCGCGGGACGGTCGCTGGCCGCGAGACCGAGGCACGCGGGAGCCGCCATGGGGCCGAGGAGCACGCCGACGCCGAGGACGAGCAGCGTCGCGAACTGACCGGTGACGAGGAGCAGGACAGCGTCGAGGAGCGCGTCGAACCCGGTGAGGGCGAGGAACAAGAGCCCGAAGGAGCCGAGCCCAAAGACCTTCCCGGCGCGGAGCAGGGCAACAGCTCCGTTACGCCGCAGGCCATCTCGCTGCCCAACGCCGAGGGCTCCATCGAAGGCATGGGCGAGAGCTTCACGCCCAACCTGAGCAGCGGCACGGCGACCTTTGGCGTGCCCATCGCGCTCCCCGCAGGTCGGGCCGGCGTCCAGCCGTCGCTCGGGCTCGGCTACTCCAGCACCAGCGGCAACGGCGTCGTCGGCATCGGCTGGGGGATGAGCGTGCCGTTCATCGCTCGACAGACCGACCGCGGACTCCCCCGCTACGACGACCGCCAAGCGTGGCACGCGCAGGAAGACCGCTTCATCTACAACGGCGGCCAAGAGCTGGTGCCCGTCGACAGCACCCGCATGGGCACGGTGGACGCCAGCGGCCTCTTCGACGTGGACAGCGCCCGGGATGTGCCGACGGACGTGGCGACGTGGCAGCAGTACCGCGCGCGTGTGGAGGGCGGGTTCATGCGCTTCTTCCGCTCGCCGGACGGTCGCCGCTGGGTGGTGCAGGGAAAGGACGGTACGCGCTTCGACTTCGGTGAGCTGCCGGCCATGACGGGCCCCCCGGACCTCGACAGCCGCCTGAGCCTCACCAGCGAGCTGGGGGCAGGGCATGGTCGCATTTTCAGCTGGTACCTCACCCGCATGAGCGACGCGCACGGGTCGACGGTGTACTACCGCTACCTCGAGGACCGCGGGCACAACTACCTGGCCGACATCTACTACGTGTCGCCCAACAGCTGCGCGCAGGGGGGCGTCCCCGACGCCCAGCGCGCGTGCCGCGCCCCGCTCAGTCAATACGCCGCGCACGTGCAGATCACCTACGACACGGCGCGCCCCGACGTGTTCAGCAGCTACACCATGGGCTGGCGCACCGAGCTGCGCTGGCGCGTGCGCATGGTGACCGTGACCATGGCCGAGGAGGCGGTGGGCACCCGCTACCTGGTCCGCCGCTACCACCTAGCCTACCACGGCCAGGTGCATCACTCGCTCCTCGCGAGCGTGCAGGTGGAGGGCCGCCCCAACGTGCCACTGGGCAACGCGCCCCCAGGTGTGATGACCAACGGGCGCGTGCTCGAGACGGCGCTCGAAGACAGCACGGTGGGCGAGCTGCTCCCGCCGATGACCTTCGAGTACAGCCAGATGCCACTCGGTTCCGTCGCGGGCTTTGGCGGCGTGGACAACGCGGTGCACAACGTCGCGTTCGGCCCCGACGTGTCGGTGGACCTCGCCGACGCGGACCTGTACGACGTCAACACGGACGGCCTGCCGGACCTCATCGTGACCGAGCCCGCGCGCTACCGCACGGCCTCTGGCGCCCCCGCGGCAGGCGTGTTCTTCAACGGCTTCCGCGGCGCGAGCACCACCCCGGCCGGTCGCGCGGGCGTGTTCAGCGACGCGGTGCCCGTCCCCATGCGCGGCGACCTGAGCGGCGTCATGCGCATGCGCAACGCCAACATCGCGCCCATGGACGTGGACGGCGACGGCCGCGGCGACCTGCTGCACATGCCGCGGCTCGATCGCTACGGGTACTTCACGCCCACGCGCCGCGCGGACGAAGAGGTGGACTACAGCGTGCGCCCCGCGCAGCAGGGCTGGGGCTTTACCTATGCCGAGGTGGAGCTCGACAACGTGGGAGACGACCCGCGCATCGACCTCGTGCGCGACGGGGCGCACTACAAGATGTGGGACGTCAACAACGACCACCTGGTGGACGTGGTGCGCACCACCGGCACGGTGATGCAGACCTGGATGAACCTGGGCTGGGCGCCCGGCGGCGAGGGGCGCTTCGGGCAGGCCATCTACAACGAGGGCAGCGGGACCTGGACCCTGTCCACCGCGCCCCTCGAGACCTGCTTGCTGCACGACGGCAACCCGGTCGACTTCAGCGACTCGGAGATTCGCCTGGCGGACATGAACGGCGACGGCGTGCAGGACATCGTGCGCATGCGCCGCGGGCGCCTGGTGTATTGGCCCGGGCGCGGCGAGGCCCTGTGGGGCGACGGCCCAGCCACGTGCGGCCGCAACGAGGGCGCAGGCCGCGAGCGCCACATGGAGAACGCACCGCCGGAGCTGAACCCAGACTTGAGCGGCGTGTTCACCGTCGACGTGAACGAGGACGGCCTGAGCGACGTGGTGCAGGTGCGCTACCGCAACCTGGACGTGTGGATGAACGTGAACGGCGAGCGCTTCACGGCGCGCCAGACGTTCGCCTCGCCCTTCGCCCCCGAGTTCGCTTCCAACGTGCGCTTCGCCGACATCGACGGCTCGGGTACCACGGACCTGGTGTACGGGCGGGCCGGCGAGTGGCAGTACATGGACTTGCTGGGCGGTGTCCGTCCACGCCTGCTCACCCGCGTGCACAACGGCCTCGGTGCCGCCACCACGCTCACTTACGCCAGCGCCGCCGAGGACTACACCCGCGACCTGGTGCAGGCGGACCAGTGCCCAGGCGACTGCGGGGGCGACGAGTTCCAGTGGAGCCAGGTGGGCCCCCCTCGTGGCAAGACCCTGACCGACCCGGGGCCAGGACCCGCCCAGTGCCCCTGGGGCGACCAGTTGCTGTACGAGCTGAGCGGGCGCTGCGTGTACCGCAGCGGCGGCACGCCAGTGCTGAGCACGGTGGTGCGCGCCGTGAGCACCACGGACAACTTCAACCTGCTGGGGCGCGCGGCCAACGTC
Organism: Sandaracinaceae bacterium; assembly: GCA_020633055.1. Taxonomy (NCBI): domain Bacteria; kingdom Pseudomonadati; phylum Myxococcota; order Polyangiales; family Sandaracinaceae; species Sandaracinaceae bacterium. Next base: position 1,025,824 of record JACKEJ010000005.1, on the reverse strand, counting down.
ACGCGCAGCGAGTTCAAGTTCCACGAGGGCTACTACGAGGGCATCGAGCAGGAGTTCCGGGGCTTCGGCGCGGCCGACGCCGTGGCCATCGGCGATGAGCACCACGGAACGCAGTACGTGCGCACCTACTTCCACCAGGGGCGCCGACCGAGCGACATCGCCAGCGACCGTCTGGCCGAGAACCCCTTCGAGGCGCTCAAGGGGCGCCAGTGGTACACGGAGACGTACGACGCCCAGCACGCCTACCTGGCCACCGCGCACGGCACCGTGGTGGCGCGCCACCTCGTCACGGGCCTCGACGGACGCGTGGTCTGGTACGCCTACGTCTCGCAGACCGACGAGTTCCGCTACCACCACGCCGAGTTCGTGGGGGCGCGCGAGGAGCGCGAGCTGCCGTGGCTGCAGTTCGAGGGCGTGGACAACAACGGCGGCGCGACGACGACGGGGGCGCCCTACACGTGGCGTGTGCCCGTGCGCAGCGCGCGCTTTGCCCACGTGCGTGGCACCACCGACGTGGTCGACAACGTGGGCAACGTCTGGCAGCAGACCACGCACGGCCGCCTGCAGGACGAGCACGACACCGAACCGGCCGCGTATCCCCAGGACCTCACCGTGGGGCACGTGGTGCCCGCGCTGCTGCCCGGCGGCAACTGGCTGTGGCGCACCGTGGAGAGCTTCACCACGGGCGCCAGCGACGGCGGACTCCAGCTGGGCCGGAGCACGCAGACCTTCGACCCGGTCACGGGTGACCTGCAGCACACTCAGGCGCTCGCCCAGCTGCCCGGCGGCGTCACCTTCGAGTTCGCCGGCACGGCCGACGCGCAGGGCTACACCATGCCCAGCGCGCAGGTCATCGAGTCCTCCACGCAGTACGACGCGTGGGGCACGCCCCGCGCCAGCTGCGCAAGCGGCAACCTGCACGCAGGCGGGCTGAACGAGTGCCTGCGCTACTCCGAGGTCAGCGTGGACGAGGCCTACGCCCAGCTACCCACGTCGGAGCGCATCGCCATCCGGCGGGGACGAGACGCCACATTCTGCGCCGACCCGGTGGCCAACGCCGGAGCCCCCTTCTGCCTGCTGGAGACCCATGCCACGTGGGAGCGCGGCATGGGCGTGTTGCGCACGGCCACCGACCCGAACGACGAGACCTCGTCGGTGGCCTACGACGGCCTCGGGCGCCTGACGGCGGTGGTGCCACCCGCGTTCGACGACTGCACCATGACGGGGGCCCCGACCCAGTCGTTCACCTACCAGCTGGCGACCGCCGACTCGCCGGTCAGCCGCATCATGGCCCGTGTCAACCACGGCAACGTGGGCTGCACGGCCCCCGAGTACCTAGACACTGTCTCGTACGTGGACGGTCTCGGCCGCCCGCGCGTCTCGCTTGCGCGCCGCGGGCCAATGGAGTGGGAGCGCAGCGGGCTGGCCGTGCTCAACGCGCGCGGAAGCTCCTACATGGGCTACCACAACGACCTGTGGGGAGGCGCCGAGCCCAGCGCGGCAGCGGCCCTGACCATCCCCACCACGGCCTACACCACGGCAACCTACGACGCCTTCGGGCGCGTCATCCGCGCCGCGGCCGAAGACCACACCGAGACCCACACGGCCTACGGCGCCACCAGCACCACGGTGTGCGACGCGCTCGACCGCAGCTCCAACCCGCGCTTCAACGCCACGTGCACCACCACCCGCGTGGACGGCCAGGGGCGCACCATCGACCAGGTGCTGCGCCAACGGCGCGCGTCCACGGGCAACGTGCTCGAGACCTATCGGCTGGGCAGTCTCTACCGCGCCGACGGCGTGGCGCTGCAGGTGGGGCGCGCCGAGACCGAGGACGACACCCCCTTCGGCGCCGGGGCCAGCGTGGTGGGCACCCACCTGCTGTTCCGCACCTTCACCTATGACTCCCTCGGGCGTCGGGTGGCCTCCACCGACCCCGACAGCGACTCGCGCGACGCCGCGCGCACGGACGCCAACCGCACCTGGCGCTACCTCTTCAACGACGTGGGCGACTTGGCCGCGGTGCGCGACCCGCGCGGCTGCGGCCAGAACTTCTACTACGACCACGCCGGCCGGCTCATCGCCGAGGACTACGTCACCTGCGCCGAGGCCATCCCGCCGGGCGACCTGCCCGACACGGCGCTGCCACTCGACGCCATCGGCATGGCCGAGGACGCCCAGCAGGGCCAGCTGGTGGACGTGCGCTACTTCTTCGACGAAGAGCCCGACTTCGACCTGGACGTGGCAGCCGTGTCCGACAACCCGCGCTGGATAGGCCGGCTGAGCGGCTCGACCGATCGCGCGCAGCGCAGCGTGGTGGTCTACGACCAGCGCGGCCAGCCCGAAGCCGCGCTGCGCCAGATGGCGGTGCTGCCCCGCGCACGAAACCTCAACGCCAGCCTGAACGCGCAGCTCACGCAGACTGGCTTGCGTGCGCCATTGGCACCGACCACCCGCCGCTGGGACGAGGAAGCAGGCCACACCTACGTCGCGCGCACCACCTACGACTACGCGGGGCGGCCCGTCGCCATGGACTACCCCAGCGACCCCGACTGGGAAGCCATGGGGGGAGAGACGGGCTTCACTCCCGAAGTCGGCGGCACGCTGCACTACAACCAGCTGGGCCTGCCGATTGGCGTGGACCTCCGCGTGTCCGCCAACGGCGGCACCCTCTACGGCGTGCCCATCGTGCGCAACGTCACCTACAACGCCGACCGGCAGCCCGTGCGAACGGACTACGGCGACCCCCAGGTCATCGGCACCCTGTACACGGAGACCACCTACGACGAGCGAGGACGCCCCGAGCGCAGCCTGGCCGTGCGTACCCCCAGCGCGGGGGCCGTGGTGCCCGACCTCAACGCCGTCACCACCGTGCACGACTTCCAGTACACCTGGGACGCGGTCAGCAACCTGACCGAGGTGACCGACGCCCGCGCTACGGCCGAGTGGCCCGCCGGCTACCGTCCGTGGCGCCAGAACATCGAGCACGACGCGCTCTACCGCGTCACGAACGTGGCGTTCACGTACATGAACGACCAGACGGGCGCGTTCGACCCGGGCTACGACGATGCGGCGACGGACTGGCGCGAGGAGCGCACCCGCCCCAACCTCGACGGCAGCACCCACGGCGAGCGCGACCCCATGCACCGGCGGCCGGCGCCGATGGTGTCCACCAACGCGCCCACGCGCGTGCGTGACCTCACGTACGACTACGACTGGCTGGCCAACCAGACCGACTGGACCGACGACCAGGGTGTCTTCTACGAGCGCTCGGCCGGCCTGCTGAGCAGCGGCAACGACGACCCGGGCTTCTCCCCGCTGTCGCCATCCGACCGCCCGAGCGCCCTGTACCTCAGCACCAACATCCGGCCGGCCCCGGCCACGCGCCAAGTGGGCGTGGACCACGGCGGCTACGTCACCCTGAACTACGGCCAGGACGGCAACGTCACCCACATGACGGTGCGCAGCCAGTGCCTCGACCGCTCCGCCACGCTCGTCTGCGCCGACCCCCGCGACCAGAGCCTCGCCACCCGCCGCAGCACGCTCGAGAACAACTGCCGCTGCCAGCGCGAGCAGCACTACCGCTACGACTGGGACGAGCTCAACCGCCTGGCCGAGGCCCGCCGCTACGACCGCCAAGGCGCCTCCGGCGGCTGGTACCTCATGGTCCAGCAGCGCTACCGCTACGACGCCGGCAACGTCCGGGTGATCAAGGAGACCCTCAACCGCGGCCGCGACGGAGACGCCTTCGCCGCCACCACGCTCCAGCCCTATCCAGGCGACTACGAGCGCCGCGGCCTCGAGCACGACTACGCCGGCCACACCTACCACGCCAGCACCACCCTCGGAACCGAGACCCAATACCTCGTGGGCGGCGCCCGCCTCGTCTGGGCCAACAACAACGAGCTGGACCCCACAGGCGCCCTCACCTGCGAGCAACGCCTGACCCTCCCGCTCAGCGACCTGGTCCACAGCACCGCCGCCGTCGTAGATCTGCAAAGTGGCGACCTCCTGGAACACACCACCTTCTACCCCAACGGCGCACGCGAGACGCACCGAACCACCGAGGACGTCTCCATGCAGCTCGAGCCGATCGGCTTCACGGGCAAGGAAGCCGACGAAGAAGTTGGGCTGGTGTACTTCGGGGAGCGGTATCTGATCCCCCGGCTCGGCCGCTGGGCAAGCGTAGACCCGCTGAGCGTGCACGCCATGGGCGGAGGCGAGGCGATGAACGGGTACCACTACGTTGGCGGGAGCCTGTTGCAGGCCAGGGACCCGCTCGGGCTCCAATGCCAAGGCGAATGTCCAGCCCCCCCCCCTCGGACGCCCAACCATGTGATGCAGGACTGGGACCCGGAGGAGCAGCAAATCCTACTCTCCGATCCGACCGCACCACCCGCTGAGGCGTCCCCTGAGCGACAGCCCCCGCGCCCCCGTCAGCCCACACTGGAGCAGCTGATGGAGGAGGCGATTTCTGACGACGCTAGCGCGCAGCTGCTACTCCTGATGCTCGCAGCTACGGGTGGCGATGAAGCGTCATCTCCGCCACCCGAGGACAGCGACCAGGAACAGTCTGAAGAACGACCCTGGATGATCTCGTCGATACCAGTTGACTTCTCGTTTGGTTTCTCCGGGACCGTGAGCGGAGGCACTCTAGGTACCGCAGGTTCCGTAGGTCTAAACGTTCAGTCTGTTGCGCCGCTTGAAGGCGAAGGTCACAGTGGTCTCTATCTCGTTGTGCCCACCGTAGACGATGGCGATTCACTCAGGCAAGAGAACTACGCGCTGGGGGCCGGGTTTGGGTGGTCGTTTGGGCCGAATATCGCAATCGGTGGGCGAGGTGCAGAGTGGAAGGGGATATTCCATAATCTTGAGATTCTTGGAATATTTACGATATTCTGGGGAGACGGCGATCTGTCTGAGGACAACCCTGCGTACTTTGGGATTGACCTAGCTCAGCGTAGTACTTCTACGGGCTTCAACGTGTTCAGGAGGTTCGACACGCTCTACATTCCTGTCGTGACGACTGAGCGAACCGAGCAAGATCCCGGGATCGGCTTTGGGCATGGTGATAGGATCGACTTTGGCAGTTGGTTGGAGTTCGGTGACAGTGATTGAGGTGCTATGTGGGAACTAGTATATAGGTCGGCAGGTCTGGATGCGGCGATGGTCGTCGGGGCGCTGTTTGGGGTGGCGGCGGCGGTTGGAGCCCGACTTGCCTGGATTCGCAACGCGAGAGTCTTTGCCTGTGCTGCGATCCTGGTCGGGGTTGCGACCATATCAGGTTCACTACATGGGGCCTCGATTCAGGCAGACCTCGTTCGTGATGGAATGGAGAGGTGCCACTGGGTAGAAGGTGAAGTTGCCGTGATCGAACAACAGCGTTCGGACGGTAGGATGGGTCCTGACCGGATCACTGTCCGGGGTGAAGAAGTGCTCGTCGATCTGACAGACCGAGTTGGGTATCACACACCGATAGCGCGTGGGGGTGTCCTGTCCGAAGGTCGCGTCGCCAAGGTGTGCGTGTTCAACAGTCGGGCGTTCGAGGTTTGGGTTCAAAGATAGAAGTCCCCGACCGGTGTGTAGTCAGCCTGCCGCCGACGGTGCGCGTGTTCGTGGCAGTGGAGCCCATCGACATGCGCGGCTCGTTCGACTCGCTTGCAGGAGCGGTGCGTTGGCTTGGACTCGACCCTGTAGATGGGCACCTCTACTTGTTCATGAACAAGCGGCGACGGATCGCGAAGGCCCTGTGGTTCGATGGTTCGGGGTGGTGTCTGCTGGCGAAGCGGCTCGAGGCTGGCAGCTTCCAGCTGCCGCGCATCGACGGCGCGGAAACCCAGGTGCAAATCGACGGTACGGCGTTCGCGTCGCTGCTCGCTGGCATCGATTTCACGGCGGCGCGACAGGGCTGGTACCGCCGCGCACGAGCGGATGTGCGGCGGTAGGGGATCGACAGCGTTCTCCTGGCGTGATCTCTTGCCGTCGTGGTCGACGTCGAGGCGCTGCAACGAGAGAACGCCGAGCTGCGCGGTCAGGTCTCTCAGCTCGTCCAGCAGTTGGCGAAGCTGAACGAGCGCGTGGCGCAGCTGCTGGCCATCGCCCAGCGCAAGCAACGCAAGACCCCGGCCGTGAAGCCTCCCGCGCCGCCGCCCACAGTCGAAGGCGAAGCCAAGCGCGCGTTCGACGAGCGTCCGCAGGCGCCCGGGAAGCCCACCGAGGAAGAGAAGGCCAAGTCGCCGGTGAAACCGACGGGGCGCAAGAAGCTCCCGCCGCACCTCGAGGCGGAGGAGCACACGCTTCGACCGGACGCTTGCATGCACTGCGGGAGCACAGCGCTCGATGCCGCTGACGAGATCACCGAGGAGAAGCTCCACGTGGTCAAGGAGCATCAGCGTCGACGTGTGGTGCGCCGCACCACCTGCCGCTGTCGGAGCTGCGGAGGACGCACGACACCGCGCTCCCTGCCAGCGCCCTACGAGCGCTCGAAGGTCACGGGCGAGTGGCTCGGATGGCTGGTCCATCAGAAGTTCGGGCTGCTGACGCCGCTCGACCGGCTTCGCCGTGATCTCGCCGAGCGGGGCGTGCCGCTGGCAATGGGCACGCTCGTGTCGTTCATTGAGCGAGCTGCGGACCTGCTCGCGCCCGTCGACGGCTACCACTGGCGAGCGCTCCTCGCGGGCTCGTGGATGGCCACCGATGGAACGGGCCTCAAGGTGCTCGTGCCAAAGCTCCCGGTCGCGCACAACGGCTACATCGAGCTGTACCGAAACCACGAGCTCGCGGTGTTCCAGTACGAGGCCGACAAGAGCAGCGAGTCGGTGGTGTCCAAGCTCGCGCCGTTCACGGGCAAGCTCACCGCGGACGCCGAGCATCGCTTCAACGCGGTGTTCGAGACGGGGCGTGTGATCGAGACCGGCTGCAACGCTCACGGGCGGCGCAAGTTTCGCGACGCCGAGGCCACCCAACCAGGGCTCGCCAAAGAGGGCGGGGCATTCATCGGCGCCATCTACGGCGAAGAGGAAAAGGCGCAGGCGCTAGGTCTCATAGGCGAAGCGCTGCGAGAGCATCGGCAACGCTACGTCCGGCCGCTCGCCGACGACTTCGAGGTGTGGCTCGCGGCCGTCGAGCCCGTGCTCCTCCCCTCGGAACCGCTCATGGCGGCGGTGCGCTACTACAGAAACCACCGCGATGCGCTCTTCCGATTCATCGACGACCGGACGTCCCCATCGACAACTCGCCCACCGAGCGAGAGTTCCAGAACGTCGCGAAGCTGCGCCTGAACATGCTCTTCGCCGGCAGCTCGGAGGGAGCGCACCGTGCCTGCGTCCTGCTCGGCATCGTGGCTACCTGCCGCGCCATCGGGGTACCCGTCCAGGCCTACCTTGCCTGGGCCTTCGAGCGGCTCGGCACCCACCGCGACGTGTTCAGGCTTGACGTGGCCGACATGGCGCCGGCCGCGTTCAAGCGCTCCATGCTCTGACCCCCATGCACACGGCGAGCCCCCGATCAGGCTCGCACGGGCCGACGTCGGTCGCATCCCGGTGTCGCTGATCGGTCACGGTGGGCGCATTTCCGGCGGGGTCAGCGACCGAGACCGGACATCACGGCGCGTCGAGCACCTCGTCGGCGCTCGTGGCGGTCTGAACGCGGAGGAGCATCTGTTCCAGCTCGGACGCGGTGGCGGCGTCCACGCGTCCTTCGAGGGAAGCTTGGAGCGGCCCAAAACGCGCGCTGAGCAGCGTACGCACGTTGGTACGCAGGGTCGCGAGGGTGCCTTCTTGGCGGCCCTGCTGGCGGCCTTCTTGCAGACCTTGCTCGCGGCCTTGCTGAATGAGTTGTTCACCGGCTGATGCCAAGGGACCCTCCGCGGTGGGGACGAGTATCATGATGGCACGGCGGACATCTTCGAGGGACTGCTCGCCGCCAGCCAGCAATACGTAGCGCAACAGCGCTTCGAATTCATCTGGGTACCGTTGCGCGACGAAGGCGAGCAAGGCGGCCCACGCCTCCATGTGAGCGACGATGGCACGGACATCACGACCGTCACGCAGCAGCCACGTGGCGATCCGTGCGACAGGCGCGAGGGGGCGGTCCATGAGCTCCACGTCGCTGGCCACCGCGAGGTCGTCGATGAGCAGGTCTAACCAGGATCGCCGAGAGGCGGATCCAAGTTCTTGTTGATTCGGGATCCGAGGAGGATCAGGGTTCCGCGATCACACAAGGACGTGATCATGGCACGGTCAAGGAACGGCGAAGCGATCAGCGCGCGAGGGCGTAGCCCGTCGGCGAAGAAGAAGCTGCGAGGGTTCATTCGGGAACGTTCGAAGGCGGGGGACCTCGACGAGTGGCGCCGAGGCAAGGCGGCGCTCGGGTACATTGAAGGGCGCCGTGTTGTGGAGCTGGCGGCCGAGCTGGACGTGACGCGTGGTTCGGTCAACCGCTGGCTGCAGTGGTACGAAGCCATGGGCGTCGAGGGGCTCGTCACCGCCGCCGCACCTGGAGCCCCGTCGCGCGTCCGCCTCCTCCAGTGCGCGGGCCCAGTGACTCCTCGCAAGAACCCTTCATCTGCCGATGCCTTGCTCATCCCAAGCTGCTCCTTTGTGAAAGGGCGGCAGCTTCACGGAAATGGATTCAGTCGGGCAGGGGCGCCCTGGCGAGTGCACACGTTGCGCATCGTGGTCGTCCAGGACGCGGCGAAGGAAGTGTGGACGCTCCTCGTCGCCGCGCTCGAGGGCGAGCCCTCCGTGTCGGACTGGGAAGAGCTCGTCGACCACTATCACGCGATGGGTCACCTCTCGGCCGCCGCGCAGGCGATGGAGGGCGACGCCTCCGCGATCATAGCGCGATGGAAGAAGGCGCTTCGCCAAGAGGATGAAGCCATCGATGCCATCGCCAAAGAGCTCGAGCGGGAAGTCGCCCACGGATACCTGCCCACGTGCCGCATCGCGATGGAGAACGAGCTCACGTTCATCACGAACAACGGCGCCCCCATGCGTTACGCGTCCCTCCGCGACGCCGGCTTCCCGATCGGCTCCAGCGCGACCGAGGGCGCGTGCAAGTCCTTCTTCTCCGTCCGCTGCAAACGTTCCGGCCAACGCTGGCGAAACGACGGCCTCCGCGCGACGCTGACCTGCCGGTCCCTCGTTCTCAACGACCGCCTCGACCGCGCCGTCGTCACGCTACGCCGGCGCGACTTCTCCGCCCACGTTCAGGCCGTCCCCAAGATGGCCGCGTGATCCGAGAGGCATCCAGACCCAACAGAAAGACGGTCTTCGGCACCATACCAGGCAAGTATCGCCTTGTTCCGGCTGGTCCACCGGATCCCGCCGCGTTTGTGGCGCTCATCGACGAGCGGCTCGATGAGTCGGTCCACGTCCGAGACACACTCCTCGCGATTCGCGCAGCGCTGTGCATGGAGTGATGACACCACGGTACGCGATCGCCGTGTCCACTCGCCGAGTCGTGGGCCCACTGACCGGCCTCCCGTAGATGCCGTTGCCAATCAGCGGCCCCCGAGATTGAGGGCTGAAATCCCGGACGACCTGAGGATGGGTGGTCGACTCCTGTCCTGGAGACCGAGGATGACGAGCACACCGAATACGGGACGAGGCGGGAGGCACACGGCGGCAGAGCGTGAGGCAGCGGTGAAGCTAGCGAATTGCATCGAGGGCGCGTGTCTCGGGCCGTGACGCGAGTCAGCTGTCGCGGAGGACTTCCTCGGGGGTCGTTGCCGTCAGCACGCGGATGAGCATCTGCTCCAACGCGGGCGCGGTTGCCGCTTCGATGGTCTCCACATCGTCGGCGCCGAGCAGACCGAAGCGCGCCGTCAGCTGGGATCGCAGCATGGTGCGCAGGGTAACGAGCGTACCCTGCTGGAGGCCTTGCTCGCGGCCTTGTTGAATGAGTTGTTCACCGGCTGATGCCAAGGGACCCTCCGCGGTGGGGACGTGAATCAGGATGGCGCGGCGGACATCGTCGACAGACCGCTCGCCGGCCGCCAGCAAAATGTAGCGCAGGAGTGCTTCGAGTTCATCCGGGTACCGTTCCGCGATGAAGGCGAGCAGGGCGGCCCAGAACTCCAAGTGGGCGAGGATCGCATGGACATCACGCCCGTCACGCAGCAGCCAGGTGGCCACGCGCGCGACAGGCGCGAGGGGGCGGTTCATGAGCTCGGCGTCGCTGGCCACGGCGAGGTCGTCGATGAGCAGGTCCAGGTTGGGGACGAAGCGCCGCAGCTCGGGGTGCTCGGCGAGCCCCTCCACCATCTCGTGCACGGACGTTGGCGCGCTCCACGCGCGGGCGCCGTGGTGCACCACGAGGGGGACCACTAGCGGCAGGGTCCCTCGGTGTGGCTCGTCGGCGCGGAGCTTGGCCCAGATGCGCACCACGTACTCGAGGACCCGGAAGGGCATGTCGGGGTCGGCCTTGCTCTGGTGCTCCAGCAGGACGTAGACGTACACGTAGCGCTGCCCGTTGCGTGGCTTGCGAAACGGCACTCGGAAGAGGAGGTCGGTGTGGCGCAGCCGCAGCTCTTTGGACACGAGGCTGCCCTCCACGACCTCCAGCTGGTCGAGGTCCAGCTGGGCCACGAGCGAGCGGGGCAGCATGGTGCGCAGCTCGCCTGCGGCGTGCTCGGGAGCCGAGAAGATCCGCTTGAACAGCGCGTCGTGCTTCGCCATGCCCGGCGGTCTTCGGCGCGAGGCTCGGCGAGTTGCGTCGAGGGCGCGGGCGTGCGCGGGCGCGACATCACGCGGCCATGGCCGCGTGTTCAGGGTGGCGTTCGGAACGCGCACGTGGGCCCCACGGCGCCACGGAGCCGGGTGTCCAGCGTGGCAACTGGTGCGTCCAGCTGCTCGGCCAGCGCGACGTACCATGCGTCGTAGCTGGTGAGGTTCGGCCGCAGCTCCCACGCTCGGGCTGCGACCGGTTCGTAGGGGAAGAGCTCCACCGGCAGCCGTAGCAGGTCGTCGTGTGCCAACGCGGCGATGTCGCCCGAGATCTGTCCCGCCCGCGCCATCCGTCGCAGGATGTTGGCCACCTCGACCGGGAGGAGGTGTGGGGCGGCCAGGTGGGCGTTCAGCAGCTCGGCCTCGGCCCACCGACCGTCTGGCCCACGGTCGACCAACGCGGCGACCACCACCGAGGCGTCCAGTACGCGAATCATCGGCGGTCTTCGTCGCGGTGCCGAAGGATCTCGGCGGAACCGATCGTGGTCCCGGTCGCCGCCTTGCGTGCGCGCATCTGCGCAACGAGGGTCTCGGCGGTCGGTCGATGCGCGATCTCGATCAAGGTCATCCGCAGGTGCTCCTGCAGCGAACGCCCGGCCCCGGCGGCACGTGCGGCCAGCTCGTCACGGACCTCGTCGGGGACATCTCGAATGGTGATGGAGACAGGCACACATGCATTATGCATGTGTTGCAGGCGTTGCGCAATGCGCGGTGGGTGAGTTCGTGCCATACGCGTTGGTTTTCGGCTTGCTCCAGCCTCCGTTGCGCCTCGACGAACCACGAACGCCGAACCTCAGTCCGTCGCCTTGGCGCGCAGCGTCGCCGCTCGCTCCGCGTGCCCGGCGTTGGCGTAGAAGCGCGCCGCCAGCGTCCATGCGCGCCGGGCACGGTCCATGTCGTTGCTCTGCGCGCACAGGTGGCCAGCGTGCTCGATGGCTTGGATGACCTCCAGCTCGAGCACGGCCTCGTCGTTGACACGCGCGCTGAGCCGGGCTTCGTGCTCGCTCCACGCGCCGCGGTCCTTGGCGATGACGGCGCATGGGAGGCTGAGCGCGTGTAGGGCTGACAGCGCGCCCACCTGGCCGAGGACGTCGGCCATGCGCCAGGCGACCTCGAGCTCGCGCAGCGCTTCGTCGTGTCTCCCGTGGCGTAACAACACGAGCGCCAGGCCCGCGACGATCATGGCCTCGAGGTGGGCGGCGCCGATGCGCTGGCTGATGCTGAGCGCGCGGCGGTAGAGGGTCTCGGCCTCCTGGTCGCGGCCGCCGCGGCGGTGGAGGTCGGCCAGGTTGTTGAGCGTCGAGGTGACGCCGAAGAGGTCGCCCACGCGCTCGAACAGCGCCAACGCCTCTTCCAGGTGGCCCGCGCTGCCGTGGATGTTCTCCGGGTCGGAGAAGCCCATGCCGCACAGGCTCGCCGCAGCGCCGTGCAGGTCGTCGTAGGCGCGGCAGGTCTCGAGCGCGGTCAGGTAGGCGCCGAAGGCCAGCTCGTGCTGCCCGCGCGAGATGGCGGCGAAGCCGAGGCCCCGCATGGCCCGCGCGGACTCGGCGCGCTGCCCCAGGAGGTCGAAGGTCTGCGCGGCCTGGAACAGCAGCGGCTCGGCCGCCTCCAGCTTGCCCAGCTGCACGTCCAGGTAGCCGCGCAGGTAGCGCGCCTGCGCCAGCTGCAGCGCGTGCTGCGCGGCGGTGGCCAGCTCGAGCCCCTCGTCGGCCAGGCGGGAGGCGCGCGTCAGGGCCCCCTGCTTCCACGCCAGCTCGGTGCGCAGCAGCAGGTTCTCCACCCACTCCACGTGCTCGGCCTCGGCCTCGATGTCCATCAGCGTGGCCGAGTGCAGGTCCAGGAGCTGCAGCGCGCGCTCTACCTCGCCGCGTCGTCGCCGCACCTCGGCCGCCTTGCGTAGCGGCGTGACCGCTTCGCGCAGGCGGTTGGCGGCGCGCAGGTGCAGCGCCAGGCGCTCGGCCACGTCCACCTCGCCGTCGTGCAGCTTGGGGCGCAGCACGTCGGCCACGGCGCCGTGCAGGTGCCGCCGCACGTCGCGCTCGTGGGCGCTGCGCTCGAGCGCCTCGCGCAGCATGCCGTGGACGAAGCACACCTTGGTCATGCCCACGTCGAGCGGGTCCTCCACCTCCATCAGCTGCGCGCGCAGCATGTCGGTGAGGAAGGTCTTGGGCACCGCCAGGCGCAGCACCAGGCACGCGCTGCGCCACTCGTCCACGGGCACCACGCGCCCGAAGGTGGCGGCCAACTCGAGCGCCACGCGCCCGTCCTCCACGCCCTCCACGGCGCGCTCCACGCGCTGCGACCACACGGCGAAGAGGTCGTCGGGCAGGTCGGCGCGTGCCCCCTCGCGCAGCACGAAGCCACGCTTGCTCAGCTCGAGCACGCCGCGCTGCACCCAGTCGCCGATGAGCTGTGTCGCGAAGAGCGGGTTGCCGGCCGTGCGCTGCGCGATGTTGGCCGCCAGGTCGCTCTCGAAGCGCAGCAGGTTGGTGACTAGCGTCTGGTGCTCGTGCGCGTCCAGCGGGCCCACGCGGATGACCTCCACGTCGTCGCGCCCCACCAGGTTGTCCAGCTGAACGCGCTCGGCGGGGCGCTCGGTGATGGCCTCCTCCTGCACGGTCAGCACGAACAGCACCGGCAGCGGCGAGGGCGCGTAGTCCAGCACGTACTCCACGAAGTAGAGCGTGAGCGCGTCCCACTGCACGTCGTCGAAGGCCACCACCAGCGGGCGCTCGGCGCTGGCACGCTGCAGCATGCGCATCAGCAGCGCGAAGCGCGCCGAGGGCTGCACCACGCGCGGGCTGGTCCGTTCACGCAGCGCGTCGGGTGGCACCGCCAACGCACACAACCCCTCCCACTCGCGCTCGTCGTCCACGCCCTGCGCCAGCAGCAACCGGCGGATGCGCGCGAGGGCCAGCTTGCGCTCGAGGCCACGCGTGTTGAGCCGCTGCTCGGCCATGCGCTGCAGGGCCTCGCCCGCGTTGTGGTCGGGCTCGTGCTTGGCGCGCAGCACCTCCCCGCTGCCTACCTCGTGCGCGCGCTCGCACAGCCACGTGGCCAGGCGCGTCTTGCCGAAGCCGCTCGGACCCTCCAGCACCAGCGACCGGGGCTTGCCCTCCCGTCGCACGCGCCGCAGCGCCTCCCACATCTGGTCGCGCGCGTGCTGGCGCCCCACCAGCGGCACCTCGCGCACGCCGAACAGGCCGAGACCCGCGCCCAGCAGCGTCACCGGCAGCGGCTCATGGGTGGTGGTCCAGTGCTCGGGCGTCGGCGGCGCCTCGCTGAGCTCCCAGGCGCCCTCGTCCGCGTCGAAGGGCACCACGTCGGTGATGACCGTGGGCAACGAGGGGCCGCTGGGCGCGCCGGGGGGCTCGAGGGGCGCTAGACGCAACTGGTCGCGCTGGGCTTGGTCCAGCGGGGGGCGCTCGCTGACCGTGCCCTGGTCCGTGTGGTACGACGCCGACGCGCTCGGGTCGCTGAGCGAGTCACCGGCTACGGTCATCGTCAGCGTCGCCGCGACCTCGACGCCGTCGGGGTCCCCAGCCTCCGCCGCTGCCCCTTCGCTCTCGGCCACGCGTACCGGCTCACGGCTCGCGATCGCCTGGAGCGCGAAGAGCGCGTCGGCCGCGCAGCGGTAGCGGGCCATGGGGTGCTTGGCCATCAACCGACGCACCCAGGCCTCGAAGCCCTCCGGCACGGGGAAGCGCGCCACGAGCGGTTGCGGCGTGGCGTGCAGGTGCGCCTGGGCCAGCTCGTTCTCGTTGCGCGCGTGGAAGGGGCGGTGTCCGGCCGTGAGCTGGTAGGCGAGGCAGCCGAGCGCGTAGAGGTCGGTCCAGGGGCCGAAGTCGCGGATGGCCCCCCGGAACTGCTCGGGAGCCATGTACGCGGGCGTCCCGGCCGCGTGCATGCGCCCGCCGGCGTCGTCCTGTGTGATGACGTGCGCGAGGCCGAAGTCGCTCAGCTTCAGGTCGGGCGGGTAGTTCGGGGCCCGCCGCACCCACAGCACGTTCGCGGGCTTGAGGTCACGGTGCACGATGCCGCGCGCGTGGGCGTGGGCGAGCGCCTCCAGCAGCCGCACGAGGGCGGCATGCGTGGCCTCCCAGCTGACGGTCGGATACGCGGAGGCGAGCGTGGCCTCGGCCAGCTCCATTACCAAGAACGGGCTGCCCGCCACCAGGCGCCCACGGGCCTCGTAGGCGGCCGCTGGCGTGATGATGCCGTGGTCGAGCACCGAGACGATGGCCTCGTGGTTGAGGCGCGCCACCGCGCGCACCTCACGACGGAAGGTGGCCAGGGATCGCGGCTCGCGAGCACGCTCGAGCGAGAGCACCTTCACGGCCACCGGCTGACCCCGCTGCAGGTGCACGCCGCGCCACACGGCACCCATCCCGCCCTGACCGATCTGGTCTTGCAGGTAGAACGCTCCCAGGCGCACGGGATGCCCCATGCGTCGACCGTATCACGGGGCCGCGGGCGTCTGTCTATGCGCTTCGAGCGCCGCGACCTCGCGGTCGATGGCACGCTGGACCATGCGCGGGAAGGGCCACATGAAGACGTAGGCGGGCCCCGTGAACTGCAGCCGGATGTGCGCGTGCAGGGCCGGGTCGCGCGCGCCCTCGATGCCATACACGTCTGCGTATGCGGCGAGGGTCTCGCGGTAGGCCTCCCACTCGATCAGCGCGCGGCCCAGCGCGAGCCCCACGGGGAAGAGAGGCAGCCCATAGATGAGCGTCATGCCCGGCACGGTGAAGCGCCGGAACTGGCGCAGGTGGACGGCCTCGTGGCGCAGCGTGATGTAGCGCGCCTCGTCGCTGCGCTCGGCCCACGCGCTGGGCAGATAGATGGTGCAGCCCAGCACCGTGGTGTAGGTGCTGACGTACGCGGCTTGGCCCCCGAAGGTGATCGCGCGCAGGAGGGCGTCGATGCGGCGTGACCAAGCGTGGTCCTGCTTGTGCACGATGCGTAGCCGCGGGAACTCGCGGCGCAGGTCGTCCAGGTAGGCGTCGGTGCGCGGGGTGGCGCGTGGTCCCTGGACCTGCGCTCCGGAACTGGCCGCGCCACTTTGCGCGCTCATCCAGCGCCTCCGCCCGCGGGCTTGGGCTTGGCCGCACCAGGCTTGCCCGCCCCGGGCTTGGGCATGCCCGGCTTGCCGGCCCCAGGCTTGCTGCTGGCCCCGTTGTCGAGCTCGACGATGAGCGCGAAGAGCATGGCGATGGGCGGCGCATACAGCAGCGGCAGCGAGGTCCACGGCGAGCTTGCGGGTGCGCCGAACACGTCGAACGCCATCTCGAACGTGAGGAAGCGCACCGCGACCCAGTAGACCGCGGCGCCCACGGCGAGGCCGAACACCCCCTTCAGCAGGCTCTCGATCCACGCCTCGTGCAGCCAGGGCGGGCGCCCGGCGAGGATGCCGGCGGTGGCCCCCACGCCCATGGCGATGAGGTAGCCCAGCAGCCCAGGGGTCACGCGCCAACCGAGCCCGAAGTGGAACAGCGAGCCCAGCAGGACGCCCAGCGTGAGGCCCTTCACCAACCCGATGAGTATCCGTTGCGACACGCCCGAGAGCGTAGCAGCCCCGCGCGGAACCGCTCGTGCCCGTTCAGGGCTCGGGCCGTCGCAGCCGTGGGCGCCCGCTCGCCGCTTGTTCTTCGGCGGGGTAGGGGCAGTGGCGACAGCCTGAGCCGCAGCACGTCCCGCGCGCTGCCAACGAGCCGGCCGTCATTACGAACAGCCCGCTGCGCGGATCCATGTAGCCGCGCTCGCCGCGTGCCTCGGCGGCGTCGTGCGCGTGCTGCGCCGCGTCTTCGATGGGTGGGTCGTAGCGGGGCACGTCAGCGTTGCTCGCGGCGGTAGCGGTCCGTCCAGCGGGGCAGGGCGGGGGCGCGGCTGACCAGCGGCTCGAGATCCTGTGAGCTGAGGGTGTGCAGGAACAGCAGCCGCTGCCCGCGGCGCTCGCCCTCTGCGTGCTGCAGCATCTGCGCGAAGGCCTTGGCCGTGTACGTGGGGTCCAGCTCCACGTCGTCCGCCAGCGCGAGCTCGGCCGCGCGCTGCGCCGCGTCGTCGGGTTTGCCGTAGCCCGCGCCGCGCTGCTCGTCGGTCACGTGCATGAGGTGCTTGGCGGCCTCGGCCACGCGCGGGAAGCGCGGGTCGCGTGTGTGGAGGTCGTGCACCACGCGCTCCACCAGCTGGTCGAGCATGACGCGCGGCGCCACCAAGCGCGGCGTGACCCGCACCGCCACCACCGGCACACGCAGCCCCGCGGCGGCGAGCCCCACGCAAAGACCCACGGCCGTGCCCCCGCTGCCGAGCGCGCAGTACACCGCGTGCGGCTCGGGCGTGAGCCCCGCGTCCACCTGCGCGGCCAGCTCGAGCCCCGCGTCCACGTAGCCCAGCGCACCCAGCGGCGAGGTGCCCCCGTGCGGGATGAAGTAGGGGCGCCGCCGCGAGAGCCGCAACCGAGCCAGCACACGCGCGACCTCGGCCGCCGCGAGCGCGGAGTGTCGCACAGGGTGGTGCGTGGCGGACGCGCCCAGGCCGGCGAGGATGTTGCGCTCGACGTGTGGAGTGAACGGCTGCGGCAGCAGCACCGCGTGTACCGCGAACCCGTTGCGCGCCCCGTGTACCGAAGTCGCGAGGACGTGGTGGGACCCGAAGGCGCCCACCGTGAGCAGCGTGTCCGCGCCAGCGCGCGTGGCGTCACCCAACAGGAACGAGAGCTTGCGCGCCTTGTTGCCGCCGTAGTGCGCGGCAGAGCGGTCGTCGCGCTTGATGTACAGCTCCGTGCTGGTCATGCGGCTGAGGCGTGCGAGCGGCTCCACCGAGGTGGGGAGCGGGCCCAGGAGGTCGGCGCGCAGCAGCGGGGCCAGGCCGGGGAAGCGGGTGCCAAGCGTGTCGGTCATCGTCGGGGCCAGGAGCGGGGGTTGGGGCTAGGGGGCCTTCGGCTTGTCGGTCTTGTCGGTCTTGTCGTGCTTGTCGGCCTTGTCCGACTTCTCGGCCTTGTCCAGCTTGGCGTGCTTGGTGGTGGGCACGCCAGCCGGGCTCTCTTCGAAGCCAGGGCTGGTCTCGCGCGTGCGCCGCGACCGCGCCTGGAGCGCTGCGAGCTGGGCCTCCGCGCGCTCCAGCAGCTGACCCTGGAACGACGAAGCGAAGCTGGCGGAGAGCAGGCGGCCGCGCACTTGCCAGAGGTCCGGGTCCACCGGGTCGCGCAGCACCTGCGGCTCGCTCTCGGGCGTGGTCCAGGGAGAGGCCAAGACGGCATCCCGCAGCGCGCGTCGGATGTCCGCGGCGTCTGCGCCGCCGAGCCGCACCACCACCTCCTGCACGCGCTCGCCTTCTTCGTCGCTCACCACGGGGGCCTGCATGAGCAGCCGGTTGGGCACCGCCACACGGTGGCCCTTGCTGTCCCGCAGCCAGCTCGAGCGCAGGCCCACGCGCTCCACCGCGCCAGAGAAGCTGTCGGACCGAATCCAGATGCCGCGCCGGATGCGCCGCTCGAAGACGATCACCACGCCCGCGATGAGGTCGGGCATGACGTCGCGCATGGACCAGCCCAGCGCGGCGCCGCTGGCGATGAGGATGAAGTACACGACCCAGCGGATGTTGGCGGGCACCACTTGGATGACCAGCGCCAGCGCGATGAGCAGGGCCAGCAGGCGCACCACCACCTGCGTGACGGCCAGGAGGGTGGGCAACAGGCCGTCACGCAGCAGCCGCCCGCGCAGGCGCTCGATGAAGGTCGAAAACAGCGCCAGCAGAGCGAGCAGACCCAGCAGGCCGATGGGCTTGATGCCGCCCGTCGGGATGCCGGGGATCACCTCGCGCAGCCCGGCCCACGGGTCGATCGACTCGGACGCCTGCACGAAGGGCATGGGCACCTGCACCACTGTCGTGGTGGGGGCCGCGCCGCCCGCCTCGGGGGGGGCCGTGGTCTCGACGGGGGCCGTCGCTGGCCCCGCGTCGGGCTCGAGCGGCTCCGCGACCTCTTCGGCGACACTCGCGTCCACGAACGGCACGCCTGCGTCCAGCGCCGCGTCCTCCGGTGGCACACCCGCATCCGCGACGTCGTTCGTCGGCGGCGCGACCGCGTCCCCCGAGTTGGCTTCCGCCGTGGGCCCTGCGCTCGGGGCCCCCACACTGGGCGTGCCGGTGCCGCCTGCGTTGGCCGCGCCAGAAGCCTCATGGACGCTTCCCGGCTCCGGCGCGCCGCCCGCGCCCGGTGGCGCCGCGCCGCTCTCGCCTTCCCCGTCGGCTCCCGAACCTCTGCCCTCCGGTGAAGAGGTCTCCGCGCCGCCGTTGCCCGAGGTCCCGGCCCCCGCTGCGCTCGCGGTACCGCTGCGAGGCGCGCCCGCCTGCCCATCACCCACGGGGGCCGTGCCATCGCGTGGTGCGCTCGTCTCCGCGGAACCAGCGCCCGCAGAGCCAGCCCCCGACGTGCTGCCTTGGCCGCCCCCGCTCCCCTCGCGTGGCGCGTCTGCGCGATCGTCGCTCGAAGGGCGGGAGGTCCCGGGCTCGCCGCCGCTGGATCCGCCCGCGTTCGCCGCGCCACCTTCGGACGTCGGTGGCGTCGCTACCCCCGCGTCCGCGCGCGCGGACGGTCGACGCCGCGCAGGCGTGCGAGCCGGGGCGCGCGCCGGGGCCTCGGTCGCCCCGCCCCCGTTCTCCGGTGCAGCCGGCGCGGGGGTCTGCGCATTGCTCGCAACGGGGGCCACCGTCCACGCCACCAGGAGCAGGAGCAGCGGAGCGCCCCGCGGAGTGAGCCGCCTGAATGCACACGCTGCACCGCGCATGGATGTGCGCCCGCGCTTCATCGGACCCACCCCTTCTCGATGAGCACACGCGCCAGCGCGCCGCGTAGGTGGACCTCTACGCGGTACACCTGCCCGTCCTGCTCCTCCAACAGCCCCAGGTGCGCCAGCCGCGCCAGCTCAGCGTGCGCGGCGCCCTGGTCCACGCGGAACAGGTGCGCCAGCACACGCGGGTGCATCCAGCCCTGCCTGTGGATCTGGTAGAGCGTAATCAGGACGTCGTCGGCGAGTCGCGACAGGGCCGCGTAGGCGGAGGGGGGCACGCGCCCGACGCGCACCAGCTCGTCGTTCTGCACGCCGCGGATGGACGCCAGCCACAGCCGCAGCGCATCGCGCACCAGTCCGCCGCTGGCCGCGTGCAGCTCTTGAAAGTAGTGGTCCATCGGTCCACGCAGGCGACTGGCCGAGCGTGCCAGCCACTCTTCGATGCGGGAGTCGCCTTCGACGCGCTCGAACGACGTGCCGAGCCCGCTGTGGCTCGAGCGGTCCATGACGGCGCCGCGCAGCGCTTCGGGTGAGAGGGGCTCGAGGCGGATGCGGTCGGGGAACGCGTCGGCCAGCGGCGCGACGCTGCTCGCGTAGCGGAAGAACACCTCGTCGGCGTGGAGCAGCCACGCGTGCCGTCCGCCATCGGCGATGACGATGTCCGCGAAGCGACGCAGCGGTTCGAAGCCGCCGGGCTCTGCGCTGAGCAACCAGTGCACGCCGTCGACCACGACCAGCTGCCCCTCGGAGCCGGCGCGCACGACCTCCTCGAACACGCTCGCGTCCGAGGGGGCGCTCAGCGTCACGCGGCGAACCTGCTTGAAGCGCCCGGTGCGCACGATGGCGTTGGACACGGCGGCCTTGCCGACCCCGTCGATACCGACCAGCGCCACGCTGCGCATGCGCCCCTTCACGCGGCGCGAGAGGATCTCCTGCGCGTGGTGGATCTCGCGCTCCCGGCCCAAGAGGACGTCGCCAGCCTCCATGGTGTCCGCCGAGAAAAGGCGCCGGTAGATGACCGGCAGGTCGGCGCGAGGCGCCGGCGCGGCAAACGACTTGGGGTCCAGCGCGGTGGACCGGACCACCCCGCGCAGACCCAGCGTCTCGCGCCACCGCTCGAAGCGCTCCTCCCCAGCGACCACGCGCACCGAGCGAGAGAACTGCCGGCGCAGGCGCTGGAGCGCCCCAGGGAGCTGCTCCGCGCGGTGGCGGAGCTTGCGGCTCTCGGTCTCCCGCCGGAATTCGCGCAGGCGCGCTCGGGAGAACTCACCGTCGGCCAGCAGGCTGCGGAGCTCGCGCAGCTCTTGCTTCACGGCGTCTCGCAGGCGCGCGCCGAACTCCGCGGGCCACTCGGCCGAGCGCTGCACGAAGTCGTCGATGATGGACTTGTGGCGCTCGAGCGGGCCGCCGATCATCTCCGCCAGCAGCTCGCGCACCTCGCGTGGGATCTTCTCGTCGGCGACGACGTCGAGCTCGCTGGTGGCCAGCTCGGTGTTGAACGCCAGCTTGCGCTCCAGGTCCTGCAGCGCGGCCAGCAGTGGCTGCACCTGGCGCGCGATCTCGTGCGTGGTGGCGCGCAGCTCGGGCCCGATGTGCGCGTCGATGCGCGCCTGGACGATGTCGCGGAACGCCACCTCCACAGGCTCGAGCGCGGCCGGTAGCTTCCACTCGCCCGTGCCCACGTGCCCCTCGAGCACGTCGTACCGATTGGTGAGCGCGCTCGCCGAGACCGTCAGGGCGTCCAGCAGGGGGGCCACCTTCGATTCGTCACGCAGCTCGTCGTGCAGCTGCAGCACCACGCGGCTGGCCTCCGCGGCGGTGCGCTCGGTGTCTTCGGTCAGCAGGCGAACCTGCGCAGCCAGGCTCTCCCCCGCCTGCTCGGTGGCGAGCGCGTGGTGGAAGCTGTGGATGGCGTCCGCCATGGACTGCTGCACGCGCTCCACCTTCTGGTGCACGCGGCGCTGCAGCTCACCCTCGAGGCGCTGGCTGTGGTCCAGCATCACGTCCTTCACGCGGGCCTCGAGCCCCACCAGCTCCAGCTCCATCGCGAGCATGCCGTAGGTGGCGGAGCTCGCGCGGCGGTGCGCCACGATGTCGGCGCTGAGCATCTCGATGGCGCGCAGCCGGCGCGCGAACACGCGGCTGCTGCGGCGCTTGCGCGCCGGTAGGTGGTAGGTGCCATAGATGGCGGTGTCGCGCTTCAAGGCCTTCAGCCCGTTGGCCAGCGCCGTGGCGGTGCGCAGCGTGCCGTCTTGCGCGATGCGGCGCACCTCCTCGAGCCCGATGGCGAGCTCTTCCTCGATGTCCGCGCGCAGCAGCTTCAGGCGCGCCTCCACGTCGATGGCCGGGGGCGGTGGGCTGGACGAGAGCCGCGTCAGCTCGCTGCTCGGAGGGCCGCCGATACCGAGCAGGGGGATCCCCTCCGCGGGCGTGCCCTCGGGGAGCACGGGGGTGGTCTCGGCGTCGGTGGCGGGGGACGCGGAGGCGCTCTCGGAGGCTCGTCGCGCGCTGCGCGCCCTCTGGGCCTCGAGCAGCTGCACTTCTTGATCCAGCTGCGTCGCCAGCTGATCGTAGCCCCGCACGATGGCGTCGAAGATGCTGCGGGTGCGGTTGGCGAGGTGGCGGTCCCCTTGCACGAAGAGCGCGATGAGCGCTTGGAGCTTGTCGGGCGCCGTGCCGCTCAAGTGAAAGCGTCCCAGGTCGCGCAGCGCGAGCTCGCGCTTTGGCTCGGGCTGGCCAAGCACGCGCAGCGCAGCGCGACGTGTCACGAGCAGACCCCGCTGCGCGGACTGGAACAGCGTCTCGTCGCTACGCCCAGTGAAGCTCTGCGGGTCGTACGGGACCGTCAGCGTCTGTGGCAGCGCCGCCACGATGGTGTCGAGCGCCTCGACGATGTCCTCGGGCTGCCAGGTGACCTGAGTGATGCGTGCGCCGCGGCCCAACACGATGCCACGCCAGCGCTCGGCCAGCTCTGCCTGCTCACTGCGCAGCGCAGCGGCTGCCTCGGCGGGGTTCTCGCTCTTGCTCGTGCGCGCGCGCACCGTCATGCGCCGGTGGTGCCGGAGGAACTCTCGCCGCAGGGCGCGCAGGTACGCCTCTCCGTCCGCGCGCCACTCGCGCAGCGGACCAGACGAGACGTCGCGCACGATCGCGTGCAGGTCCAGCTCGAGGTCCCGTACGCGCTGATCCAGCGACGCCGAGCCCGAGTGGAGTGACTTGCCCCATGGGTTCTTGCGTTCCTGCTCGGGCCACGTTCGGAGCGCGTCGTCGTCGGGGGGGGCGTCACTACCGATGGGCGCGGGATGCACGCTGCTCGATGGCGGAGGTGGCACGCTGAGGTGCGGGATGTCGTCGCTCTCCTCCGTGGGGGCAGCGCGCCCCTCCCCCGCGAGGCTGATGGCCACTTTGAACAGGACGGGCCCCAGCACTTCGTTCACCGCGATGCCGCCCATGACCATCGTGCCGAGCGCCACGCCAATGTCGCCGTGCAGGCCCCCCAGCTGGTTGGCCAACGTCAGTGACACGCCCGCTTGGGCCAGGAAGCCGAGCCAGCCGTACCGCATGGTGGCGGGATCCGCGCGCCCGATACCACCCCCGAACCGAACGCCCAAGTACATGGCGATGGCGCGCAGCACGACCAGCGACAGCGCGAAGGTGAGCGTCGCGAGCAGCTGGTCGAGGTGCAGCCCCGCGCCTGCGAGGGTGAAGTAGACCACGTACGTGGGCAGCGCGAGCTGCTCCACCTTCTCGATCAGCTGCTCTCCGGCCTTGCTGAAGTTGCCGATGATGAAGCCCATCATCAGGAACATCAGCATCTTGTCCGCGTGAAGCTGCTCGGCGACGAAGGTGGCCGTGTAGACCAGGCCGACGATGAAGAGCAGCAGCTCCTTGCCGAGCACGCGTAGGTAGAACAGCGATCCCACGCCGAGCACGATGCCGAGCCCCACGCCGCCGCCGACGTGCTGCACCAAGAACGGCCCGATGTCCTCCACTTCGGCGCCCAGCATGGTGGCCGCCACGTATTTACCCACGACGAACGTGACGATGACCACCACGTCCTTGAGGACGACGGAGCTGAGCACGGTACGGCTCATCAGGCCCGAGGCCCCGGTCTCGTTGATGACGGCCAAGGTCGCCGACGGCGACGTGGCGAACGAGATGGCGCTGACGAGGATGCCGAAGCCGATCGCCGCGGCCGGCGTGGGGACCGTCAGCCCGGGGAGCGCGATGGAGGGGAACACACCGCTGATGGCGACCACGAAGCCCGTGATGACCAACATCACGAGCACGTACTGCCCGAGCATGATGCCCACGATGGCGCGCAGCCCCTCGCGCAAGGCGTTCAGCTTGAGCTCGCCGCCCGCGCTGATGGCGATGAGGGCGACCGCCAGCGTGTCGAAGAGCTTCAGCTGGTGGACGACGTTCTCGTTGAGCACGCCACGATCGAACGGTGGCCAGGGCGCGCCGAAGCCCAGCAGCGACGCGAGCGCGGGCAACAGCGAGTGCGCGATGGACGGCCCGAAGAACAGGCCCGCCAGCAAGTATCCGGTGATGTGCGGCAGGCGCACCACCTCGGCCAGCGCGCCGATGGTGTAGCTGCCCAGCACCACGAACCCGAGGGCCAACATGGCCGTGGGGTCGAGGTCGCCGAACATCGCGCTGCCCGCCCACTGGTGCAGGTAGACCAGCACCACGACGAGCGCGACGACGATCAGCAGCTGCCGTAGTGAGCGTCCTTCGTGCCGGCGCGGGGCCGCGTGTGTGCCGTGACCGCTCATGTCAACGCTTCCAGAACCCTGGCACGAACAGCGCGAAGATGGTGAAGAACTCGAGGCGGCCGAGCAGCATGCTCAAGCAGAAGACCACCTTGGTGACGGGCTGGTAGTGGGCGAAGTTGTCCGAGTGCACGATGGCGGCGTTGTCCGCCCCCGCCGCCCAGGGCAGGTCGTGGAAGGGGCTGGGGCCCATGTTGCTGAGCGTGGTGAGCATCGCTCCGAAGCTGGTGGGCACGGGGCAGTGCTCGATCCAACACACCACGAAGGCGCCGCCGGCCATGCACCCCATGTAGATCAAGAAGAAGGCTGCGACGTCGGCCAGGATCTCGCTCTGCACCACGGCGCGACCCATGCGCACGTTGAGCACGGAGCTGGGGCGGAAGCTCTTCTTCACCTGCGCTACGGACTGCTTGAACAACAGCACCACGCGCTCGACCTTGATGCCCCCGGCCGTGGACCCGCTGCAGCCGCCGATGAACATGATGAACACCATCAGGCCGAACGCAGGGGAGGTGTAGACGGTGTAGTTGTCCGTGCCGAAGCCCGTGGACGAGACGGTGGTGCCCACAAGGAACAGCGAGCGGCGGAACGCCAGCTCGAGGTCCGCGTGCACGCCACTGCTGCGCAACATGGCGGTCAGCGCCAGCGTGGCGCCGACCACCATCACCAAGAACACCTTGAACTCCACGTTGTGGAGCAGGCGCTTGGGGGAGCGCTCGCGCAGCAGCGCGTAGTACAGCGCGTAGTTCACGCTGGCGATGACCATGAAGATGCCCACCACGTACTCGGCCGCCGGGTTCTGGAAGCCCCCCATCGAGCTGTCGAGGGTCGAGAAGCCCCCCGTGCTCATCGTGGTGAGCGCGTGGCACAGGCCGTCGAACGTGCTCATGCCCGTGATGCGCAACGCGACCCACAGGATCACGGTGAGCGCCGCGTAGAGCTTCCACAGCGCGACGGAGGTCTCTGCGATGCGTGGGCGCAGACCCTCCGACGTGGCGCCCGGGACCTCGCCGCGGAACATGTGCTTGCCGCCCACGCCGACGTTCGGGAAGACCGCCACGAACAACACGACGATGCCCATGCCGCCCAGCCACTGGATCACGGAGCGCCACAGGAGGAGCGGGCGCGAGAGGCGCGTCTCGATGTCGGTGATGACCGTGGCGCCGGTGGTGGTGAGCCCGCTCACCGCCTCGAAGAACGAGTCGGTCGCGCTCATGCGCGCGCCGTAAAGGAACGGCAGTCCGCCCACCAGGCTGGCGGCGACCCAGATCAGGCATACCGCCAGGATGGCCTCACGGCGCGAGAAGTTGGTGCGCTTCCGGACCTCGCCGATCCATACCATCACGGCGCCCAGCACCAGCGCCGTGCCGCCAGCCAGGCCCAGCGCCACATAGCCCTGCGTGGCGCTCGGCAGGTCGGGGTCGGGGTCCGCCAACTCGAAGAAGAACGCCAGCACCAGGCACAGCCAGATGCAAGCGCCGAGGCCGATCACCACCGCACCGGCCGGTCGGAACACGGCGCGGTAGTCGCGCTCGTTGTGACGCGCCACGAGGCCGTAGACCAGCGAGGCTGTGCCGACGAGCAAGAGCGTGCTCTCGCTCCGAGCCAGCGGCAGCCCGTCGAACAGGCCTGCCAGGACGGCGTAGCCGAGCACGAACGCGCCCACGAACAGCGCGAGGGCGCCGCTCTGACGGAGACGTCGCAGGTTCACGGGGCGCTCGCGCTTCAAGTGTGCCTCGGACGGAAGAGGCGCTCGACCGCTTTGCGCGCGTGGCTCTTGGTCATGACGATCACGCGGTCACCGGCGGTGAGCTTGGTGCTGCCGCGCGGGATGACGACGCGGTCGCCGTGGATGATGGCCCCCAGCAGGGCGCCATGCGGCAGCAGGTCGCGCATCTTGGTCAGCTCGCGCCCGACGGCCGGGCTGTGCGAGCTCACCGTCAGCTCCACCACCTCGGCCTGTCCGTTCTCGAGCACCGTCAGGCTGTGCAGCACCCCGCCGCGTGACAAGCGGAGGATGTGGTCGCTCGCGACGGTGCGCGGCGAGAGCACGATGTCGATGCCCAGCTGCTTGTAGATGGGCACGTAGTCGGCGCGCTGCACCGTCACGGCCGTGCGGTGGCAGCCGATGCGCTTCGCGAGCAGGGACGCCATCAGGTTGACCTCGTCCATGGCAGTCACCGCGCAGAAGAGGTCGTAGGTGTCCACCTCTTCCTCTTCGAGCAGCCCTTGGTGCGTGCCGTCGCCGTGTACCACGTCGATTCCGTCCAGCTCCACGCTGATGGCCTCCGCGGTCTCACGGTCCTTCTCGATCAGCATGACCTTCGCGCCCGAGCGCTTCAGCTCGCGCGCCAGCGACTTGCCCACCACGCCACCGCCGACGATGCACACGCGCCGCGCCTCGCGCGTGCGGCTGAACAAGCGCTCGGCCGAGAGCACGCCGTCGGGCGAGCCGATCAGGTACACGCGGTCGCCCTTCTGAAACACGTCGTCGCCGCCAGGCACCTCGAGCACCCCGTCGCGGACGATCGCCGCGACCAGCGCGTTGGTCGGCATGTCGATGCTCTTCAGCGCCTTGTTGAAGAGGCGCGACTCGCCAGCGAGCTCGATCTGCACCAGCTCCACGCGGTCCTGCGAGAGGTCGATGACGTCACTCGCGCCATGTGAGCGAGCGACGCGCGCCAGCTCCTGCGCCACCAGCACGCGCGGGTTGATGACGACGTCCACGCCGAGCAACCCATAGCGGATGCCCTCGGTCCAGTTGGCCCACTCATCCCCTTGCGCGCGCGCCACGGCCTGCTTCGCGCCCAGCTGCTTGGCAGCGAGCGCGGCGATCAAGTTGACCTCGTCGTGGTTGCTCACGGCGACGACGATGTCGGCGCGGGCGACACCGGCGCGGTCGAGGACGTCCTGACTGGCGCCGTAGCCCATGATGCTGGCCACGTCGTAGTGCTCCTCCGCATACGCCACGGCTTCGGCGGAAGCGTCCACGGCGACGACGTCGTGTCCCTCGTGGTCGAGCACGCTCAGTAGGTGTCGGCCGACTTCGCCCAGGCCTATCACGACGATGTACATCAGTAGCCGTCCTTCTCCGTGTCGTCGTCTTCGTCTTCGTGCGGGCGGGCGCTCTCACGTGGCAGCTGCGGCGGGCGCGGCAGCGAGATGGCCACCCCCACCGGGACGATGCCGGACAGCATTCCGTCCTGCTCGCCATCCGGGATGCCGTCGCCGTCCTTGTCGGCATCTGCGCTGTCCGCCAGCTCGCGGTCCAAGTCACCCGCGTCGACCAGCAGCGCGCGCAACACGCGTGGCGCCACCAGGTCGTTGAGGATGACGGAGCCCAGGATGACCGAGTAGGCGATGTCGATCGCCACGCTGTTCGGGAACACGCGCTCGTACACCAGGCGGAACGAGACCACCATCGCCACGGTGACGGAGCCATGGGCCAGGAGCCCGCGATACAGATCGCGGCGCAGATCGCTGCCACGGGCGCCGACCCAGCTGCCCAGCCACTTGCCCACCAGGCGCAGCGCCACGAACGCGGCGAGACCCACCAGGGTCGGCAGCCACGGGGAGGGCTTCCACAGCGCGCCGGCGAGGATCATGAGCACGAGCGCCATGGGCTTCTCGGTGCTCTGCAGCGTGGCCCGGATGCTGCGCCCGCTCTTGCTCAGGTTCACCAGGAAGATGCCCAGCACCACGTTCACCGCCAGCGGGCTCAGGCGCAGGAAGTAGGCGGCGCCCGACGCGAACGTGATGATGCCCACCAGCGCCAGGAAGCGGCCGTTCTCGGATTCGTCCGCGCCCATGAACGGCGTGAACAACGCGCCGAGACCAGCGCCCAGGCCCAGCGTGATGAGCCACCACTCGGCCGCGTCCCCCGTGCCCTCGGAGTTGCCGTGGAAGACCGCGAAGACGACGCTGAACACGATGATCACCAAGACGTCGCCGAAGCGCGCGGCGCGGCTGAGCAGGGGTGCGAGGTGGCCTTGGATCAGATAGCGGCGACCCAGCAGCTCGAAGGGGGCCGCCGAGTCGGCAGCGGCGCAGCACGCGATGACCGAGGCGCACACCTTCGCGCTGCGCTCGTCGACCTCGCCGACGAAGCCGCTCATGAACAGCCAGTACGCGACGCCCCCGGTCAGGACGCCGGCAAGGACGTGGTGCAGCAACACGATGGACCAGGTGGCACCGGTCGAGGCGCGCAGCTCTTCGGTGTCGAACTGCGTACCGCGCAGCAGACCGACCCAGCCCGCGGCGAGCGCGATGACGGGGAAGATGGAGCCGAGGTTGTTCAACGCCGGGACCCACGGCACCTGCGGACCCAGGAGGTATCCGAGCAACAGGAACTGCACGCCGGCCAGCACCAGGAAGCGCCGCTGAATGCGCTCCACCACGGTGTCCGCCAACAGGTAGCAGATGCTCACCGCGAGGAACCCGACCACCACGGTGAACGTCCCGCCTGGGCCCGCCGCTTCACTCGCCGCGTCGGCGCCGTGACTGGCGGCGGCCGCGGCATGCGCCAGCTGAAGCCCCGCGTCCGTCGCCCCAGCAGCGATGGGAGGTCCGGCGTCATGGAGCGCTTCCAGGCTCGCCGGAACGCCCCCATCGGGGCCAGGGCTGCTCTGCGCGAGCGCCCTCATGGGCGTCAGCGCGGCGGCCACCGCGGCGGCGGCTCCACGTGCGTAGAGGGGTGCTCTCATGTGCTCGGCCAAGTGTGACCCGAAGCGCTCGGAAAGGGAAAGTTGCGACGCCCCGTTGCGCCTCACGCCAATCCCGTGCGCCGGGTCGCTCGCGCTGGCGTCACCCGCCGCGCGCGCGGATTCCGTCGAGCACGATGCGCACCAGCATCGCGCCCAAGTCGGCAGGGGAGAGCTCGATGCGCCCGTCGAGGTACATCAGCCCCAGCGCCTCCACGGCACCGACGACCGCCGTGGCCGAGACGCGCGGATCCTGCACATCGATCAAGCCGTGCTCCACCGCGACCTGGGACAGCGCGATGGCGGCATCCGAGATCTCGCGCGACAGCTCGCCGATGCACGCCCGCGCTCCGACGGAGGGCGCGCGGTGCTCTTGCAAGTACAGCCGCACCACGTCCTGCATGGTGCTCGCCGCGATCGCGATGTGTGCACCGAGCGCGATGTACGCCGCGGTCACGTCCGCGTCGGTCTTCGCGATGGAGAGTGCCCCGTGGCAGGCCTTCATGGCGTCGCGCACCTGTTGAGCGAACGGGTTCATGATCGCGGCGACCAGGTTCTCCTTGTCGTCGAAGTAGCGGTAGAAGCTGCCCTTTGCGACGCCGGCCTCGCGGGTGATCTCGTCGATCGTCACCGTCTCGATACCGCGCTGTAGGAATTGTTGCAGGCCCGCGTTCACGAGCCCGGCGGTCCGCTCGCGGCGGTTCTGGTCTCGCTTGCCCCCGACAGGGCCCGGACGTTCCTTGGGAATTTTATGGGGGGATGCCATGGCCCGGGAGCATACCAAACGATTCGGCGACGGCCCCATTGACAAACTCTGACGTGCTAGTCATCATAAATACATGACCACATGGTCGCAGTTTTGCGCGACCCACCCTCGGAAGGATGTGACCCATGCTCGGAATCCCCCTCGGACTACTCGCCGCCAACGCCACGGAGTGGCTGGTGCACAAGCACGTGCTGCACGGCCTGGGTCGGCACAAGTCTTCCGTGTGGGCGTTCCACTGGCACGAGCATCACCGCAACGTGCGGAAGCACGACCACTACGACGAGGACTACGCCACGCACCCGTTCCGAGCGAACGGTCAAGGCAAAGAGGTCGTCGCGCTGGCGCTCGGCGCGGCGGTGGTCGCCCCCTTGTTCCCGGTGGCTCCGTTCTTCGTGGGTACCATGTGGTACAGCGCGGCCAACTACTACGTGAAGCACCGTCGCTCCCACTTGGACATCGCGTGGGCCAAGGAGCACCTCCCGTGGCACTACGACCACCACATGGGTCCCAACCAGAACGCCAACTGGTGCGTGACTCATCCGTTCTTCGACCACGTGATGGGGACGCGCGAGCCCTACCTCGGGACCGACCGCGAGCGTCGCGACAGCGAGCGCAGGGCAGCCCGTGATGCGTCCGCCGGGTTGGCGCCAGCGGCGGCGTGAGCTCGCTCTCAGTCTGTGCAGCAGCGCAGATGGAGCACATACGCTGCAGCAGACTTTACGTCACGGCGCTGGTCGGTGATTCTGTGGGCGCGCTGATCCACCGAGGGTGCAGCGCCGTATTCACGGAGCCTCATGCCTTTGTTTCTTTGGATGTCTTTCATGCGCCAGTCGCGCCCACCCACGCTCCGTTGGCTCGCTCATGTGGCCCTCTTGACGAGCCTCGGCCCTGTGACCGCCGCAGCCCAGCCCGCCGAGATGGAGGATGAGGTCACCACCCCGACCCCTCTCGCGGGCGAAGGCGAGACCAGCGCGCGGTCTCACTTCCGCGTCGGGCAGCTGATGTATGGCGAGGGCCGCTTCGACGAGGCGGCCGCCGAGTTCGACCGCGCCTACGAACTCTCGGGGCGACCGCAGCTGCTCTACAACGCGTACCTGGCGCATCGCGACGCAGGACACGTGGCCGAGGCGGTGGACCGGCTTCGGCAGTACCTCGCTCAGAGCCCAGATGCCGGCGATCGCGCCGTGCTCGAACAGCGGCTCGCCGCGATGGAGGAGACGCTGGCGGAGCAGCGCCGCATCGCCAACATGAGCGCAGAGGAGCGCGCCGCCCTGGAGGCAGAGAACGCTCGCGCCGCGCAGGAGGCCGAGGCGCAGCGGCGAGCTGCCGATCGCCTGCGCAATCAGCGCGAGCGTGATGCGCAGCGCAGCAACCCCACCCCGTTGATCATCCTCGGCGCGGGCGCGGGTGTCCTCGTCGGCGGCGTCATCATGGGCGTGGTCGCCAAGACCACGAGCCTGGCCGACCTCGAGGACAACTGCCCGGGGAACGTCTGCGTCAGCGGGTTCCCGCTCGACAGCACGCGCGATCAGGCGCGACGCCGCACCATCGCCACCGACGTCCTATTGGGCGTCGGCGGAGCCACGGCCGTCACGGGCCTCGTGCTGTACCTCGTCCAGCGGCGTCGCTACGCTGACGAGGACGAGGACGATTCGACGGCGCGTCGCACGGAGGTGATGGGCGGGTGTGGCCCCGCGGGATGCAACATGAACGTGCAGGTGACCTTCTGATGAAGTCTTTTCGCACCCTCCTCGTCGGCCTGCTGCTCGCGCCCTGCACGCTCGGCTGCACCATCGTCGCCGACCTCGACAGCTACGTCAGCGCGGACGACATCGGCTGCGACATGCAGCTCAACGTCGTGCTGTTCGCGCCCCACATCGAGGACCCCGTGTACTTCCAGGCGGTCACCCGAGAGGACCCGCCGGTCCTGCGCGCCATGGCCATCATCGACAACCTGGTGGTCCCCGACCGCAGCTTCTTCATGCCGAACGCCATTGGCGAAGGGCCTCATGCGCTCAACTTCTGGGCAGACGACAACGACGACGGGCTGGTCCAGACGAGCCCGATCCGCGGCACGGATCACTCCTGGCGGTCCGAGGACGTGTGCGCGTTCGACTCCAACTGCGAAGCGGACGGGCTCAACTGCTTCTCGCACGTGTCGCCGTTCGTCGAGATCGACAACCCCATCGAGGAGGGCAACACGCTCGATCTCACCCTGACGGGCTTGCCCGCCACGATCGGCTTCGTGGAGGCCCACCTGGTGGAGCACGACGCGGATCTCAACCTGCGGCGGGTCGTCGGCCTCTACCGGCGTGACGACACGGGCGGTGGCCCGACCTTCAGCTTGGAGCTGCGCGGTCTCGCGCTGCCCACCAAGCGCTACAGCGTGGACGTGTTGGTGGACCTGAACGGCGACGCGCAGATCGAGCCCAGCACCGAGGTGTTCACGGTGACGGAGTCCGCGGGCAGCGCCTACGTGAATCCCATCACGCTAGACGTGACCACGAGCGATCCGCGTGGCGACCTACCCCCAGAGCGAGGTCTCGACGAGGACCACCCCGCGGAGCTGGTCTCGCCGCTCCCGACACCCTGACATGTCGTCCGCCAAGCACCCCGTCACGCAGGCCGTGCGCGCGTTGCGTGCGGCCAACGTGACCTACGAGGGACACCTCTACGACTACGTGGAGCGCGGCGGGACGGCGGCAAGCGCGGCAGCGTTCGGCGTCCCGGAGCACATCGTCATCAAGACGATCGTGCTCGAGGACGAGCGCGCGCGCGCCCTGGTTGCCCTGATGCACGGTGACGCGAGCGTCTCGACCAAGGCGCTCGCACGCCACCTCGGCGTCAAGCTGGTGCGAGCCTGCGATCCGGCCGTCGCCGAGCGTCACACCGGCTACAAGGTCGGCGGCACGTCGCCGTTCGGGTTGAAGCGGCCGCTCCCCGTGTTCGCCCCAGCGTCCGTTCTCGCGTTGCCTCGACTGTTCATCAACGGAGGCGCGCGGGGGTTCCTCGTCACGCTCCGCGGTGTGGACGTGGTCCGTGTGCTGAGCCCCACCGTCGTCGAGTGCGCGACGTCCTGAGCCCCACCGTCGTCGAGTGCTCGACGTCCTGAGCCCCTCGTCAGTCGGCGGGCTGGGTGTAGGGCCGCACCTCGACCGAACGCACCCCCTTCAGTTGCGCGAGCTGCTCTTGCACGCGCGGCGCCTCGGCGACCACCACCAGCGCCAGGTGGTCCGGCGTGATGCGCGCGCGTAGCGCGTCGTTCGCCTGCTGGAGAGTGACGGCCAGCATGCGCGCGGGGTAGTGAACGAACGCGTCGGGGTCGAGGCCAACGGAGTGGCGGTCCAGTCGCAGGTCGAGGCGCTTGCTCGGCGTCTCCACGTCGAACGCGTAGCTTCCGGCGAGGAAGCGTTTCGCCGCGTTGAGCTCGCGCTGCGTGACGCCTCGCTCCACCCAGCGCTCCAGCAGATCCAGGTGCAGCTGTGCGCAGGCGACCGTGTGCTCGGCTTCGGGCGCGCTGTGCATCGACCACAGCTCGCGCTTCTCGGCCCGCCCCAGCTGGCTGCTGGCGCCATACGTGAAGCCCCGCTTGGTGCGCAGCTCGTTGTTCAGGCGGCTGGCGAACGTGCCGCCGAAGACGGTGTTGGCGACGATCAGTGCGTCCAGGAGCGGGTCCTTCAGGTGCGACCCGAGCGCGCTGAAGGTCATGGGGGTCTGTGTCCGCTCGGGCTTGTCCACGATGCGCACGTGGCGGCCGCGAGGGAGCTTGGTGGCAGGGATGCCAGGTCGTCGACTGCGACCTCCGGGGAGGTCACCGAAGTGCTCGCGCACCAGGGCCTCGGCCTGCCCTGCGCCGATGTCCCCTGCGAAGCCGAAGCTGAGATTGCCGCGGCGCAGGTGCGTGTCCAAAAAGCCCCGGAGCCGAGCGGCGTCGATGCGCGCGAGCGACGCGTCGACGCCGACCGTGCTGCGCGCGAACGGGTGCGCTCCCAGCGCCAGCTTGCGTACGTGACGTGCGGCCAAGGCGTCGTCGTCGTCGAGCTGGGCCATCAGCATGGCGTGTGTCTCGCGCCGCTGACGCGAGAGGTCCGAGCCACGCAGGGCCGGTTCGCGCAACATGCGTGAGAGAAGCGCGAAGAAGGGCGCGAGCTGGCGGGTCAGCACGGACCCCGAGATGCGCAGGGAGCGCCGCGTCGTGGCTACGTGCAGGCGCGCGCCGAGCCCCGCGAGCTGCTCCTCGGTGCGCCGCTCGGACATCCCACGTGGGCCGGCGCGCAGGGTCTTCAGCGTCAGGCGCGCCAGCCCCTCCATGCCCTCGGGGTCGAACTCCGCGCCGGCGGCGACACGCACGGCCACGTCCACGACCGGCAGGGTGTGGCTGGACTCGAGGAAGATGGGCATGCCCAAGACCTGCGTGCGCTCGCACGCGAACCGCAGCGGGCTCATACGCGCGTCTCCTCCTGCGCGCGACGCGTCCGCTGCCTGGGCTTGGGATTCGGCTCGGTCGGCTGGACGGCGACGACGACGCGTGCGCGTGCATCGAACAGGCGTCGGGCGACGCGCATCACGTCTTCTGGGCGCATTGTCCGGTAGGCCTCGGCCCGCGCGAACACGGCGCTCGGGTCTTCCAGCACGGCGTCGTAGAACCCGATCTGCTCGGCCTTGCCTGCCGCCGTCTCCATGCTGGTCAGGAAGGACAGCTCAGCCTGGTGGCGCACCTTGTCCAGCTCGCGAGCGCTCACCGGCTCGCTCGCCAGGCGCTGCAGCTCCCGCACCACCCGGGCCTCGGCGACCTCGGTCGTGACCCCTTCGCGAAGGTCGGCGTAGATCTCGAACAGCGTGCCTTCACGGAACGGTGCGGCGCTCGCGTAGACCATCGACGCGAGCTCGGTCTCACGCGTCATCGCCCGCGTCAGGCGGCCGCTCAAACCGCCGGTGAGCAACTCGCGCAGCACCCCCAGCACGATGCTGTCGGGGTCGGTCAGTCCCGGCGCACGATATCCCATGAGCAGCTTGGCCGTTGGGGTGGGCTTGCGCAGGGTCTTTCTCCGATCGGCGCGCAGCGCGGGTGCCACCGGCGTCGGGCGCCGTTCGATGCGCGACGGGCGCAGTGCGCCGTACGCGTCACGCACGCGCGCCAGCACATCGGACTCGGTCACGTCCCCGACGACCACGACGGTCGCGTTGTTCGGGGCGTACCAGCGACGATAGAAAGCGAGGCAGTCGGCCCGTGTGTACGCCTCGATGTCGCGCGCCCAGCCGATGGTAGGCCACCCGTAGGGATGCTTCGCGAACGCCAGCGACCAGAGCTGCTCCGAGGCGGCCCCGTAGACGTCGTCGTCCACGGCTTGGCTGCGCTCGTTGCGCACCACCTCGCGTTCGCGGGCCCATTCGTCCGGCTCGAGGTGCAGGTTGGCCATGCGGTCGGCCTCGAGGGCGATCGCCAAGGGCAGCGCGCCCTTGGGGAGGTTCTCGTGGTACTGCGTCCAGTCGGTCCAGGTGGACGCGTTGTTCTCCGCCCCAGACGCCTCCAGCAGCCGATCGAATTCGCCCTTGGGGTGGTTGGTCGTGCCGAAGAACATGAGGTGCTCGAACATGTGGGCGAGGCCCGTCTTGCCGGGGTCCTCGTCGCGTGAGCCCACCCGAAACCACGTCTGGTAGCTCACCACGGGGGCGCTCGCGTCCGGCAGCACGTAGATTCGCAGCCCGTTGCCGAGACGGTAGCGTGCGAGCGACAGCCCCGGCCCGAACGGCACGCGCGACTCGAAGTGGATACGACGGTGCCCACGGGCACCGCGGTTGAGCTGCTGGGCGAGGGCTTCGGTCACAGGGGCGGGAGCCTGCGGGTCCGGCGCAGCCGCGTCAACCTGCGTCCCCCGCGCGCGTGGCGACGACACGGGGGCATCACTTGCCGGCGTAGACCTCGGTGCGGTTGCGCCCGTTGCGCTTCGCGGCGTAGAGCGCTTGGTCGGCTGCCGCCACGAGGTCCGTCGGCTGCTCCACCGTCAGCTCCGGCATCCCCGCGACGCCAACGCTGACGGTGATGGGGATGGCCGCGTCGTCGAAGACGAACTCGTAGTCTGCGATGAGCTGGCGGATGCGCTCCGCGAAGGAACGCGCGGAGGGGATGTCGAGCCCGCGGCTGAGCACGGCGAATTCCTCGCCGCCGTATCGCGCGAAGACATCCTCGCGCCGGATCATGCTGCTCACCCGCTCCGCGAACGTCGCGAGGACGGAGTCACCGGCCAAGTGTCCGTGGGTATCGTTGACAGGCTTGAAGTGGTCGATGTCGAACAGCATGAGCGCCACTGGCGTCCCATGCCGGAGCGAAAAGGCCACCTCGCCGGTCAACCGTTCGCTGAAGTACTTCTTGTTGAACGCGCCCGTCAGGCCGTCACGCAGGGCCGACTCCAGCATCTGACGCTGGAACTTCTCCTCGAGGGCGTCGTGGTAGCTGAATTTCAAGATCGTCGTGGTGCCGATCTGGATCTTGTCCCCGTCTTGCAGCGCGTGAAACCGGACTTGATGCCCATTCACGAACGTCCCGTTGGTCGAGTTGTTGTCCGCCACGATGACGGTCTCGCCCCGGTTGATGATCTTGGCGTGCAGCCGCGAGATCTCGTTGTCCGGCAAGTGGATCGTCGCGTCGCTGCCGCGTCCGACCGTCGCCTCCCCGCGAGGCAGCCGGTACATCTCGCCCACGTTGGGCCCGGCGATCACGATGACGTACGCGTTCTCGCGCACGCTCTCCGTTGCGATCTGGGCCACGATCGCGCTCGGGTCACCCACGATGGTGCGCTCGTCCGAGAAGTCATCGTTGCCCATATCGGTGAGTCTATCCGCTCTTGCTCGACGAATCTACTTTCACCGTGTCACCGATTCCACGGTCGGATGTACGTGAACGGGGGTTCACGCGCGTCTCTGGCGGTGTGCACCGCCGATCCGGCTCGCGTCGCGCCTCGCTGGCGACGTATTCCCCAGAGATCGCGCAGGCGGTCGAGTTAAGGCTATCCTGCGCGAGTGCTCGCCTCGTTGGGCCGACTGCCCGAGAGCTGGCACGGATCGTGGATCTGCTCGAGACTACCATGCGCCACACGTACGCTCTGATGCTCGTTCTCCTGGCTACGGCCGCTTTCACGTCGGGCTGTCGCTCCGAGAATTACTACTGCGACGCCGACGGGTGCTTCCTGTGTGACGGCCTCGGCTGCCGCCCCATCGAGGGCCCTCCTCGCCCGGGGTGCAACGGCGACTACGAGTGCAGCGAGGGGCGCCACTGTACGGACGTCGGGTGCGTGACGGAGTGCGGTGACGACAGCGACTGTCCGATGGGCACCGTCTGCCGCGATGGGGTGTGCCTGAACCCCACCGAGCCCGTCCCCGTCCCGAACCCCGGCACATGCACGCGTAACTCGGACTGCCCGACCGGCGAGGGGCTCGTGTGCGTCGATGGCGTCTGCCAGGTGGACAACGGCTGTGGCGGCGCGGCCTGTGAGTGCTCGGCGACCGCCCCGTGCGCAAGTGGCTTCACCTGCATCGACGGTGAGTGCCGCGCCGACAGCACCGTCTGCCACTTCAGCCACGAGTGCGGTGGCGGTCGCATCTGCGTCAACGGCGAGTGCCGTGAGGGATGCGAGTCCTCGGCGATGTGCCCCGCCGGTCAGACCTGCGAAGACATGGTCTGCGTGGACCTGCCGCCCGTCACGGGGGAGTGTGAGGACAACGGCGACTGCGACGCTGGCGAGATCTGCATCGACTCCGTATGCGAAACCGGCTGCACCAACGACTCCGCGTGCAACTCGGACGAATACTGCTCGGGTGGCGTGTGCGTCTACGACGACCGGCCGCAACCCTTCTGCACCAGCAGCGCCCAGTGCCAGCCAGGGCGCCCCTGCGTCGGTGGCGTGTGTCGTACCCCGTGCGACACCAGCCAGGAGTGCCTCAGCTTCGACGTCCAGTTCCGCGTTTGTCAGAACAACTTCTGCGTGACCAGCAACGAAGCGACCTCCAACTGCATGCTCAGCCAGGACTGCAGTACGCCAGGAGACAGCTGCGTCGACGGCGTCTGCCGCTGACCGCGCACTGGGAGGAACGGCGCGCGCCGCTCGGGTTTCCGGGCGGCGCGTCGCGCTTCCGTCGCAGGCCGCTCGGGTTTCCGGGCGGCGCGTCGCGCTCCCGTCGCAGGCCGCTCGGGTTTCCGGGCGGCGCGTCGCGCTCCCGGCGCGCACAACACGCGAATCAGGGCAGGGACGCGGGGTGCTCGAGCGCGTCGATGACCGCGTAGGCGAAGCTAGCGCCCACGTGCCCATCGATGACGCGGTGGTCGAAGCTGAAGCTCAGCATCATGAGCTTGCCGGGCACCACGGCGCCGTGGCGCACCACGGGCTTGTCCTTGATGCGATGCACCCCGAGGATCCCGACCTCCGGGTAGTTGAGCACGGGCGTCGCCAGCAGCCCACCGAGCTTTCCGAGGCTCGAGACCGTGAACGTGCTCCCCGAGAGCTCATCGCTCCGGAGAGAACCGACGCGCGCGCCCTCGGCCAATCGTTCGATCTCGCGCGCCGTCGCGAGGAGGTCGAGCGTGTTCGCGTCGCGCACGACGGGGACGAGCAGCCCCGCGTCGGTCGCGGCTGCCACGCCGATGTGTTGGGCGCCGCGGGTCACGAGCTCGTTGCGGCCCTCGTCCAGGTAGCTGTTGAGCACCGGATGAGCGGCGAGCCCGCGCACCACGGCCTGCACGATGAACGGCATGAACGTGAGCTTCACGCCCACCGCCGCGGCCTGCGGTTGAAGGGCTGCCCGCCGCGCGATCAACGGCTCCAC
Source organism: Sandaracinaceae bacterium (assembly GCA_020633055.1). NCBI lineage: Bacteria > Pseudomonadati > Myxococcota > Polyangiales > Sandaracinaceae > Sandaracinaceae bacterium. Next base: position 987,247 of record JACKEJ010000005.1, on the reverse strand, counting down.
GTCCACCTCCTCGACGAACGTGAAGTGGACGGCGCTGCGGACCGAAGCCTGCAGGCGGTCCGCGATACGGCGTCGCACCCCGACGAACGGTCGCCGAACGTCATCCGGGTGCGGAGGTGGCAAGGGGGGCGCGACCACTGCAGCACCGCGCCTCCGGTCGTTCGACGGCTGACCATGACGCGGGACGGTCGACGGCTCGCTGGCTACGGCAGCCGCGTTCGATGCTGCGGCGTGCTGCCGCACGTCGCTCTCGAGGACGCGGGACAGCGCGCCGCTGGGGCGCACGTGGCGTAGGTCCACGTCCAGCTCCTTCGCCAGCGCGCGGACGGCGGGGGTGGCGAGCGGCTTGGCCTCGAAGTACGCGTCGCCTGACGCACCGTCGGAGCGCCCGGGGGCGAGGTCACCCTCGTGTGCTACCCGATCTCGGAAGTAGCTCGCGCCGGGGAGGACATCGCGCAGATCACCCACAGCGGTCGCGGCGGGCGCCGCAGGGGTCGCACCGCCCGTTGACCCCGTCGGCGATCCGCCCGCCGTCCGTCGCGGGGCATCGTCCACGCTCGCGGCCCGCGTCGGCGCGGTCGACGCGTCCTCCGCGTCGCTCCGCCCGATCACCACCAGCACCTCGCCCACCTTGGCGATGTCGCCGGGGCCGAAGCGCAGCTCCCGCACCCAGCCTGCACACGGGGCGCCGATGCTGACCGTGGCCTTGTCGGTCATGACCTCCAGCATCGGGCCGTCCTCTTCCACGTGGTCACCCACGACAACGTGCCACTCCACGATCTCGCCCTCGGTCATGCCCTCGCCGAGGTCGGGCAGCTTGAACAGGTAGTCGGTGCTCATGGGTCTCAGAACCGCGCCGTCTCGCGCAACGCGGGGGCGATGCGATGGGCCAGCGGGAGGTAGTCGTCCTCGAGGGCGTAGGGGAAGGGGGTGTCGAAGCCGGTCACCCGCTGGGGCGGGGCCTCGAGGTGCACGAACGCGTTCTCGCACACCAGCGACACCAGCTCGGCGCCGAAGCCACAAGCGCGCGGGGCCTCGTGGACGATCACCAGGCGACCGGTCTTGCGCACGCTCTCGAGCACCGTGTCGAGGTCGAGGGGCCAGAGGGTGCGCGGGTCGATCACCTCCACGTCGAGGCCGTCGTCACCGCGCACCTGCTCCGCCGCCGCCAGCGCCTCGTAGAGCATCGCGCCCCACGCGACGACGGTCACGTCGCTGCCCTCGCGCACCACCGCGGCCTTGCTCAGCGGCACCTCGTAGGCGTGCTCCGGCACCTCCATCTTCACGGCGCGGTACACGCGCTTGGGCTCGAAGAAGAGCACCGGGTCCGGGTCTTGTAGGCTCGCGCGCAGCAGCCCCTTCGCGTCGTACGGGTTGCTGGGGCACACCACCTTCAGGCCCGCGGTGTGGATGAACAGCGCCTCGGGGGACTGGCTGTGGTAGAGGCCACCCTTGATGCCCCCGCCGAACGGGGTGCGCACCACCATGGGCACGCTGTACTCGCCGCCGCTGCGGTAGCGGTACTTGGCGGCCTCGCTGACCAGCTGGTCGAACCCGGGATAGATGAAGTCGGCGAACTGGATCTCGGGGATGGGCTTGAGGCCATAGAGCGCCATGCCGATGGCGGTGCCCAGGATGCCGCTCTCGTTCAACGGCGTGTCGATCACCCGCTGTTCCCCAAAGGCGTCGTGCAGCCCCTGCGTGACACGGAAGACACCGCCGACGCGGCCCACGTCCTCGCCCAGCACCACGACGTCCGGGTCCGCGCCCATCTCCTGGTGCAGCCCCGCGTTGATCGCTTGGACCATGTTCATTTCCATCAGTCAGCGCTCCCTTCGGGGGTGTGGGCCGAGCCGCCGCGGGCGGTCTGCGCGGCTTCGCGGGCTGCGAGCGTGAGGTGCCATGGCGTCTCCGCGTACACGTCTTCGAAGAGCGTGTCGAGCGCTGGCTTCTCGCGCGCGCGTGCGGCCTCGAGCGCGGCGCGCACCTCGGCGTCCACAGCCTCCTGAAGCTGAGCGTCTTCCGCCTCGCTGAGCGCGCCGCACGCGAGCAGGTGTGCCTTGAAGCGCCCTATCGGCTCACGCGCCGCGGCGGCCGCGACCTCCTCGTCGCTGCGATAGGCGCGTGGGTCGTCCGAGCTCGAGTGCGCGTCCAGGCGGTACGTGACCAGCTCGAGCAGCGTGGGGCCCTCGCCGCGCGCCGCAGCCTCGCGTGCGTCTCGGGTGGCCTCGTACACGGCCAGTACGTCGTTTCCGTCCACCTCGACACCGCGCACCCCGTACGCCGCCGCCTTGCAGGCGAAGCCCTTGGACGCGGTCTGCTGGCTGGACGGCAGGCTGATGGCGTAGCCGTTGTTGCGGCAGGCGAGCACGACCGGCGCGCCCCACACGCCCGCGAAGTTGAGCGCAGCGTGGAAGTCGTTGCTGCTCGTGGCGCCGTCGCCGAAGAACACCAACGCGACGTCGTCCCTGCCTTTCAGACGGGCCGCGTAGGCCAGACCCACGGCGTGCGGGATCTGCGTCCCGATCGGCGCGCTGACGGAGAGGCAGCGCTGGGCTCGGCTGTGGAAGTGGTCCGGCATCTGGCGCCCGTGCCCTGTGTCGGCGGCGTTGCCGAACATCTGGTCCAGGTAGGTGCAGAGCGGCGCGCCGCGCATCAGCAGCGCCCCGAACTCGCGGTAGCAGGGCACCAGCCAGTCCTGTTCGCGCAGCGCCGCGGCGGCCCCGATGATGGCGGCCTCCTCCCCGCGGTGCCCGACGTGGAAGCCCACGCGCCCCTGCCGCTGCAGGGCCATGAGCCGCTCGTCGAGGCGCCGGCTGAGCAGCATGCCGCGGTAGAGGCGCAGCTTGAGCGCATGCGAGATGGGCGAGGGGTGCTCCCCGGACTGCCCCGATGGAGACCTGCGCCGCAGCCAAGAACGTTCCTGCTCGTCGGTCGCGCGCTGGTTGGCGGGGACGGCTGCAAGGTGGCGGGCTCGGGGCATGGGGACCTCCTTCGCGGTGGTGGGGGTGTTCAGGGATCGCGCACCAGCGGCAGGCTGCGCTTGCGACCGTAGCGGTCGGCGACGGCAGTCGGCTCGCCTCTCAATACTCCATGCAAGAACGCCTCGGCGGCGCGGTAGCTGCTCCGCACCAAGGGACCCGAGGCCACGAATTGGAAGCCCATCGCGCGCCCGGCCTCCGCGTACGCGTCGAACTCTTCCGGTTCCACGTAGCGCAGCAGCTCGGCGTGCTTGGGGGTGGGGCGCAGGTACTGCCCGATGGTCAACACGTCGACGTCGGCTTCGCGCAGAGCCTGCATGGCGCTGAGCATTTCGTCTTCCGTCTCTCCGAGGCCGACCATGAGGGATGTCTTGGTGATCGCGCCGGCCTCTTTTGCCCAACGCAGGACGTTCACGCTCTGTTCCCACGAGCAGCGCACGTCGCGGATGGTGCGCTGCAGGCGCGGGACCACCTCCACGTTGTGCGCGAACACGTCCGGGCGTCCGTCGCGGATGAGCGTGTCCACCTCGCGCCGCACCCCCTGGAAGTCTCCCACCAGGGTCTCGACCAGGAGGTCGGGGCTGCGCTCCTTGATGCGCCGCACGGTCTTCGCCACGTGGGCCGCGCCTCCGTCCAGCAGGTCGTCGCGGTCCACCATGGTCATCACGACGTACGCGAGGCCCATGCCCTCGAGGGCGCGCGCCGTGTTCTCGGGTTCGCGCGGGTCGGTCAGCCCGCCTGGGTCGCCCGTGTTCACGGCGCAGAAGCGACAGCCGCGGGTGCACGTCTCGCCCAGGATCATGATGGTGGCCGTGCCCTGCCCCCAGCACTCGAAGATGTTGGGGCAGCGAGCCTCCTCGCAGACCGTGTGCAGGTCGCGCTTGCGCATCTCGTCCCGCAGCGCGTTGAACTGGGCCTGCTGCTCCCCCGCGGGGAGGCGGACACGCAACCAATCGGGCTTTCGTGCGGGCAAATTCATGAGGCTAATTCAAGGTAGGCTGCGGCGCGGGGCGTGGCAAGACGGGCCCGCGAGGGCGGGCGCACGGGGGTCGACGCGGCAGCTCCGGTTCGGCACCCTTGTCCCATGTGGCGAGAGCATCGGGTGTGGACGATTGGGACCATCGCGCTCGTGCTGGGCGTCTCGCTGAGTGTGCCTGGCCATGGCCACGCCGCCGGTGTGCCGCGCGAGGTCTTCGAGCAGATGCAGCGCATCACCCGAGCCGTCCGCGGCTGCTACGAGCAGGAGCTGGCTCGCGACCCTGCGTTCAGGGTGCCCGAACCTGCGCCGGGCGTTCGCGTGCGCGTCCTCCGGTCGGGGGCACTGCGGCTCGAGCTGCTGGGCAGCGCGGGTGCCCCACGTGTCGATCGGTGCCTACGCGGCGCGCTGCGGAGGCTGCGGTTCACCCGTGACCAGCGCACGGTCCAGCAGCAGTACCCCTTCCTCTTCACCGCCGATGGGGAGCCGCGTGTCCTGCACATCCGTTGAGCGACGGACGGCCTGGAAGCGCATCGTCGCGCAGGTGTGTTGCGTCATCTGCGTCGTCGGTGCCGCCGCGTGTGGCGGTGACGAGCCCGATGCGCCGACATCCCCGGCGGGCGCAGGCGTCGGACCGTCAGGCCCTGGCCACGGGGCGGCTGGTGCCGCGGACGGGACCGAGCCGAGGCCACCGTCCGAGGCTGCTGCGGCGAGGCCGTCGCTCGCGCCCGCACCACCGTCACGCGTGGAGACCGTCGGGCCCTATCAGGCCGACGTCGGACGCGACTGTGACGGTTACCCGCGCCTCTCGCTCACGACGCTGCCCGGCACGTGCGTGGGGCTGGTGACCACGGCCGCGCACCCCGCCATCACCGCCGCGGGCCCGCGCTTTCGACCCCGCTCCATCGTGCAGGACCCGCAGCGCGACGACGTGTTCTGGGTCATCGACGGTGGCGCGCAGCGTGAGCACGCTGGCCGCGTGTTCCGCCTGAAGCTGGCTGCCGTGGCCGAGGCAGGCGCATCCCCAGCGCCGCTCGCGCAGCTGGTCATGACCGGTCTCAACCGACCGCACGGAGGGCGTGTGGGGCCGGATGGGAAGATCTACGTAGGCGAAGTGGACGGGGTGTTCCGCTTCGATCCGAGCGCAGCCAACCACGCGCTGGACACCCCGGAGCACGCACAAGCGACCCCCGGCCGCGTGGCGCTCGTCAGCGTCCCGCGCGAGCCGGTCATTACGGGGCTCGCCACACAGCTGCGGCGCGAAGACCGCATCCGCTACCACCCGATGAGCGCGTTCGTCTTCACGCCGACTGGCGACATCGTGCTCAACCGCGGCTCGTCCACCGACCGCTGCCTCGAGTCGCTGCCCCGCGCCCGGTGCGAAGACGAAGCGGACGACCTGGCCGCGCTGGTCCTCTATCGTCACCTCGGGGATGGACGCTACGCGAGCACCCCCGAGGTGCTGGCCCGCGGGCTGCGCAACTCGGTCGCGCTCGTGGCGCACCGCAGCGGGACCATCTTGCAGGGCGAGAACGGCTCCGACTTCAGCGAGGCGGACAGCCCTCACGAGGAGCTCAACGTGATCGTCTCGGGTGCCCACTACGGCTGGCCGTACTGCTTCGACCGCGTGGGGCGCGACCCGTCGTGGACCCACTCGGACTTCGGCTGCGACCCGGCCAGCCACGCGGCCTACCATGCACCGCTGCTGTTGCTGCCCCCGCACGGCGCGCCGCTCGGCCTCGCGTACTACGACCAGCAGGCGTTGCCCGGCCTCCGTGGGACGCTGCTCGTGTCGCTCCACGGGTACCGCGCCACGGGCCATCGCCTGCTGGTGTTCCCGGTCGACGCGCGTGGGATGCCCACGGTGACCGAGCCTACCGGGGAGCTGGTGGGCGGCTGGGACGCGAGCGAGCTGGGCCCCAAGGGTGCGCCGGTCGAGCTCGGCGTCGCGCGCGATGGCAGCGTGTGGCTCGTGGAGGACAAGAACGGCACGGTGCTGCGCGTCGCCCTCGAGCGGTACGCGGGGATGGGCGACGACGCCAGGTTCGCGGCAGGCACCTCGGCGCCCGTGGATCAGCCCGCTGCCCTCGCCGCGTTCGAGTCACTACGGTCGGCGGTCCTCGCCCCTCGTTGTGGTGCCTGTCACGCGTTCTTGCTGCAAGGAGACACGGCGCTGCGGACCCTCCGGGTCGAAGGCTGGCTGGCCACCGACGGTGACACCACGCAGCTCGAGCGCCGGGTGCGTCGTCAGCACGAGCGCCCCATGCCGCCGTCTGCGCCCCTGCCGCCGGAGGAGCTCGCGCGCGTGCTCGACTGGGTCGCGGGCGCGCGTTGATTCGACGCGCCGCGCACCCTCGACGCGCCGCGCACCCTCGACGCGCCGCGCACCCTCGACGCGCGGTGCACCCTCGACGCGCGGTGCACCCTCGACGCACCGTATGCCGGACGCTGCCCCGGTCGCGCGCCGGTCGCTGTCATGGTCGCCGCGCTCACGCGTCGCGGACGCGTGCCCACTCGGCCAGGATGGCCTCCTCGATGCGGTCTTCGTCGTCGGCGCTCAGCCCGTGGAAGCGCAGCTCCATCTCCGCAGCACCCGCGCCCGCGTCGACGAAGTGGCACACGTGTCCCCAGGCCTCCAGGGGCTCGCTGCGCGAGGGCAACGCCAGCTGGACGTGCACGCGACGCGGCGCCCCCTTGGCCCACGGCTGTCCCCGCAGCAGCGCCCCGCGCGACGTCAGGTCTCGGACCGCGTATTCGCCCACCGGATCTCCCTCGCGTCCGAAGAGCAGCGCGCTCCCTCCCAGGTCCACGTGCGAATCGTCACGTGCCGCCCACTTTGGTGACTTCATCTGTGCCATGCCGAGGCTCCGTATCGATGGGTGTCTAATGCAAGGTGAGGCCCTTTCGTGCCCGTGGATATAGTGATACGTTTATCACTTCCGAAGCGGCGATGCACATCTCGTCGCTCTCGGAGGAAACGGGGGCAAGCATGACAAGAACCATACGCGAGGTGCTCGAAAAGAAGGGGCATCAGGTCCACACCATCGACGTCGACGCGACCGTGATGGACGCCATCACGGTCATGAACCAACACCACATCGGGTCGGTCGTGGTCTGCGAGGCAGGCGCCTGGGTGGGCATCTTCACCGAGCGAGACGTGCTCACGCGCATCGTCGCGCCGCGTCGCGATCCGGACACCACAAGGGTGCGGGACGTGATGACGCGCGAGCTGTTCACGATGACGCCCGACCAGCCGCTCTCGGCCGCCATGGAGGCGATGACGCAGCGCCGCTGTCGTCACGTACCCATCGTCGCCGCGGGCAAGCTGCATGGGATGCTCTCCATCGGCGACGTGAACAAGGCGCTGCACGCGGACCTGGCGCACGAGCTGCACGAGCTCGAGAGCTACATCTCGAGCCCCTACGTGGCTTGACTACCTCGGCTGGGGCGGTCGTGGGGGCCGCCCCCGTCAGAGAATGGTGGCCTCTTCTGAACCGGGCTGATACCAAGCGGCATGAGAACACGCATCGCCGTTCTGGTCGCCCTGCTCGGTTGCTCGGTCGGGGCCTGCGCTACCGACGACACACCGCGCGTCGCGCCCAGCGCCACGCCCGCGACGCCATCGCCTGCGCCCGAAGAACCGGTCGTCCCCGAGACGCCTCCCCCGGTCGCGGAAGGCACGGAGCCTGCGCCTGCGCAGGCTGTGGCTCCCAGCGCCCCGGCAGCAGCCCCGGATACCCCTTTGGCGCCCACGGGTGAACCTCCCGCACAAGCCCAGCACACCATGGAGGAGGTGGGCGCCGCCATCGAAGGGGCCATCGCTGCGGCTGCTGCCGTTCCGGTCAACGGCGAGGATCTGTGCGGGGTCTCCTACCGAGGCTTGCAGGCCATGCTCGCCGAGCTCGCGCGGGCCATGCCGGACCAGCCGACCAACCCCCTACCGCAGCGCGATGCGTTCCTCGAGGTCTGCCGGGTCATGCCGCAGGAAGTCCAGCAGTGCTTGGTCGTGAGCTACGCAATGGAGCACCAGGAGGCCTGCCAGCAGGCGAGCGAGCGGCTGGAGCCGGCCGTCCGCGCGCGCCTCGAAGCCATGATGAACTCGGGCGCTGCCGCCGCCGCACCCTGAGCGGAGCAACTACGCGGCGACCACCTGGTTGCGGCCACCGTGCTTTGCCGCGTAGAGGGCTTTGTCGGTGACGTCGAAGAGGCCCTCGGGGGTCTTGGCGTGGGTCGGGAAGGTCGCGACCCCGAGCGAGGCGCGCACCTGCAGCTTGCCGTTCTCGGTCTGGAACACCGTCTCGCCCAGCTCCTCGCGCACGCGCTCGGCCAGCAAGATGGCGCCGTCGGTGTCGGTCTCCTCGCACAGCACGCAGAACTCCTCGCCGCCAAAGCGCGCGACCAGGTCGGTCTCGCGCTTGACGCGCATCAGGATCTGGCCGAGCTCGCGGATCACGACGTCGCCCGTCGCGTGTCCGTAGGTGTCGTTGACGCTCTTGAAGTGGTCGATGTCCGTGACGATCAGCGACAGCTTGCGGCCGAAGCGCTCGGCCGAGCGCACGCGCCGCTCGAGCTCGTCCAAGAACGCGCGCTTGTTGAGGCAGCCCGTGAGGCCGTCCGTGGTGGCCATCTCCTCGAGGCGCGCGACGGCCTTCGCGTTGCTGAGCGACACAGCCAGCTGGTTCGCCAGCACCTGCAGCGCGGGGCGCACCGCGTCACCGAACGCATCACGACGCCGCGCCGCGAGCGCGAGCGTGCCGATGGCGTCCTCGCGCACGATGAGCGGCAGGATCAAGAGCGAGTCCATCCCGCGCAGGTTCTCGCGCTTGGTGTAGACCGTCTGCTGGCGAGGGTCGAAGTCACCCCGGTACGGCAGGTAGTGGTGGTTCTTGACCGCCATCGCCGTGAGCGAGTTGTTGTCGCGAAAGCTCAGGCTCTGGAACTCGTCGGCGTGTAGCCCGACAGCCTTGCGCACCGTGTGGCGCTTGTTGTCGGGGTCGTAGAGGGTGATGGCGCCGAAGTCGAACGGCGCGATCTGCTGCGACGCCTCGAGCCCCGCGTCGATCACGGCGGCCTCGTTGAGCGCGGCCCCGAGCATCTGGGAGGCGTTGAACAGGATGCTCTGCTCGCGCTTGCCCCGCTCGAGCTGCACGAACACCCGCTCGTTCTCGAGCGCGCGCAGCACCTGCCGGATGGCGCTCTCGAAGACCTCTTCTTCGCGCGCCGTGAAGGGGCGGTCGGCCAGGCGGTCGCCACACAGGACGCCGCGCACTTGGTCCCCCTCGCGCACGGGCACACCGATGAAGGCCTGGATGGGCGCTCCGTCGGCGTAGTAGGGCAGGCCCTTGTAGTTGGGCCGGATGTGCTCGAGGTTGGTGGTGATCTGGCGGCGCACGACCGCGCCCAAGGCGCCCTCACCCGCGGCGAACGGTCCCTCCGCGATCTCGTCCGCGTTGGTCACCAGCTCCACGATGCGCAGGCGCTCACCGCGCTCGTCCAACATCAGCAGCACGCACGTGTGCAGGTCCAGGCTGCGGTGGAGCAGGTGCAGCACGTGGTAGAGCGCGTGGTGCACTTCCTCCACGGAGCTTTGGAACAAGCGGTCCTCATCGTGCGCGCGGCCGCTGGCAGGCGCCACCAAGCGGAACATGCGCGACTCCTCGCGCGCCTTGGCCTTGTCCTCGTCCAGCGCCTTGATGCTGCGCTTGCGCACACGGGCGATCTCGGCGCGTGTGAACATCATGTTCAGCACCCCGAAGAACACGATGAACACGGCGTGCAGCACGAACGGGCGCGCGCTCTCGTGCGACTCGGTCATGAACCAGAGCGGCGCCTCCACGCACAGCGCCAGCAGCACCAGCACGTGCCCCACGGGCTTCCGCGCGAACGAGGCGAGGAAGGCGACGACGACGTAGACGAGCGGGTAGAGGGGACCCTCGAGACCCCCCGTGAGCTGCACCAACGCGTGGCTCGCGACCAGCAGCAGCACGCCCAGTTCGAGGTCCAGGTGCGCGCCGCGTGTCTCGCTCTCGATGGCTTGTGCGCGCAGCGCCACGCGCTGTCCGAACAGCGCGAGCCAGAGCAACCCCGCGGCGGCGTGCTCGAGCCCCAACGAGGAGGGTCCGCCCTGGAACGCGCCGAGCCACACCACGGTGCCGAGTGCGAGCGCCGTGAGCAACACAGCGCTGGCACGGACCGTGCGCCGGAGGGAGAGCGCTGCCGTCACCATGCTCGACATCAGGTGCCGGTGGTACGTCGCCGCGCCTACTCGTGGCAAGAAAGCGGCGGCCGCCGAACTTCCGCCCCCGCCGGGGCCGCTGGGCCGCGCGGTGTGTGGAGGTCCCAGTAGGTCGAGCTTCGGCGAGGTGGTCGAGGGGCTCTGCCGCTGGGGTCGCCAATGAGGCTTCCCGCGGCGGGCCTCGTCTCGTGTGTCAGCACGGGAGCAGGGGAAGGATCTCGGCCCGACGCGCGTCGCGCGCGGCGATCTCCTCGGCAGGTGTCCAGGACGCGTCGGCCTCCAGGCGGAACGAGCCCTCGAAGTCGCCCGGCGCGCGCTCGCCCCATTCGGCCGGCGAGAGCATCGAGAAGAAGGGGCCACTCGCATCCCGGTACAAGTGGTAGGTCTGACCGGGTTTGCGCCGGAACGAGCAGCGCGCGTGGTTCAGCTGCAGATCGCGCTCCGCGTCGCGCAGCACGGCCTCAGCCTGCGTCCGCAACGCGCGCATCTGCTCGGCGATCAGCTCGAGGCGGCGTGTGGTGACGGCGCTGACGACCTCGCTCGCGGCCGCGACGCGCGTCGCCAGGTCGTCCATGCGGAACGCGGGAGCCAGGCGGCTCACCGGGTAGGGCGAGGTGGCCTCGCGACCACGGTGGCGCTCGTCTTCGTCCGTCTCGCTCATGAGCGGGGACATAGCAGGCTCACCGCGGCGCCGCGAACGGCTGACGAAAACTGGCCTTTCGGGCCCCGGCGGGCACACTCGCCCGGATGCGCACGCCGCACGACGAAACCGCCCTCGCGTCTTGCGACGAGGATGTGGAGGAAGAACTCTCGTCCCTCGAGTCCGAGGGCGCGCTCGACTCGGAGCAGGGTCTGTCGGAGGGCTCCGCGGACCGCCTCGGCCGACGTGCTCGGGGCGACGACAGCGAGCGAGGGACGCGGGGGCGCAGGCGTCCTCGTGTGCGCGCCACGGACGACGCGCTGGCGACGGACCCCGACCCTGCGCCATCGAGGGGTCGGCGCGGTCCCCGAGACACCACCGAGCACGCCGCGGACGGCGCCCCGGTGGACGTGGTGCTCGACCTGCGCCAGAGCCTGACCTGGCTCTTGCCGTTCATCATGCTCGTCAGCGCAATCATCGCGGTCCCAGCGCGCATCCTGGCGGAAGAGGGCCTGCCGCGCTACCGCGCCCTCCAGGCAGAACAGGTGGACCTCGACGCGCAGAACGAGCGCATGCGTCGAGAAGTGCGCGACCTGCAGCGAGAGGTGCAGGCGCTGCGCACGGACCCCTTTGCCATCGAGCGCATCGCACGCGACGAGCTGGGCATGGTGCGTCCCGGCGAGGTCATCTTTCAGTTCAACGAATAGGCGCGCTCAGTGGGCCGAGACGGTGGGGCGCGTGACCCCAGAACCCATGTGCTGGAACAGCGCCTCGATCAGCTCGCCGTCCACGGGACCCCGCTCGTCTGGCGTCGCCAACACCGCAGCCAGCGCGCGGGCGACGCGCTCCTCGGGGGCGAGCCGTAGCACGTGCTCGATCGCGACCCGCGCACCCTCGCGGTCGCCTACGGCAGCGAGGAACATGGCGTCATGGAAGCGTCGGTAGATGATCTGGGCGCGCGTGTCGTGGTCCGGCTCCGGGCCAGCCTCGGCCAGCAAGCGTGCCCACGTCGCCTCCTGCGCCTCACGCCCCTCGCGGATGTCGGTGTCGGTGGCGCCGCCGGGGAGTACCCGAGCGTAGAGGCCCTCTGGCGCCAGCGTCTCGTACAGCCCGCGCGGCAGTCGCACGTCGAGCTCGACGAACAGAGGGCGCTCGGCGGCGAGTGACTGAAGATCCGGCTCGCGGAGGTCGCCGGTCAGCTCGATCCCCGCGAACACGGGGCGCAGCTCGGGGGCCTCTTCGAGGATGCGAGCGGGCAACCCTGGGTAGTGCAGGAGCGGCATGGGGACGAACGTGACGTCGGGACGCAGACGCTCCTCGCCTGTGCTGCCCAGCACGCGGAAGACCGTCTGGGGAGCATAGAGGAGCACCACGGCGCCGGTCGGGAGCTCGCGCACCAGCGCGTCGTCGAAGCGATCGGCGACGACGTACCGGGCGAGCGACGCGTCCTCGGCGTGCCGCGCGATCTGCACGAGGGAGCCCGCCGCCAGCAGCGCGCACAAGACCACGGCCGGGCGGGGGAAGCGTTGCTCCAAGACACCGACCACCACTCCGACCCCCGCGGAGGCGAGGATGCCGAGGGCCATGAAGGCGGGCAGGAGATAGCCCAGCGCGTCGGGGTTGCTGCGCACGAAGCCGAGCCACGCACGACCGCTCACGAACACGAACGTGACGAGCGCCAAGAGCACCCCGAGACGACGCGTCTTGTCGTAGCGCAGCAGGACGTACAGCCCCAGCATCGCCGCGCACAGCCCGACGGGGTGAAGGTCCATGAGGAGCTGCAGCACGACGTCGGCGAAGCGCTCGCCGAGCGGGAGCGGAACCCCATCGCCCTGATTGCCCTGGAAGGTCTCGGCCGACACCACCCAGTAGAAGCGACCGAGGGACGTGGGGTCGCCCAGCGCGAGCAGCGGCCGCCGCGCGGCGCGCAGCGGGAGGTAGACGTAGACGAGCAGCCCGCCGAACGTGAGGCCGGCCGCGTGGAGCAGCGGCCGCGGGCCCCGGTCGGCGTAGACGCGCGCCAGGCTGGGTGCCATCGCAGGCAACAGGAGCAGCGCGAGGAAGTGGTGGTTGGCCAGGGCGAGCCCCAGGGCCACGGCGCCGACACGCAGCGCCGCCGTGTCGCGCAGGGGAAAACGCGACTCCACGAACACGGCGCGCTCCAGGATCACCGCCGAGAGCGCGGCCTCGAGCGCGTACACCTCGGGTCGCACGCACTGGAACCACCACGCGTAGGTGAGCGACGTGTAGAGGGCGGCCGCGAGCGCGAGGAGGTCCGACGTCGTGCGTTGCAGCCCGAGGGTGTCCAGCACGTGGCGCGCGGCGCGCTGCATGGACGCTGCGGCCAGCGCACCGCACAGAGCGCAGGTCAGGGCGACCCGGTATGCGAGCGGTCCGAAAGGCAGCAAGCGCGCGAGGCCCAGGGCGATCCCCGCGAGCGGGTGACCGGGTGGGTGCGAGATGCCCAGGTCCGACGCGACGCCGACGAACTCTCCCGTGTCGAGCCAGTGCGCCACGCCCGAGCTCGTGCCCACGAACACGGCGAGCGGCACGGTGCCGGCCGCCAACGTTGCGACCCAGCGGGGGAGGGGAGCGCGCATCGCGGCGATGATGGGCTGCGACCGGGAAGCGGGTCAAACGCTGGGTGCTCGGCTCGCGTCCGACGGTGCGTCGAACTACGCTGCCGCGTGTCCAAGCGCTCGCCCAAGCCCCTCCCGGCTCCTGTCCCGACCCCTGCCTCGGCGTCATTCCACAGCCCCTTCGGAGCGCTCGGGAGTCTGCGCGCAGAGCTCCCGAAGGGGCCACCCTCCGCGATCGAGCGGAGCGAGACTGCCGACGACGGAGTGCCCGAGAGCGCTCGCCCCGCGCCAGGGCTCGGAAAGCTGGTGCTGCAGCGCGAGAAGAAGGGCCGCGGCGGCAAGACGGTCACCCGCGTGCGTGGGCTGCCTCCGGACGAGCTTCCCCGCTGGGCTGGCGACCTCAAGCGCGCGCTGGGCTGCGGCGCGACGGTGGAGGGCGACGACGTCGTGCTCCTCGGGGACCTGGTCGGACGTGCAGCCGACTGGCTAACGGCGCGCGGCGCGAAGCAGGTGGTGCGCGGGAACTGAACGCCGCCCACGCGCCCCCCATCGACGCGAAGGACAGGAGCGCGTGGGAGTGGTACACCTCGCGCATGGCGTCACTGCACGACTTCTCCACCCTGAGCCTCGGCGGCGAGACCGTCTCGTTGGCTGACTTTGCAGGCAAGGCCACGCTCGTGGTGAACGTGGCGTCCGCTTGCGGGCTCACGCCCCACTACGCGGGGCTGGAAGCGCTGCAGCGACGCTACGCCGCGCGCGGCCTCAGCGTCATCGGGTTCCCCTGCAACCAGTTCGGCGCACAGGAGCCGGGCGACGCCGAGGCCATCGCGACCTTCTGCTCCACCGAGTACGGCGTGACCTTCCCGATGATGGCGAAGATCGAGGTCAATGGAGAGCGGCGCCACCCCGTGTACGCCTGGCTCAGCGAGGCGAACGTCGGGCCCGAGGGCCCCGGCGACATCCGTTGGAACTTCACCAAGTTCGTCGTGGACCGTCAGGGCGCCGTCGTCGCGCGCTTCGCCCCCACCACCACCCCTGAAGACCCCGAGCTCGTCGCCGCCGTCGAGCGCGCCCTGGGCTGAACGCTGGTGCCGAGCCTCTTCACCAGCGCGCTCCCGGTCGACGACAAGGTCCGCGCCGACGTGGACCGGCTCGAGCTCGGGTTCAGTCACCACGGCATCGACGCGTATGGCGTGGACAAGGCCGAGCTGGCGCGCTTCTTCACGGCCCTGTCGTGGGCATACCGCCGCTACTTCGACGTGCACGTCCATGGGGCCGAGCACATCCCGCTGTCTGGCCGCGCCATGCTCATCGGCAATCACTCCGGGGGCGTCGCGCTCGACGCGCTGATGGTCATCGCGTCGTGCTTCTTCGAGCTCGACCCCCCGCGGCTGGCGCAAGGCATGGCCGAGAAGTTCATCAACAAGGTGCCGGGGGCGTCGCAGCTCGCCAGCCGCCTCGGGCAGTTCACGGGGCTGCCCGAGCACGCAGACCGCTTGCTGAGGGACGAGCGATTGCTCATGGTGTTCCCCGAAGGCGCCCGCGGCACGGCCAAGCTCGCCCGCGACGCCGACAGCCTGGTCCGCTTCGGCACCGGCTTCATGCGACTGGCGCTCAAGACCAACACGCCGATCGTTCCGCTCGCGTTCGTGGGCGGCGGGGAGGCCATCCCCACCGTCATGAACCTCTACAAGCTCGGCCAGCTGATGGGCGTCCCGTACATCCCCGTCACCCCGTACATCGTTCCCATCCCCAAGCCCGTGACGCTGCAGGTGCTCTATAGCGAGCCGCTGCTCTTCGAGGGCGATGGGAGCGAGGCGGACGAGGTCGTCCACGGCTACGTCGAGCAGGTGCGGGCGCGCATCGCCTGGCTCATCGAGCAGGCGCGCGCGCTGCGGGCTGGCACCCTTTCGGAAGAGGAGTTGGAGCTTCGATGAAAGTCTTGATCACGGGCATCAGCGGCAAGCTCGGGCGACTGGTGGGCAAGCGGCTGGACGCTGCTGGGCACACGGTGCTGGGGGTGGACAGGCGCCCTTGGGCCGGCGCACCCGAGCGCGTGCAGATGTTCCAGGTGGACATTCGAAAGCGGCCCGCGGAGGACGTCTTCCGTACGGAGAAGCCAGACGCCGTGATTCACATGGCGACGGTCACGCACCTCACCCACAAGAGCCCCGACCGCTACCGCATCAACCTACAGGGCACGCGCGCCATCGTGGAGAACTGCAACCGCTACGAGGTCAAGCAGATGCTCTTCGTCGGGCGGCATACGTACTATGGCGCCGCTGCGGACTCCCCCCTCTACCACACCGAGGACGAGCCGCCGATGGCGCTCAACAGCTTCCCCGAGCTGGCGGATTTGGTGGCGGCCGATCTCTACGCCGGCAGCGCGCTGTGGCGCTACCCGGGTGTCGACACGTGCGTCCTGCGCCTCTGTTACACCCTCGGCGGGAGCAAGCACGGCACGCTGGCGAACTTCATCCGTGGGCCGCGCGTGCCCACCGTGTTGGGGTTCGACCCCTTGTTCCACTTCATGCACGAGAACGACGCCGCCGACGCCATCGTGGCGGCGCTCGACAAGAACCTACGAGGCGTGTTCAACGTCTCCGGTCCACCGCCCATGCTGCTCAGCGACGTCGTGCGCGACGCGGGCCGCCAGAACGTCCCAGTGCCCGAGGCGCTCATGAACCTCACGCTCGGGCGCTTCGGCCTGCCGCGCCTGCCCCCTGGCGCGGTCGATCATCTCAAGTTCCCCATCGTCATCGACAGCGCCGCGTTCAAGAAGGCCACGGGCTTCCAGCACGCGTACGACGAGGCCGAGGCGTTGAACGCGTACCGCAAGTCCGACTGACCTCCGGCCCTCGTGGTGGTCAGTCGACTTCGGGCGTGCCGCGGTCCACGGGGGGCCCGAAGCGCAGGTGGAAGCTGTAGCGTGCCGAGCCGCCGATGGCAGGGTGCGTCACCCGCAGGTGACCCGCGGCGGCGCCTACGCAGCGCTGGAACGTGCGGTCGAAGATGGTGAAGTTCTCGAGGCGGATGTCGCGCACGCGCCCCTCCGGCGTGACCGTGAACGTGAGGTAGACCCGGCCCCGCTGGTGTGCGCTGTGGCTGACGAGCTGCTCGTAGCAGTGGGAGATGTGTGGGGCGACGCGATCCACCGCTTGCCGCACATCGGCGTTGTCGGCGCGGCCGAGGCCGTCCACGCGCTCGGCCTGCACCAGGTAGAGCTGCCCAGGCAGCGCGCGGCCGCTGTCCAACACCTCGGTCGCGGGGTTGGGGGACTCCGCTGGGTGGGGGGTTCCGTCACCATCGTGTCGGACGACGACGTGTGGGGGTGGGGGTACGTATCCCGTGCCGCTGCCGGTCGCGGTGGCGCCCGTCGCCGAGAGCGTCCCCGTGTGCGTGCTGGCCGCCCCACTGGCTCCCTGCGATGCACCGCTGACGAGGCACGCGCGCAGCTCCCCCACGATGACACCCAAGCGCAGCTCGAGGGCTTCCGCGCTGTGCACCGCGTCACGTCGGGCCGCGTCGCCGGAGGCCGAGCGGGCTTGGCGCTCGGCCTCCTCGAGCAGGCGCAGCGTGCTGGCCAGGCGCTCGTTCTGCGTCCGAACGCACGGCACCTCTTGGCTGAGGCGTTGCGCAGTGGCGTCGATCTCCGCAGGTGTCTGAGCGGACACCATGGCGGGGAGGAAGAGGGCGGTCAGCGAGAGGCTCACGACCGCTTGGGCGAGGGCGTTGGGATGCGCTCGACTCATGGGAACTCCAATGTGCAGTAGGTCCAAGGGGCGTTCCGCGGGGACCGCAGGAGCGCCGCGTGCCTCGGACGAGGCGGGGCCTGTGGATCTTCACTCTCAGTCTAACCCCGACGACCCGCCCCCATGCAACTTCCTTGGCCGCGCCGACACGCGTCGCGGGACGCGCGGGGCTCCACGCCCTCGTCCCCGCGCAGACGCCGCCGTCTTGGCCCGCGATCGAGCGCTGCTCGTCGCGGCGTTCGTCGCGCAGCACCCGCTCCCGCTGCGAGCGCTGGCCTCGGCTCGCTCGCATTTCGTACAGCTGGGGCGCTATAGTGCGGAAATGCGTCGCATATGGCTTGGGTTGGCCCTGTCCCTGGTGGGGGTGGGCTGTGGCGGTGATGACACGTCGATGACCGTGGTGGGCGGGGTGGGAGACCCATGTGAGCGTCCCTCGCAGTGTCGCGCGGGGCTCGTGTGCTCCTCGGAGGGTCTGTGCGCACCGACTACCGGTGGCGAGCTAGGGTCCATCTGCCAGCTGGATCTGAACTGCGGCGAGGGGCTCCGCTGCGATGCGTTCAGGCGCTGCGCGGCCGAGGGGACCGGTGAAGTCGGCGACCTGTGCGCGGGTTCGCACGAGTGCCAGTCAGGGCTCGTCTGCTATCTCCAAGGGCTGAGCGCCACCTGTCAGCAGGCGGGGACGCTCGACATCGCCGACGAGTGTACGTCCGCCACGGCGTGCCTCGCGGGGCTCACCTGCGCTCCGGCCTCGCCGTCGCCGCTGTGCGTCAGCTCGCCGCCCCTGCCCGCCAACTCGCCGCCCCCGCCGCCGACGGTGGGGGCGTGGGCAGGCGTGACGTGCCCCGAGGACAACGGCGCGCCACGCGCCTTCTTCGACGTGCCCACGGGCTCCGAGCTCGACGGTGACTTCTATCGCCTACCGTTCCCGAACGACGTCCGCCGCACGGCGACGGGGCTCGACCTGTCGACGCACCCCACGCCAGCGACGGCGCTCGACATCGACGCCATCGACCGATACCTCCGAGCCTCGGAGACGGACCTGGACGGCTTCAGCCTGAACCCCGTGGTCTTCTTCCGCTTCTCGCGGGGCTATGACTGGGAGACGTCGGGGGGAGCCATCCACTTCGTCAACGTCGACCCGGACTCGCCCGAGTACGGGACGCGCCACCTCGCCTCCTGGCTCAACACGTTCGGTCCGATCAGCAAGTACATCTGCGAGGATTGGCTCGGCCTGCGCACGCTGCATGGCCAGCCGTTGCTCCCTGGCACCACCTACGCCGTCGTGCTCGACACCTCGCTGCTGCCCGCCGAGAGCATTGGAGGCACCTTCGCGCGCTCGCCGGATCTCGACGCGCTGCTCGGCGATACGCGCCCAGCCGACGTCATCCTCGGGCCCGCTTGGGATGCCTATGCGCCGCTGCGGGCGTTCCTCGCCACCGACGCGGAGCTCGACACCGCCGACGTGCTCAACGCGACGGTCTTCACCACACAGCGCGAGCCCGAGATGACTGCTTTCCGGGAGACCATCCGCGCAGGCAACGTGCCCACGCTCAGCGACCTCACCTTGTGCGACACGGGTGTGACCTCACCCTGCCTCGACGCCGCCACTGGCCGCGGTGCCTGCGGGGCCGCAGACCCCGACTTCTACGAGATCCACGGCCGCATCGCGCTGCCCATCTTCCAGGCGGGCACGCCCCCCTACAGCACGCCGGCCGACGGTGGAGCCATCGCCTACGACGCAGGCGCCCCCGTCATCGCCCGGACGGAAGACGTCTGCGTCGCCATCACGATCCCCAAGAACGCCACCATGCCGGTCGAGGGTTGGCCCGTGCTGTTCACGGGGCACGGGACGGGCGGGTCGTTCCGCGACGCCATCGACGGGGGGCGCGCAGGCGACGTCGCGGACGCGGTCTCGGGTGCGGCCACGGTGCGGGCCGCCACCATCTCGATAGACCTCCCGATGCACGGGTCGCGGCGGGGCGCCACCTCCGAAGGGCCCGAGACGCTGTTCTTCAACTTCATCAACCCGCGTGCGGCGCGCGACAACGTCCTACAGGGCGCTGCGGACCTCATGAGCGTGCTCTACTTCCTCGAGCAGGGCTCGGTCGCCATGAGCGACTCCCCCATCCCCGAGGGCTTCTCGTTCGACATCGCCCACACCGCGATGCTCATGCACTCGCAGGGCGCGACGCACGCGGCGATGATGCTCTCCGACGAGCCCCTCGCGCGTCACGTCGTCCTGAGCGGCGTGGGTGGCGATCTCACGCAGTCCTTGTTGAACAAGACGCAGCCCGTCGACATCCGCAGTCTGCTGCCCCTCGCGCTGCGGGACATCAACCCAGACGGTTCGCTGCCGACTGGCGACATGCATCCAGCGCTCGCGCTGTTCCAGATGTTCTTCGATGTGGCGGACCCGGTGAACGTCGCGCGGCGTCTCTCGCGCAACCCTCACGTTGGTCAGGTGGGGACGAACGTCTTCATGACCTACGGGCTCGGGGATACCTACAGCCCCGAGGCCACCATGCAGGCTTACGCCGTCGCTGGTGGGATCGTGTCGGTCAACCCCACGCTGGTCATGTTCGGGGTGAACCAGGTCGACGCGCCGCTGAGCGCGAATCGGATGGTCAGCGGCGAGATGGTGACCATCGGTCACCGGCAGTACCAGCCGACCCCGCCCGTGGACGGTCACTTCGTCTCGTCGCAGACGGCGGAGGGGCGCACGGACACCGGGCGTTTCCTCCTTCAGGCCCTCGCAGGACAGACCCCGGTCATCGGACAGTAGGCGCGGGGCCGACGCGGGAGCCTGCGGGGGAGCTGCGGGCCCCGTGTTGGGCATGCCGCCGCCATCCTCGCTCCCTGCGCCGTCCCGGGCATGTTCGGTCGAGGAGCGACCCCTCAGTAGGCGAGGTTGCTCTCACCCTCTTGGCGGGCGGGGCCAGAGCCTACCTGCTCCATGACGTTTCCGCTCTGGTCCACGTAGTTGTAGCCGTGCGCGATCCGGAACGCGGGGCCGTCGTCGGCGCGCACCACGATGTCCACCTCGACGGGCTCCGGCACCGACGGCGTCTCTACCTGCAGTGTGCTGGGGTCGATCAGGCTGACCTTCGTGGCTCGCTGCGCGCCGAAGTACACCGTGTAGCCGATGTCCGGGCGGAAGTTGCGTCCCTGAATGGTCACGCGTTGCTGGCCCTGGATGGCGCCTGCCTGCGGGTCCACGCGGAGGATCTCGAGCTCGCCCGTGTCGTCGCCACAGGCGGCCGTCCCGAGCGCAGCGGCGGCACCGAGCAGCAGCGTCCCGAACGAGCGGGTGAGCCGCCTCTTGAGCGGGCGACGAAGACTGGACGAGGACACGGTGTGCATGATGCGCTGGACGATATGCGACCCGCTCGAAGCCCGTCAAGGACGACGGCACGTGCGTGGCCCCCACGAGGGTCGACACGGGGCGCGGCGCATACGGAATTGCGCGTCGTGTGGTGACCCAGAACGTGGTCGACGTGTCGTGCGTGGGCCCTTACAATGGCCAACGAGCAAGGACTCCTACCGCCTGTGGCCAAGCAAAACCTCCTCCTCGTCGATGCCGATCAGCGCAGCCTCCGTGTGCTGGAGGTCAGCCTGCGCAAGGCCGGCTACAGCGTCACGACATGCGTCGACGCGCTCACCGCCATCGAGATGATCGGGCTCAGTCGGCCCGACATGATCATCAGCGACACGCGCTTGCCCGAGGTGGACGGGTTCCAGCTGGTGGAGAGGCTGCGCGCCGCGGACGACTCCAAGGACATCCCCTTCATGTTCTTGTCGAGCGACGGGTCGGTGGAGAGCAAGGTCAAGGGGCTCGAGCTGGGTGTCGAGGACTACCTCACCAAGCCCATCTACATCAAAGAGATCATCACCCGGGTGAACCTCGAGCTGCAGCGGCGACAGCGCGTCGGGCTCGAGCGCAAGAGCGTGGAGACCAAGACTCGCTTCAGCGGCTCTCTCGCCGACATGGGTCTGGTGGACTTGCTGCAGACCATCGACATCAGCCGCAAGAGCGGCGTGCTCCACCTCACGTCGCCCAGCGGTCAGCGCGGCTCCATTTTCTTCGACGTCGGCGGTCTCAAGCACGCCGAGCTCGGCAAGCTTCGTGGCGAGTGGGCGCTCTATCGCTCGCTCGTGTGGAACGAGGGTACCTTCGAGCTCGAGTTCCGCCCGGTTCGGATCGACGAGGAGACCATCTCCATGAGCACGCAGGGGCTGCTCATGGAGGGCATGCGGCGCCTCGACGAGTGGGGCCGTCTGCTCGAGCAGCTCCCGCCGTTGGACGCGGTGTTCGAGATCGACGAGACCGAGTTGCGTGAGCGCCTCGCCGAGATCCCGGACGAGATCAACGATGTCCTCAAATACTTCGACGGCGTCCGCTCGCTGATGGATGTGGTGGACGAGGTGGCTGCGGACGACCTCGAGACGCTCGCCGCCATCTCGAAGCTGTACTTCGAGGGGCTGATCGTCGACAGCGGCATGCGGACGTCGCTCATCACCGCCAACCCGCTCACCATGCCGCCCGAGGCCGGGCCGGACGACCACGACGAGATGGACGAAGAGGCCGCCGCCATGGCCGAGGCCGGGGTGGTCCCGGGCGAGTCGGGGGACCTGTTGGTGTCGTCCGGCGAGACGCCGCTCGCCCCGGAGGACTTCGGCGACAAGCTGGCGCCGTCCTCCAACCAGGGCCCCGCTGCGAGGGCGGGCATGAGCGCCACGGACTCGGAGCCGCCCCCGCCGCGCGAGCGTCCACAACGCGAGCGCTCCGACACGTCTCCCGGGATCGCGGCGGGGGACATCGCCCAGGCCCAGCTCGAGCGGGACGACGCGGAGAGGGCGATCGGCATGTTGGGGGAGTCCACCGACCCTGACGCTGACGAGGGGCGGCCCCATGGCGACGATGGTGTGCGCGCGTCGGAGCCTTCCCTCGATGACACGGACATCGACCGCGCCGTGAGCGCTGCTCCGACCGAGACGGCGACGGGGTCGGAGGCGGGAGCTGCCACGGGCGAGCCCTCGAGGGATGCGTCCGTGGTGGACGAGCACGAGGCCGAGACCCTCGACCGTTCGTTGGAAGACGCTCCTCGGCCGGCGCCGGCCAACCCCGACCGCGGCGAGCCGCTACACACCAGCGGGCTCGCGGACGATGCCCGGGACAGCAAGGTGGGTCGTGCAGAGCCGCTCCCCGGCAACGTCATCCGCTTCCCACAGAAGGGCGGGGCTGCGTTGGCGCTCGTGGAGGCTCCGCGGGAAGAGCAGGAAGAACAAGAAGAGCAGGAAGAACAAGAAGCGCAGGACGAACCTGCGGTTCCACCGCCTCAGCCCGACCCCGCCGACCAGGGCCCTCGAGAAGCGCGCGCTGGCGAGAGTGAGAGCGGCCCCCACACGCGCCCCAGCGACGCCGGGGCGCCCGTTGCGGTCGGCGTACCCGTGCCCCCGGCCGAAGACACGGCCGCGGTCGCCAAGGCCACGAGCGTTGAAGCGGGGCCGACCAACGCGGTGGCCACGGAGCCAGCTCCAGCAGCCAAGGCGGACAACGTGCCCGACCGCCCCGGACTGCACGACGACGCGCCGCACGACCCCAGCGACTTCTCCGACGAGTTCTTCGTCGCGGAGAGCTACGAGTCCACGCGCGCCTCCGAAGGTCCGCGGACCAGGCCCGCCGTTGCGCAGCCGGACGACGACGTCCCGAGCGTGCCCCTCACTTCGGGGTCCGACGTGGTGTGGCGCTACCTCGGGTTGCTCACGGCGGCCGCCGTCGTCGTGTTCACCGTGTACCACTTGGCGACGCGGGACAGCGCGGGTCGCTTCGGAGACCTCGGAGGGGCACCGCACGTCGTCACCCCCGACGTGCGCGCGCCTCGACAGGCGCCAGGTCAGTCTGGTGCCGCCATGCCCGCCGAGGGGGACACGGCGGACTCCACGGACACCCCAGCTCCCGAGCACACCCCGACCGCCACGGCCGAGGCGCCGCAGACAGAGCCCGCCGAGGGAGGTCCGGATGCAGCCGAGGAGCCCGTGGTGGCTGAAGCGCCCGCCACCCTCGAGGAGCCCGCGCCGCCCGAAGCGACAGCGCCCGCGGCGCCAGCCGCCGGTGCAGCGCTGGAGGCGGCGCTCGCCGAGGCGCGCAGCGCGTCCCGTCGGCAAGCACAGGAGGCGTGGGAGGCGGTGCTCGCGCTGGAGCCCGCGTCCGCCGAGGCGCTCGACGAGCTCGGCTGGATCGCGATCAATCGTCGGCAGAACGAGGTGGCGCGGGACTACGCGCGACGCGCCGTGGCCGCGGACTCCACCCTGTCACGGGCGTGGGTCACGCTTGGCGCGTCGCTGCAAGAGCTGGGCGACGTCGATGGCGCGCGAGTAGCGTATCAATCGTGCGTCGATCATGGCGAGGGCCGCAACGTGCGCGACTGCCGCACCATGCTTCGGATGCTGGGCAGCCCCTGACGTCTCCGGCGTGCGTGACTGACACCCTGGGGTAGCGACGCGCATGCACCGCGCCGAGCTCCCTCACCCGCTGCCCCCTCACCTCACCATCGCCCCAGCATGAGCGGAGCGTGGGTCAGCTGTTGGGCGACCCGGCGATGATGTCCAGCTGGACGGCCTCGCCGTTGCGAACCTCGAGCCGGTAGCGGCTGTTGGCGGTCTGCACGTAGTACACTTCGCTCCCGCAGATGCGCAGGATGCGCTTTACGGGAGTGGTGACGTACTCATGCAGCCCATCCGGGAACTCGATGACCACCACCGACCCCTTACGGGGCGGGCGGAGCAGCCGGCCGATGACGGCGCGACCAGGTTTCCGTCCAAGCTTGCGCAGAACAACTTCCACGATGGGATCAAGCTAGCACACTCCCTCTGACCAGCAAAAGCCCCGCGACGCGAAATTCGTTGTGGCCCGCCGACCCGGCTCAGAGGACGTCGAAGCGGAAGGACACGACGACCCCGTTGGGGAGCACGCTCCCCGTGACCCTGCGGAGGGGCGGGGTCAGACAGCGGTCGAGCGTTGGGATCGGCAGCCCCACGGCCCCGCGCTCCCGAAAGCGGACGTCGGTCACTGCGCCACCCTCGACGGTGACCCGCACGTCTCCTTCGCCGGCCCCACCCATGCAGCCCGTGACGCGCTCCAGGGTACGAAAGACGTCCCGTTCGAAGCTGTGGTCTCGGTTGCAGTGGTCCGAGGGGCAGCCGAAGTAGGCGACGCGCCCGCGAGTCAGCTCACGTGCGGGGCCACCCTCCGTGCCCGCCCCATCCTCGCCTGTGTTCGTCTCGTCCGCGTGGGCCTGGCTCTCCCCTCCGAGCCCCGGGGCCTCCGCGCCGCCTGGATCCGCCTCGGGACTGGGGTCGCCTGGGGCAGCCGCGTCGTTCTGGACCTCCGCCACCGGCTCGTCCGAGGCCGCACCCTCCGTGGGGTCGTCGACGCCTGCGGCGCTTGGTGCGCCTTCCTCGTCGGGCGCGGTCTCCGTGGCGCTCCCTGGGGGTTGGGTATCCGGCCGCGTCCGGCCCTCGTTCGGGTCCGTGGCATCGTCGGCCGTGGGCTCGTCACTGGCGGTCGTCTCGGGACGCGGCGCGGCCAGCGAAAGCTGTATCGAGAGCAGTCCGGCGACGACGCCACCGATGCCCACGCCAAGCAGCGAGAGCGGCCTCGGTGTGCTCCCGGTGGGGTCGGCGATGCGGACGATGGAGGGCATGGGGCTGCCTATCGCGGGCAGGCGCCCTTGTAAAGGCACGGGCCGCTTCGTTCAGGCGGCGCTGTGGAACGCGGCCAGGCTGACCTTCAGCTTCTTCTTGGCGCGCGCCTCGAGCTGCCGCACGCGCTCCTTGCTGACGCCCATCTCGTGGCCGAGCATCTCCAGCGTGCATGGATCGTCCGCGAGCATGCGCGCGGCCACGATGCGCCGCTCACGCTCGGTGAGCTCGTGCAGCGCCCCGTCCAGCGCGTCCCGCACGCCTTGGATGGCCTCCTCGCGGGCGACCACTTCCTCGGGCGTGGAGACATCCATCCCCATGCGCTCCAGCATCGACTGACGGTCCTCGTACTGCGCGTCCACCGAGACGTCCGACTGCGTCAGCAGCGGCCACAGCTTCTCGGCCCGCGCGCGGGGCATGCCGGAGCACTCGGCCAGCGCTGCGGCGGAGGCAACGTCCTGGCGGCGGTAGGCGCGCATCGCGCGGCGCTCGGTGCGGGTGGTCCCCAGGCGCACGATGCGGTAGCCGCGCACGACGTAGTCGCGGATCTCGGCGCGGATCCAGTAGGCCGCGTAGGTGATCAGCCGGCAGCCCTTGTCGGGGTCGTAGCGGGTGGTGGCTTTGAGCAGCCCGAGGTTCCCCTGCTGCACCAGGTCTTCGATGGGCACGCCCCAGCGGCGGTACTCGCGGGCGATGCGGATGACGAACGGGAGGCTCGCTTCAATCAGCCGTCGGCCTGCGTCCTGGTCGCCTTCGCAGTAGCGCTGCGCGAGCTGACGCTCGGCTTCCGGGTCCAGGCTGTGGACGTGCTGCAGGGAGGCGCGGTATCGATCGAGGGAGGTGACGGTGGTCATGTGGGGGACTCCGGGGGTTCGCTGCGCTGCGTCATTGCACGCCGCGTGCCGAAGGCTGAGTCCACGAAACCATTGATGAAATGAGAATGACGCAGCGCGTCGTGGCGATACGATCATCACTGCCGCGGCAAAACGCCGCAGCATCCCGTACCGAGACGCCGCACCGCCGCGGTTCGAGCCTTGCGCACCTACTTCCCTACTCGGGGTCGCAGGCCACGTATTCGCTCGCGAGACCGGGCGTTGGCTGCTGCGAGAAGGCGTTCGTGGGGACCGTCACGTTGAGGGCGATCTCCCGGAAGCGCACGAGCGTGTCCGCGTCGTGGCGCTCGTCCTCGAAGTGCACCACGAAGGGCAGCTCCACCTCACGTTCGCCGTCGCGCACCGCGCGGTAGTCGTCGTAGGTCACGCGCCATACGGTGCCATCCGCGTCGAATAGCTGAGAGCGCACCAGCCGCAGCCGCTGCTGGGCGGGAGGCGCGTTGCGGTCGCGCGTGGGAACGAGAAAGGCTAGCTCCTGGCGTCGCCCGTCGGGGGCCCGCAGGGTCACCGTGTAGCCGCTGCCTTCGCAGACCATGGATGCTTCGGCGGGTGCGAGGCGCGGTGTGTCGCCCATCAGAAAGCGCGCGACCTCCGCGCCCTCGAGCGACACACCGAGCAGGCGCGCGATGTTCGAAGGGCAGGTGGGGCCTTCGAGGAATCGGTTCTCGCGCAGATCCGCCAGCTGGAAGCGCTCCCCGTCGCTGGTCAGCACCGCGGCTGCGCCGAACTGGGTCAGCACGTCGAAGCGCACGCGGTCGGGGCGTTCGAGGAACATCATGACCGTCCCCCGGACCCGCCCCTCGTGCCCGCGCGTGTCCACCCGCGCCTCGGCGCGCACCACGCGCGTGACCGCGCGCGCCTCGCGGTGGGCGTCCAGCGCGGCGCTCGGGCTGGTGTGCGGGTACGCCGGGCAAGCGCCCCGGGGCCCACAGCCACAGAACCAGAGCGCGAAGAGCAACAGCGCCCCGGAGCCCGCGCCGCGGAGCGCGTGTGGGTGGTCGATCCTGGCGATCCTGGGAAGCCTTAGAGGGCGGCCCAGGAACACGCGGGGGGGTGTCAGCGGCACGCGACGGTCGCGAGCGTCACCCCGCCCGAGATGGTGGCGTGGAGCGCGTCGCTGCCGCCGTCACGCAGCATCGTGGCCCCCGGCGACTCGTGGATGGGGTAGAGCACGATGGTCTCGTCATCTGCCACCAGGCGGGCTCCTGCGACGAACCACGGCTCGTCGGCGGCGGGCGGGTCGTCGACGGCATAGCGGGCGGTGTTCGACATGCGCACGTCGGAGATGACCCCAGCGAACGGTGCGGAACCCACGGAGACCGGGAGATCTCCGATGGCCAATGACCGCATGATCTCGTCGTCGGCGGCGTACTCCGTGTCCTCGGACACGGGAATGCCATCCACGAACAATCGTGCAGCCGGTCGGGGCATGGCGTCAGCGTCGTACATGAGCGCTACGTGGTGATAGACGTCGTTCCCCCCGAGCACCGCAGGGTGGACGAGCGTGATGGGGCCATTCCTGGTGTCCAGCGTGGCTTCGACGCGTCCCATCGCGTCGATGGCCAAGGTGAACTCGAAGGCAGCGGGGTCGCTACCGTCGAGGGTCACGATGACTTGGCGACCGGCCACCGCCGTGGGCTGGATCCAGGCCTCCACCGTGAACGAACGTGTGGGCGCGACCACCAGGCTCGGCGGCGTCACGGCGCGGCCGTTCGCGAAGGTCGCGTCGAAGCAGCCCTCCAGTGCCCCCTCGCGGATCCACTGACGCAGCACATCCATGTAGGAGTCCGGGAACAATCCCACGCCGGACGGCATCGGGTCACCGCAGACCGGATTGGGTTCGGCCATCTTGTCGACGAGCAGCGAGGCCTCGGGGTCGCCGGGGACGACCAGCACCATGCCCGTGTCGATACACTCTTCCCCGGCAGCGATGCGGTCGACCAGCTGAGCGTACGCCAGCTCGATGTTGCCCAGGTCCAGCTGGCTCTCCTCGCGGTTGTCCGGGGCACCCTCCCCGTGACAGCTCGCGCCACAGAACGGCTCGATCATCTCTTCGTACAAGGAAGGCCAGTGCGGCACCGGGATGGAGGGGTTCGGGGTGACGCGATACACGCAGTCGGTCGAGCCACGGCAGTTCCGCCCCGAGTCCTGAGGCGAGTTGGGTTCCTCGTAGCGCTCCACGACCGGGAGGCCACAGGCGAGCCAGTTGGCGAGGATGGCTCGCCCTTCGCGCGAGCCGATCTCGGGCAGCGGAACGCCGCTCTCCACACCCCCGGCGAAGAACGGGTCGGACGTGTCGACCTGAACGAACTTCCCGGCGTCCTGGACGACGTCGGCGCCCTCGCGCCCGGGGGGCATCGTCCCGCGCTCCACCTCCAGCAAGATGTGCTCACGCAGGTCGAACGCCCGCTGCTGGGACGCCCTCAGGCGCGCCAGGCCGCCTGGGTCGCAGCCGGACGGGGAACACGGTACGTCGAGGTCGAAGTCGAGTCCGATGGGCACACCGCGGCGGTTGTTGGTGCTCGTGGCAGCCTCCGAGTGGCAGAACTGCGAGTTGCCGCACGACGTCTGCACCAACCCCTGACCCGCGAACATGGGGATGCCGTCATCGGCGCTCGCGGCCCCTGTGTTCAAGAAGACGACCTGCCGGGCGGCGAATGGATCGCACGGACCCACGTCCGGTGTGCACCCACCCGCAAACAGCAGGGAGACCGCTAACGCGGCGCGCACGGTGAGGTCCGACGTGCGGCGAAGCGACATCCACGTAGGTGTATGGGCGGCCAGGGCCACCGGCGGTTCCGGGGCTGCGAGGGGGGAGTGTGAGCTGTTCATGGAGATCTGCGGGGTGCCCCGTTGGGCCGTTACCTTGCGACGCATGCGTGCGCTGGGTCAAGCTTAGCCGCCCGAGAGGCTCAGAACGAAGCGATGACGACTGCTAGCAAGACCCGCCCGCGCCGGGAGCGTAACCGTGAAGCCACCCAAGCGCGGATCCTGGCCGCGGCCGAGGCCGAGTTCGCCCTGAAGGGTTACGACGGCGCGCGGCTCCGGGACGTGGCTGCCCGGGCGGGGGTACACCACGCGCTGCTCCACCACTACTTCGGGGACAAGGTGGGCCTCTTTCGGGCGGTCGTGCAGAACGCCTTCGCGGGGGTCTCCACGCGCGCGCTGGCCGCGTTGCGCGCGGGCACGTCCATCCGCGTGCTGCTCGAGACGTACGTCAACATGCTCGTGGACTTCCACGCGCAGAACCCGAACCTGGTGCGCCTGCTGCACTACGCCTCCCTCGACACCTCGTCACCGGCGTTCGCCGCGATGGAGGAGGTCACCCGCGAGATCAGCGCGCCCGTCATGGAGGCCGTCGGTCACGCGGTGGAGGCGGCTCAGCGCGCCAAGGTCATCCGTGACGACATCGACGCGCGGCGCCTGGTCAGCCTGTCGGTGGGCGCCGTCGCCTACGTGTTCCACGAGGACCGCTTCTTCTCGCTCTTCCACGGCGGCGAGGTGCGCGCGCCCAAGTCGGTCGAGGCCCACCGCGTCGCGGCCCTCGCGTTCCTGTCGACGGCGGTGTTCCCGTGAGCGAACCCGCGTGGGGGCCCGCGTCACACGGCGTGCGTTTCGGGCTGCGCATCCCGCCCGTGGCAGAGGCCGGTGGGTCCATCCTGGTCGGGCTCGTGTGCCACAACGTGGGAACGACCCCGGTGCGCATGTTCGGCTTCAATCCGAAGTACCCGCGGGCGCTGCGCGTGTCACCTCCCAAGGCGGCGCGCCCGTACATCCGCGTGTCGTTCGGGGACCTGAACGTGCTGCACCCACCCGACGCGTTCTCGGTGCTGCAGCCAGGCGACGCGCTCGAGACCGCGCTGGACTTGTCGTTCGCCTTCGACCGCCGCGGCACGGGGACGTGGCAGCTCGCCTTCGCCTACGATCCGGTGCGCACGGGCGCCCACTTCGACGCCTACCAGGGGGGCGACGAGGCGCCGCTGACGGCCGTGGCCGACCTCACGGTCAGTTACTCGCGGTCGCTGCGCGAGGCAGGCATCGACGAGGCCACCGAGGCCACCCTCGACGCGGCGCTCTACGCGGGTGAGGCGCGCCTGCTGGATCTCCTGCGCCACTACGGCGAGGGCGGGGTGGCTTTCGCCGCCCGGCGTGTGGCGCGCGTTCTGTCGCCAGGGGCCGAGTCCGTCTCCGGCTGGCGAGCGCTCGACGCGCTGGCGCTGCTCGGGCCGGAAGCGCTGACGGCCGTGGGTGTGGCCCGCGAGGAGATCCCCCACGCAGAGCCTGCGCTGGCGTTCGCGGCACGGTGGCTCGCGTTTCGTCGCGGCGGGCTGCCCGAGCCGCACGACCTGCCGTTCGTCACGATGCTCGAGCGCATCGTCCAGGAGCCCGGCACCCGGGGGAACCTGCAGGTGGCGTGGACGGGCGTCGACTCGGCGATCCATGGGCTCCGACGTGTGCAGGTGTTCGGCAACGGCGAGCGCATCGTCACGTCGCGTGCGCCTGGCGAGACCTTCAACAGCACCCGACGCACCATGCTGCGCCCACACGAGATGCAGGCCTTGGTCGAAGCGGTGCGCGCCAGCGCCGTGTGGCTCGCCGCCCCGCTGCGCGAGCAGGGGCTGCCCGACGAGCCACGCCCCACGTTCGAGATCCAGCTGGGCATGGGGGCACCCTTCTGTCGGCAGGTGGCCATGTGGAACGGCGAGTGGCGCTGCGGACCGGCCTCCAACCTGGCCGATCTCATGGACCGCCTCGCCAGCGACCACATGAGCGAGTCCATCCCGCCCCGCTGAGCCCGGCTGCGGGCCACCGTCGGTTGCGAACGCGACGGTTGACCCCGGCCCCCGATTGGTCGTCTAATGGCCGCGTGTCGCAGCGTACTCGTCATGGACGTTCTTGGGGGAGGTCATGATCCGGACAACGTTCTGGGGGGTGCGCGGTAGCATCCCGGCGCCCGGGCCGACGACCGTGGGCGTTGGGGGCAACACCAGCTGTGTGCAGGTCACGTGCGGCGACACGGAGATCGTGTTCGACGCGGGCACCGGGCTGCGCATGCTCGGCGGAGAGCTGGTGAAGCGCATGCCAGTGTCCGTGCACCTGTTCATCAGCCACGTCCACTGGGATCACATCCAGGGGTTCCCCTTCTTCGCGCCAGCGTTCGTCGGCGGCAACAAGATCCACATGTACGGCGCATCCAACTCGCGCGGCACGGTCGAGTCCGCCATGGCCGGCCAGATGGAGTTCCCGAACTTCCCGGTGAAGCTCTCGGACCTGGGCAGCGAGCTGATCTTCCACCATGTGGGCCCCGGCGACGTCGTGCACGTGGGCGCTGATGTCTCGGTGCGGGCGGCGGCGGGCACCCACCCGGGCGGCGTGCTGGCGTACCGAGTGGACTACCAGGGCGCGGCGGTCGTGTACGCCACGGACACCGAGCACAGTGACGACGAGGAGTTGGACGAGCGACTGGTGGAGCTGGCGCACGACGCCGACGTGTTCATCTACGACAGCATGTACACGCCCGAGGAGTACGACGGGCGCGCGGATGGACGCTCCCGGGTGGGTTGGGGGCACAGCACGTTCGAGGTGGGCGCCGCCATCGCGAAGGCCGCCGGGGTGAAGCAGTACGTGCTGTTCCACCACGATCCAGAGCAGGACGACGCCGAGGTCGCTACGAAGGAGCGCCGCGCACGCGAGCTGTTTCCCGACTCGGTGGCAGCCCGCGAGGGCCTCGTTCTCGAGTGCGGCTGACCTCGCTGTCCCGACGACGCCTGGTCGCGCCGGCCGGTGCGTGCTCTCCGTTCGCCTGAGGGCGCTCCTCAACGCTCTGTGGTCCCTCGCCGCGGGTGGCGAGGGCGCTCAGCCCGCGAATGGAATGCGTTCGCGCAGGTGCTTGGCGCGGTCCCGAGCTAGCGCGACGCGGGGCGCGTCCGGGTGCTCCATGACCAGCTCGTACAAGCCCTGTCCCTTCGGCTCGATGCTCTCGATGCGGTCGAGCCGCACGAGCGCGCCGCGATGCGACCGGAAGTAGGACTCGGGGTCCAGCTGCTCCTCCAAGCGCGCGAGCGTCAGGTCCAAGGCGTAGCGGTCGTCCGCCGTGACGGCCCAGACCAACTCGTCGCGCGTCTCGAAGAACACGATGTCGCTCACGTCCACGATGACGTAGGCGCCGCGCCTGCGCACGGCGAGGCGCGTCAGGGGCTCGCGCTCCGTCGGTCCGCCGGGCGCGAGCTTCGGCGCCGCGTAGACTGTCTCGCGGAGCCGTGAGAGGGTGGCGCGCAGACGCTCGAGTCGCACCGGCTTGAGCAGGTAGTCCAGCGCGCGAGCATCGAAGGCGCGCAGGGCGGCGTCGTCGTGGGCGGAGACGATCACGACCGCGACCTCGGGCCGCTGCGCCTTGATGGCCTCCGTCAGGGCGATGCCGTCCGGACCCGGCATGCGCAGGTCCACGAACGCGACGTCCGCGCGTGTCGCCGAGAGCTTCCGCAGCGCGTCCGGAGCGTCCTCCGCTTGTTCGACGACCTCGACGTCACCGCACTGCTCCAGCAAGAAGATGAGCTCGTCGCGCGCGAGCGGCTCGTCGTCCACTACCAGGGCACGCAGCGGGGCGGGGGCGACAGGGGCCTCGGTGTCGTGGGGTTCGCGGGTCATGGTGTGGGTGCAGGGGAGCGGGCGTCGGACGCGCTGGGCTCGGGCGTCAGTCGTTGGTTGTCGAGCTCGAGCGGCAGCCGAACGTGCGCCTCGCTGCCGCCCTCGCTCACCGTCAACGTCAGCGAGGCCCCTTCGGCGTAGCGCTTCGCGAGCATCTCGCGCAAGGTGTCGAGCGCAATCCCGGCACCCTCCGTGGTGGTCCCGCGCAGCGCGCCCGTGTGGTGCTCGAGCACGGCGAGGTGCAGGTGCATCCCCTCCCGCCACGCGCGCAGCGCGACCGTCCCCGGGCCCGCATGGGCGCCCACTCCGTGTTTCACGGCGTTCTCGACCAGCGGTTGCAGCAACAGGGCCGGCACGCGCGCGCGCTCCAGCTCGCTCGGGAGTTCCCGCGAGAGGGTCAGGCGCTCTGACCCCAGGCGAGCACCCTCGATGGCCAGGTACTGCTCCGCGTGGCGCAGCTCGCTCTGCAGCGGCGCGTCATGGGGGTGGTGGAGCAGGTAGCGGTAGAGGTCCGCCATGTCGCTGACCATCTCGCGCGCGTGGTCCGGGTCGCGACGGATGGTGGCCCGCAGCGTGTTCAGCGCGTTGAACAGGAAGTGGGGCTCCAGCCGTCGACGCAGGGCCTCGAGTTCCAGGCGCCCGGTCGCGGCCCGCGCCTCCGCGAGGGCCACGGCGCTCTCCTCCCGTGCGAGGACCATTCGCGCGATGTTGACGAACACCGTGGCTCCAGCCGCGTTCGCCAGCAGCTCGAGCGCCCAGATGTACAAGGTCGCGCCGTAGCGCACGGCGGCGCCGCTCGCGATCGCGCTGACGACCAGCAGCAAGCACTTCGGGAGCTGCACGGCCACTGCCACCGCCAAGCCCCGCCAGTGTTCGAAGAGGTGAGCCCCGCGCTGCGCCACCAACCCTGCGGTGAGGCCGTCCAGCGCTGACGCCGCGATGGCCATGGCCCCTTCCGCGTGGTTCACGCGCAGCACGTAGAAAAGCCCTCCGAACAGGCCCGTGATGACCCCGCCCCGCGCGCCCGTGAGGACCGCGGCGATGAGCACGCCGATGCCCTGCACGTTGAAGTAGTGATCGAGCCACCACTCGCCCATGCGTGAGCCCCACATGCTGAGGGCGGTCGCGACGGCCACGGCAGGCCAGAAGCTGCGTGGTCGACCCACGCCGAGCAGCCGGTCGCGCAACGGAGGGACGAGCACCGTGACGAGCGCGGCCAGCGCGACCAGCCCGGCCTTCTCGATCAGCTCGATGACGAGGAAGCGCGGATCCATCGGCTCAGGGCTCCGCGCGACAGCACACGAGCCCACAGGCGAGCGCCAGGAAGAGCGCGCGGTAAGCGTCGTCGCGGTCCCCGCCGCTCGCAGCGTGGCGTTCGATCAGCATGCGCGGCGTGGCGTTCCCGCGTGCCTGCGAGATGACCTGCTCCCATGCCGCTGGCAGGGAGAAGGCGTGGCGATGGACGCGCGGATGAGCGACGGGTTCCACCACGCGCTCTTCGTCGGGCAGCAGCGCGGCCAGCACCTCGCGCACGTCAGCGGCGGCCACGGCGTCGCGCAGCAGCTCGAGCGGGTCGATGCCGAGGGGGAACGTCTCCTCGTGTGAGCGCAGGTTCGGAACGAAAGCCCACTCGCCCGAGCGCCAACGGAAGGCCTCGAGGAGCCGCCAGCGCACCTGGCTGGCGATGACGCGGAAGAGCTCCACCGGCCGCAGGATCCCGAGCCCGACCAACGCGTCACCGATACGCCCGCCATAGCGGGGGAGCAGCGCCAGGGCCATCTCCACCTCCATGCGCAGGCAGTGCTCGTGCGAGACCAGGTACTCGCCGAGCAGCTCGCGCGACTCGGTGGAGGCGACGTACTCGGGGCGCCCTTGCACGAAGTAGATCTTCTTGCGCCGGCGCTCGTCGAACAGGTGCAGCACGCCCGTGCGCCGCTCCGCGTAGATCTCGAAGAACAGCGGGACGAGGCGCGTCACGCCCAGCGGTCCACGCTGATCGGCTTGCTCGAGCTCTTCCAGCTGCCACTGCAGCGCGGGGGACGTCACGAAGCGCGTGAACTCGGGCAGCCGTGTGATGATGTCGAAGTCGGCTTCGTCCTTCGAGATGCGCGTGCGGGCGTCGATCTTGCCGCTGGTGACCAGCTGCACGAGCTTGGGGAACGAGTAGGGGCCGCGCACGTTGCCGTCGGCGTCGACGTAGCGGTAGATCTCGGGCGACGTGAGCACGGCGCGCGCGGCGTCCACCTGCGTGCGCATCTCCATCTCGCTGGTGTCGAACAGGTTGGTGTCGCCCGGCACGTGGTCGGGGTCGCTGCTGCTGATGGGGCTGATCGGGAGGCGTTCGATGAGCGCGGCCAGGCGCGAGGGCCCGTGGGCCATGCCTCGCTGGCGCATGATCTCCGTGCAACGGTGCGCGAAGGCGCCGGCGCTGAGGCGGTCGCGCGGCAGACGCGCGAGGGCGGCGACCAGCAGCTCGCGGACGTCACTGGGGATCTGCCGGTCGCTCGAGGTCAGGGCGGTCAGGTTGACGTCACGGATCTGCAGCAGGATCTCGATGTCGCTGTGGCCACGAAAGAGGGGGGCCAAGAGCAAGAGCTCGGCAAACACCGTGGCCAGGGTGAAGACGTCGCTGCGCGAGTCGACGCGCTGACCGACGACCTGCTCGGGGGACATGTAGCCGAGCTTGCCGCGCACCTGTCCGGAGCGGGTCTGGGGCAGGCGGAGCGCCGCTGTGGCGATACCGAAATCGGTGAGTTTGACGTGGCCTGTACGGGTGAGCAGGATGTTCGCGGGGCTGACGTCGCGGTGCACGATGTGCAGGCTCTCGCCCTGTTCGTTGCGAAGGTTGTGCGCGAAGTCGAGCGCCTCGGCGGTCTGTCCGACGATGTGGAGCGCCACGTCCAATGGAACACGACCCTGCGCTGCAGCGGCGTTGAGCAGGCGGTGCACCGTGGTGCCCTCGATCAACTCCATGGCGAGGAAGAGCGCGCCGTCGGCCTCGCCGAAGTCGAACACCTGCACGACGTGCGGGTGCGAGACGCGCACAGCCAGCTGTGCCTCCGCCACGAACAGCTCCACGAACTCCGGGTCGCTCGCGAACTGCGGCAAGATGCGCTTGAGTGCCACGCGCTTCTTGAAGCCTCGCGTGCCCTCACGCGTGGCGACGAACACCTCGGCCATGCCCCCGGTCGCCAGGCGCCGTTCGACGATGTAGGGGCCGATGCGGGTGGGTGTGGCCACGCTCCTACCGTGAATCGACAGGGCGTCCGATTGCAAGGAGAGAGACATCCATCCGCGTGGTTGTGTATGCTGGACGCCCCACGATGACCGAACGCAAATCATCCGCACGGACGAGCACGAAAGACACTCTCCTCGGCAAGGTGGTCGCCGGTCGGTACCGCCTCGAGGCGCGCCTCGGCGAGGGCGGGATGGGGGTGGTCTACCGCGCGCGTCACGTCCTCATCGAGCGCGTCGTCGCGCTGAAGCTCATCCGCCCCGATCTCCGCGGTGAGACCCACCTGCGCGCGTGGATGCTGCGCGAGGCGCGGGCGGCCAACCGCGTCGACCACGCGCACATCGTGGACATCCACGACGTGGGCGAGACCGAAGAGGGCGACCTCTATCTGGTGATGGAGTACCTGCTCGGCAGCTCGCTCTCGAGCGAGATCGCCAAGGGGCCGATGCCCATCACGCGCGCGGTCGACGTGCTCGAGCAGATGTGCGCCGCGCTCGCGCGCGCTCACGACCTCGGGGTGGTGCACCGCGACCTCAAGAGCGACAACATCATGCTGACGGTGCGGGGTGGCCGTCAGGACTTCGTGAAGATCCTGGACTTCGGCTTGGCTGCGCTCGCACGCGATCCGCGCCTGGCGCCGAAGGGCGCGGTGTTCGGCACGCCGGAGTACATGGCGCCGGAGCAGGCGCGTGGGGAAGACGCGCAGGCCAGCAGCGATCTGTACGCGCTCGGCATCTTGTTCTACGAGATGGTGACGGGGCGCTTGCCGTTCCGGTCCAGCGACCGCGAGGAGCTGCTCGAGATGCAGCGCACCGCGCCAGCGCCCGACCCGCGCAAGCTGCGGCCCGAGCTGCCCGAGGGGGCGCGCGCCATCATCCTGAAGCTGCTGGAGAAGGACTCCGCCAAGCGCTTCCGCGACGGTCACCACCTGCTCGAGGAGCTCAAGTCCGTGCAGCGCGCGTTGCCGTCCACGCCGTGGGACCTGCGCATGAGCGAGGCGCCCGTGGGTCCGCCGCCGCCGCCGCCTGCGCCGACGCCGGGCGTGGTCGAGTGGAGCCGTCGCGCGGCGAACTTCCTGCGCGCCACGGCCCGCGCATATCCGAACGGGCGCGCGCCCGAGAAGGTGCAGCAGTCGGCCGACCGCATGTGGGAGCTCGCGGCGCGGGCGTCCCGCCTCGAGGGTGAGTTGGCGTCGCACTCGCGCAAGCTCGAGGCCATCGAGAAGCGCGGTCGCGCGCTGCGCGCCGAGATCGGTCGTAAGGTCGAGGAGCTGGCAGGCGAGGAGTCCCGCGCCTTGCGTGAGGCGGCGCTCGAGCGCGAGCGCGCCCACGACATGACCGAGCGCTCCCAGGCGGCGCGCGCCGCGTACGACCGGCACCGCGCCGTGGTGGACCAGGGCAAGGCGGACGCGCGCATGTACGAAGCGCTGGGCGCCGAGCGAGCGCGCATCGAGACGTTCAATCAGATCCACGGCGAATACAGCGAGCGCGCCGTCATCAAGGAGACGTACGGCGCGGGGCTGCGCAAGCAG
The DNA here is from genome assembly GCA_020633055.1 of Sandaracinaceae bacterium. Lineage (NCBI taxonomy): Bacteria > Pseudomonadati > Myxococcota > Polyangiales > Sandaracinaceae > Sandaracinaceae bacterium. The sequence goes on along the minus strand of JACKEJ010000005.1, from coordinate 950,076 downwards.
ATCGACGATCTGAAGAACCAGCTCATCCGCTACAGCGAGGCGCTCGAGAACGACCTGCAGGCGGGTCGCGACCGCATCGCCACGCGCGTGCGTGAGGCGCTCGGCTACGAGAAGGGCTTCCAAGAGGCCAGCTCCGTGCTGCTAGAGCACCTGCGCGACAAGCCCGAGTGCCGCGAGCTGCTCGAAGAGGCCATCGAGGCCGGCGCAGAGAACTCCAGCGCTGCGCCCAACGGCGTGTAGTGTCTACCGAGAGGCGCGCCGAGCTTCACGCCGCCTCGCGAGCCCCACGATTACGACGGAGCCCCGTGAGCGGAAAGAGCCTCAGGCGTCCGCGGCCGAGAGCTTCACGGGCAGGCCGAACACCTCCGTGAACAGGTCGGCCTTGCGCTCGGCGGTCCACACCTCGAGGGAGGTGTCTTCGCTTGCGTTCACGGCGATCTGCACGCCCTTCGGGCCCACATCGACGGTCAGACCCTCCACCTTGCTGCGGTGCCCGCGGTCGAGCGCGTCGCCGATGCGCAAGATGGCGGACATGCGCCGCACCCTCTCGCGGGTGGCCTCGTCGAGAGCCTTGAACTTGCTGTGGCGCGTGGTGGGGAACGAGCGTCGGTGATAGCGCGCCACCTGCGCGATGACCTTGCGGCGCTCGAGCGGGAGGCCCATCACCTCGCTGGACTCGATGATGTACTCGGAGTGCTTGTGGTGTCCCGAGGGGTTCAGGAAGTCGCCCACGTCGTGCAGCAGCGCCGCGAGCCGCAGCGTCCCGCGGTCTTCCTCGCTGAGGCCGTGCACGGACTGGAGCGCGTCGAACAGCTCGAGGGTCAGCGCGCTGACGCGCATCGCGTGGCGCTCGTCGAAGTGGTAGCGGCGGCCCAGCTGGAGCCCCGCCGCCAGCAGCTTGTCGCGCTCGGTGCTGTAGTCCCAGACGCGGTAGTGCTTGGCGATGAGCTCCGTGAGGATGCCGTCCTTGACCCCCACGCCCGGCGCCGCGATGCGGTTGACTTTGGCGAGCGAGGCGATGCGCGTGACCACCTGCAGCGCGGGCACGATGACGTCCGCGCGGTCCGGCTTGATGGTGTAGCGACGCTCGCGCTTCTTGGCGCTCATCGCGCTCATCGTGGTGAGCATCGTCTTGGCCTTGGCCACGTCGATGGTGGGCTGTCCGGCGATGGCGTCCTTCGCGGGGCACAGCTTGGCGATGGCCTCGAGGTTGCCGCCCGTGCCCACCACCGCATCCCACTTGCGCAGGCGCAGGTCCTTGCGGTGTGGCTCGAGCACGCGGTCGAGGTACTCGCGCACCAGCTTCTCCTGCTTGGGCGTCACCACGCCGTCGCCTTCCAGGAAGGCCTCCAGCAGGCGCACGGTGCCGATGGGGAGCGAGAAGCAGAAGTCCGTCTGCTCGTTCTCGATGTGGGTCACCTCGAGGCTCCCGCCGCCCAGGTCCATCAGCAGCGCGTACTCGCCGAGGGCCATCTTGCTGCGGACGGCCATGGTCACGAGGCGCGCCTCCTCCGCGCCGTCGATGGGGCTGAGCGTGAGGCCGGCCTCGTCGCGGATGCGGTCGATCAGCACCCTGCCGTTCTTCGCGCCTCGCGCCGAGGCGGTGACCACGGCGCGGTAGTTCTGCACGTCCGCTTCGTCCATGGCGTCCGCGAAGAAGCGCATGGTCTCGACGGCCTGGTCGATGACGGCCGGGTCCAGGCTGCCCGTCTGGAACACGGAGTGCCCTAGGCGCACGGGCACACGCTCGCTGCGGAAGGTGCTGATGCGGTGGGGGTCGGTCGCCTGCGCGATCTGGAGACGCATGGCGTTGGAGCCCACGTCGATGGCAGCGAAGAGCGGCATGTGCCCGCGAGTATAGCGATGACGCCCCGAGGCGAAACCCGCTTCGACTCAATCGCGGGGGGATGACTCAGTCGTCATCGTCGTCGTCATCGTCATCGTCATCGTCATCGTCATCGTCGTCATCATCATCATCGTCGTCGTCATCATCGTCGCCACGGGCAGCCTGCTTCGCGAGGGCGGCCTGGCGGTTGGCTTCGAACTTCCGCTCGAACTCCGCGTCCGACGCGTGGCTGTCGCGCGCCATGTTGATCATCATGCGCGCGATGTAGGCCATCACCAGCAGCGCCATGATCGGGGCGCCCGAGTACAGGTAGAAGAGGTACTTGCTGGGGTCGTTGTCCACCAGCAGCACGTCCTCGGCGAGGGTGAGCCCCATGTTGCCGAAGATCTCGCGGTCGGCCCCGCTGACCCCCTCCCACAGCTTGTTGCGCGCGATGCCCGTGAACGACTGGGCGTTGATCACGCTCGGGTCGATCTGGGCGTCGTACGCGATGCCCCGGTCCACGTGCAGCAACACCGGCACCGGCTGCCCGGGCTGCCAGGTGACCGGGACCACAGGGACGAACTGCTCCACCTGCGACACGCTGCCGTCCGTGGTGGTGGTCAGCTGGTAGGCGTGCTCGTAGAGCGGGCGGGCCCCTGTCAGCGTGACATTGCTGCTGCTGGGCTCCTGCCCCGCCGCGAGCTCGGCCAGCGAGATGCTGGCGCTGCCGAAGTCGAGCGCGTGCAGGATGGTGGGCGCGAGCACGACCGCGATGCCCAGCGGCACCAGCGGGAAGAGCGCCAGCACCTTCCAGTTCACGTCGTCTTTCCAGTCCTTCGGCTTCTTGGCCTTCCCCATGTGCACCCCACGCAAGCTAGTGATTCAGGCGGCCGCTACGCACCCCGTCGCGGTCCGGGCGCGGAGAATACCATCGGCAGGCGCCGGAGCGAGCGCATGAAGCTGCTGGGGAGACGTTCGGGCCGCTGACCTTTTGGCAGCGCGAAGTCGGGCATCCGGCCGAGCAGCTCCTCGAAGAAGATGCGCACCTCGAGGCGCGCCAGGTTGGCGCCCAGGCAGAAGTGCTGCCCGTAGCCGAACGCCACGTGGTGCTTGGGGTGCACGCGCTTCACGTCGAACTCGTCCGGGCGGTCGTAGACGCGTGGGTCGCGGCACGCGGCGGGGTAGATCATCATGATCTTCTCGTCCGGGGTCAGCGTGACGCCGTGCAGCTCGACGGGCTCGACGATGGTGCGGCACATGCGGATGAAGGGGGTGACCCAGCGGATGATCTCGTCCACCGCGTTCTGCATGATGGCCTCGTCGTGGCGGTTCTCGATCAGGTACTGCCGCTGCTCGGGGTGGCGCATGAGCTCCAACAGGCCGCCGCTGATGGCGCTGCGCGTGCTCTCGCTGCCGCCCACGAACAGCAGCAGGTGCTCGAAGATCATCTGGTCTTCCTCGAGCTTCTCGCCGTCGATCTCCGCGTCCAGCCACAAGCTCAAGAGATCGTCCGTGCGCGCCTCGCGGCGTAGCGCCATCTCCCGCTCGTGGTAGTCGATGAACTCCGTGAACGCGTCGTCCACTTCCTCGGTGACGTAGTCGGGACCGGAGCCGCCCGCGACCATGATGTCCGTGAGGTGCAGGATGTGCTCGTGGTCGGCGTGAGGCAGCCCGAGCATCTCGCCGATCACGCGCAGCGGCAGGCGCGCGGCCAGCTCGCTCACGGCCTCGCACTCGGTGCGCGTGCCCAGGTCGTCGATCAGCTCGTTGGTGACGAGCCGGATGTGGTCGGCCAGCTCGCGCATGCGCCGGGGCGTGAAGCCCTTGCTCACCAGCCCGCGCTGCAGCGTGTGTTGCCGCCCGTCCTGGTTGATCATGGACGCGTCCGCCGGCATGTGCGGCAGGTTGCCCTCGGTGGACGTGAACAGCTCCGGGTGGCGCGCTACGTGGCACACGTCCTCGTAGCGGCTCACGGCCCACAGCGCGTTCGCCTCGTCGTAGTAGACGGGGGCCTCTTCGCGCAGGTAGCGGTAGGTCTCGAAGGCATCGGGCCCCGAGTGCGTGGCGTGGGCGAGCAGGTCGATCTGGCGGCGCTCAGTCATGGTGCCCACGACGATACCGCAGCCGCTACGGAACGTATCCGTCGCGTCGCAGGTTGCCGCGCGCCGTGGGCCACGGGAGGCAGTTGGTGGACGAGCCCGGGATCTCGTAGATCAGCACCTGGCGCTCGCCGTCCACGCCGTCCTTGAGGCTCACCACGATCTCGAGCGTGCCGTTGCCGTTCACGTCCGCGATGCTGGGGATGGGCATGGCGCCGCGGTCCGGCAGGGGCAGCTGGTGCAGCAGGTTGCCGCCCGCGTCCAGCACGAACAGGTGGCTCTCGTCATCGTCGGGAGAGTACGAAGCGAACACGATCTCGGGCACGCCGTCGCCCGAGAGGTCCGCCGCCACCACGCCGCCCGTCAGCACGCGGTTGCTCTGCGTGTAGGCGTAGACCCAGGTGCGCTCGCCGCGCGCGTTCAGCGCGTGAATGCGCCCGTCGAAGCCCGCGAAGACCACCTCGAGCCCGGCGCTGGTGGGGTCCAGGTCCAGCACGGCGACGCTGTTGTTCTGGCCGACCACGTTGGTGCCGTCGAAGTCCCACAGGCCCGCGCGGTAGTCCGGCACGTGGTAGGGCTCGAGCCAGTTGGTGGGGCGCGTCCCGTCGGGGTTGACGACCCACAGCGCGACGCCTTGCAGGCGGTTGCTCTGCGACGCGTTCTGCACGGAGCCCAGCACGATGAGCTCGTTCCCGCCCGTGCCGTCGAGGTTGGCGACGACGGGCGAGCTGTTGGTGAAGTGCGCTTGGAGCGCGGTGCTCTCCTGCTCGGCGTAGCCCTGCTGCGCTTCGGCGTAGTCGTGGAGGAAGCGCACACCCAGCACCTTGGTGCGGTTGCGGAAGATGGAGGCCGCGTCGAACGCGCGCCCCGTGCCGTCGTGGATGCTGAGGTAGGCGTTGTCGTGCGGGACGACGACGTCGACGATGTCGTCTCCGTTCAGGTCGCCGAGCCCCACGTTCTGGTCGAACGCGCCGGTGACGTAGCAGGCGTCGTCGCAGCCCGAGGCGCCCGTGGTGTTGGGCGGGAAGCCGTCCACGTCGCTGCCGTCGGCCTCCACGGCGAAGACCACGTCGCGCTGCCCGCCGCCTTCGAGGCGCTGCGTGGTGGAGGCCACGAGCTCGAATTCGCCGTCGCCGTCGATGTCGCCCGCGGCCAGGCTGCGCAGCTCGTCGCGCACGTTGGTGGGGAACTCGGGCAGGGCGTTGCCCTCCGCGTCGTAGGCGTAGATGCGCCCCCGCGCGGCCACCGCGAACTCGAGGCCGGGGGTGTCGGGCAGGAGATCCACCACCACCGGGCTGCTCCAGATGCGGCCTTCCACTTCGAGCTCGTGCACCAGCGTTCCGTCGGCGTGCCAGACCAGCACGCGGTCGTGGCGCGGGACGATGATCTCCACGGTGCCGTCACCGTCGAGGTCCACCAGCGCGGGGGAGCCCGACCAGCCTTCGCGGTAGCGGTTGAACAGGGTGCGCACGAGCGTGGGCTCGGCGACGGTGGTGCTGCCGCCGCTGGGGGCCGCCGCGCAGCTGGGCGAGGGCAGGGGCGCTGGCTCGCTGCCCAGCATGCCGGGCCCACCGCCGCCGCCACCGCCGCAGCTGGCGCAGACGAGCGCGGCGGCGAGGGGGAGCGCGGACGAGATGGGCCGTGAGGCGTGGGTGGGGCGCGGGGCAGCGTGCGTGCCGTGACCCGAGCGAGCGAAAAGCGAACGAATCATCGGCACACTCTCACATGGGGCACGGCTCGTGCGGTAGGGTGGGGCACTCGAATGTCCTCTTCACGGTCACTTCTTTGCGCCTGGCGCGCAGTCCCTCTGTTCTTGTGCACGCTCGCTGTCATTGCCGCGCCGGGGTGCTCGTCCTCCAGCGAGTCCGCTGCGGGTCGCGAGGGCGCGACCGAGGCCGAGCCCGAGGGGGCCGGCGGCGCCGAAGAAGCCGCGCCGGAGGAGACCGCGCCGGCAGAAGCCGCGTCAGCCACCCGCATGGAGGAGGGCTTCTTCATGGCCGAGGGCGCGCCCGATCCGCGGGCGTGCAGCGCCGACGCAGACTGCGTGGGTGACACCGTACCCGCGGCCAGCGGGTGCTGCCAGGCTCACCACCCCATCCGCGCGCACAGCCGGGCCTACACGAGCTGGGTCGGCACGTGGCGCGCCGCCCACTGCGACGGCGTGACGTGCCCACCCCCGCCCGCCCCCTCACAGCCCGACGAGTGCTCGTTCACGGTGCGCTGCGAGGCTGGCCAGTGCCGCGACGCGTGCCCGTAGCGCAGGGGGCTCGGCGGACGCGCACGTGCGCGGAGGATTGACGTGTGGGGGAGCGTGCGTTAGACACCGGCACCCTCTGGCCGAGTGGCGGAATGGCAGACGCGGCGGATTCAAAATCCGCTTTCTTCGGAAGTACCGGTTCAAGTCCGGTCTCGGCTACCAAGCTTTGATTCAGGGCGGTTCCAGCGATGGGGCCGCCCTTTTTCTTGGTGCGCCCGCCTGGCATCCGCCGCCATCCCAGCGGCGGACGCCAGCGCCACGGCTTCGTGACCGATCAGCGACACCGGGACGCAACCCACGTCGACCCGTGTGAGCCTTGTCGGGGGCTCGCCGGGCCTGGCGTCCGACTCGACCAGGAATGCCACGGAAGCGTGCGGTATCCCTCGAACGAGTGATCCCGCAGCGCTGGGGCTCATGGCAGAAAGAGTTCGAGAAATGCCTCGTCCACGGATGCGCGGACGGCGCGCCCATGGTTGGCACCGAAACACGGAGACAAGCGGAACGTGAAACACCGATTCACACTCGAGGCGATTCTGGTCGGGGGGCTGGCGCTCGGAGCGCTGATGCTCACGACGACCACGTCCACCCCGATCGCCCATGCACAGGGAAACAGCTGGCAATCCGGGCCGAGGTACGGAGGTATCGCGTTCTACTGGCGCTACGAGATGAACCGATCGAGTGTCAACATCCGGGCCGTGAACAACACGGATGAGACCGTGACGATCCGGGTGCATGCTTCAAGTGGCGACATGGACAAAGACATAACCTTCTATTCAGTTCGCCCGGGCCAATCCAGTTCGAATGTTTTCTGTGCGAGCATGATAGATCGGGCCTGCGACGGCTACGGAAACCCCTCGATCGAGCTGGAGAGCGTTCGATAGCGGCGCGAGGACTGCCGCGACCCCGATGCGTGAGCCCGCGGCTCCGTTCGGTACGCGGGGTTGCCGCACACTCCGTCCTGGGCACGGCGCGCGGGGTGGACAGAGGCTCACGCGCTGGGTCGTCCTGGTGTCGGCCCTCTGCGTCGTGGCGGGGTAGCGTTCATTCTGGCCACGGGCTGGGCGCTTCACGGATAGCCCGGGATCAGCTCCATCGCCCCGGTTGGGTCGTTGTCGCTTGGGCCGCGTTGGTGGCAGTCGTTGACGCCCCAGCAGCGCACTACGTTGCCGAAGTCGACGGTGCAGGTGCCTTCGCGGCCAACCTCCACGCGCGCGACCCCGTTCTGGACTTGGGTCGGAACGAGCAGGTCCCCTGGCGTGGTGGGAGCTACCTCGCCTTGGTCGTTGGCGCCCCAGCACAAGAGCTGGCCGCCCTGCCGCAACGCACAGAAGTGGTTGTGGCCCCCGACGACGCTGCTGAAGTCCGAGAGGCTGCCTATCCGCACGGGGCTGCGGCTGCCGCTGGGCGAGCCGTTGTTGCCCAGGCGCCCGCACCACTCCTGGCCCACACAGGTGCCGTCCCCGCCGCCCCAGCACCAGAGCGTTCCGTCGGCCCGCACGGCGCACGTGTTGAAGCGGCTCGCGGCGAGCGACGCCACCGCGGTCATCCCCGGGACGGTTCTGGGCGCCGCGCTGGACTGCCCAATCAGGAACGCGGGGTCGCCGAGCTGACCGACCGTGTTGCTGCCCCAGCAGACCACCTGCCGCGCGGGTCCGACGACGGCGCACACGTGGTCGCCCCCGGCCTCCACGCGCATGGCCCCGGTGACCCCCGGGACGGCCATGGCGGTCCCCGACGCGCTCACGCCCGTGCGGCCCAGCTGGTCAAAGGCGCCCGCGCCCCAGCACCACACGTCGCCCTGGCTGCGCAGCGCGCACACGGTGCTCCCCAGGCAGCTCACCGCGGCGACGTCGGTGGTGAGCCCCGCGACGGGCAGCGGGCTCGAAGCGGTCGTGCCCACGGCCCCTTGTCCCGTCTCACCCACACCGTCCGGTCCCCAGCAGAACACGCCGCCTCCCGCGACGGCGCAGCTAGCGACGTTGCCGACGCACACGGAGGTGACCCCGCTCAGCGCCAACGTGTCGGGGGTGGCGCGGCGCGTGGCGTCGTCCCCGTCCCCCAGCTGTCCCGAGACGCAGCCCCCCCAGCACGCGAGCGTACCGTTCTGGCGGACGGCGCAGCCGACATCCCAACCCACGCCGAGCGTCACCACCGGACTCGCGACGCAGCTGGAGCTCTGGCACGTGTCGCCGACCCCGCAGGGCGCGTTGCAACCGCCGCAGTGAGCGCTGTTCGAGCGGGTGTCGGCCTCGCACAGGAGCAGGTCACCGTCGCAGTCCTCGAAGCCCCCGTAGCAGGTGGGGGGGTCGCACAGCCCGGACGCGCACACGCCCGTCGTGCCGAGCGCGCTGCAGGCGGCCTCCGCGCCCTCGTCGATGCGCTCGTCGCAGTCTTGATCGAAGCCGTCGCACAGCTCGGGCGCACCCGCGTGAAACTGGGGTAGGGCGTCGTTGCAGTCGCCTGCGCGCGTGACTCGGCCAGCGATGGGGAGCGTCGAGCGGGTTGGGGACGCGAGGTCGTCGCCGTAGCCGTCACCGTCGCCATCCGGCCAGAAGTCCACCGCCACCACGTGCTCGTCCACCAGTCCGTCGCAGTCGTTGTCCACGGCGTCGTTCAGCTCGGGTGCGCCCGGATATGCGAGCCGGTTGTCGGGGACGCAGTCCCCCGCGCGGGCCACCCCCGCGTGGCGCTCGCAGCTGAGCAGCGCGTCGCCTACAGGCCCGTAGCCGTCGCCATCCGCGTCGCTCAGGACGGCGCGCGCGACCACGGCCTCGTCCGTGTGGCCGTCGCAGTCGTTGTCCACTCCGTCGCAGAGCTCAGCCGCGCCTGGAAACGCGAGCGCGTCGCCGTCATCGCAGTCGTCCGAGGTGGGCGCGAGCGCGCCCGCGCAGCCCACCCGTGGCGTGCCCGCGCCAGCCCCGTCGCCGTCTAGGTCGGGGTAGCCCACGCTGCCCACCAGCCGCTCGTCGACAGCGCCGTCGCAGTCGTCGTCGCGCGCGTTGCAGCGCTCTGCGGCCTTGGGGTGGACGCTGGCGTCGCCTTCGTCGCAGTCGCCCAAACGCGGTGAGTAGCCCGAGGGTCGCGCGCAGGCCGTCTGCGTGACGGCGCCCGCGCCCGCGAAGCCGTCACCGTCAGGGTCTGCGTAGTACGTGGTTTCGGCTGGCTGCCCCTCGTCCACGGCGCCGTCGCAGTCGTCGTCGACGCCGTTGCAGAGCTCGGTGGCCCCCGGAAACGCGCTGCCGTCCGTGTCGTCGCAGTCTCGCGGGGTGGCGCCGGAGCACCCGAGGACGCCGTCGCCGTCATCGTCCTCCCCTGGGCCGAGCGCGCCGTCGCAGTTGTCGTCCGCTCCGTTGCAGCGCTCCGCGGCGCCAGGGTGCACGCTGCCGTCGCCGTCATCGCAGTCCAAGGGCAAGAACGAGCGTCCTGCGACGGGCGCACACGACTGGATGGGCGCGCTGCCAGGGTCGCCAAAGCCGTCGCCGTCGCCGTCGACGTACCAGGGCACGGTAGCGCCGTCGCTGGTGCCGGCGTCGCAGTCGTTGTCGAGCCCGTCACACACCTCGGGCGCGCCGGGGTGCCGCTGCACGCGGGTGTCGTCACAGTCGCCGGGGATGTGGCTGAAGCCGAGCGTCCCAGGGCAGCGCAGCACGGCCGCGACGCTGTCGTCGCCGTACAGGTCGTGGTCCAGGTCGGGGTAGCTCGGCACGCCCACGCCCTCGTCCACCATGCCGTCGCAGTCGTTGTCGCGTCCGTCACAGACCTCGCCTCCGAGCGGTCGCACGTTCGCGCGGCTGTCGTCGCAGTCGGTGCCGCAGGACGCCCCGTTGCAGCACACCCGTGAGTTGAAGCCGTCTCCGTCGAAGTCGTGCTGCCCTAGCGTGGTGTCGTCGCAGTCTTCGTCGTGTGCTCCGTCGCAGACCTCGATGTTGCCCGGGAAGCGGTCGGCGTCGCCATCGTCGCAGTCGTTCCCGCCGCAGACGGCGCTCACGTGGCCGTCGCCGTCCGCGTCGGTGTTCGCATCGCAGCTTGCGCACGTCCGCGTGAGCTCTTCGCAGCCGTGCTGGCACGGGCGCTCCCCCGCGACGCAGCCGCGGTCGTCAGCCAGGGGAGAGCCCGGCTGACACAGCTCGACGCCGTTGCAGAACACGCCGTCGTCGCAGCCACAGAGCGCCGCGTCGCTGCCAGCGTCGGTCGGGAGCGGCAGGTCACCGCAGCCAGGGACGGCCAGCACCAATCCGAGCACGAGCAGCGCGTCGCTGACCCTCGCGTGGCGCCCCCAGGCCGCGAGGTGTGTATCCAAGCGAAGCATCGCCCGCGAGTGTGCCCAGTGGCTCCGTGGTCGTCAACGTCGTCAGCCGAGCGCCCAGCGCTCACAAGCATGGCACCGTGACCCTCGCGTTGAGCGGTGGCGAGACGGCAACCGAGAGCTTCACCATCGTGTGCGGCATCAACGAAGAGAGACCTGACGGTACCTCGGGGAGCGGTCACGAGCGGGGCCGTAGCAAACAACGACACGTTCCAGGCTCGCCGGGTCGTTCCTCTCACGGTTGTCGCTCCACCTCGTCCGGAACGAGCAGCGCGTACTGGATGCGCATCGCAGCGACGAGCTCCTCTGCGGCCTCCCGCGAGGGGCAGAATTGGTGATCGCTCGCGTCCCAGAAGAGGTCGGCCCCATGCGCGCGGAGCAGATAGTCCGACACAGCGGTCGCCTCGGGGCTCGCGGCGCCGCCGACGCCAAACTGTACGATGCGATCCTCTGTCGTCAGCACGTACGCGAAGTAGAACATGTCCCCCTCATGCGTCGCGAGGGTACGCTACCGCGCACCCGCGTGCCACCGTTCGTCCAGTACTCTTCGAGCGCGGTCGCGGATGAGCGCTACGGGACGCTCGTCCATGATCAGCTCCGTATCCGTCGAAGCCCGCAAGCTGGTGCTGCGGACCCGTCGGGTGGTGCAGGAGAAGGGGATCCTCACGCTTCAGGTCTGCTTCGTCATGCCCTTGGGTCGCATCGACCAGGTGACATCACGATCGCGATCCCGCGTCGAGACCTACGAACGCTTCGTGGCCGCGAAGATCGATAGTGGCTTCATGCGGGCCATGAGCTTTCCCTCGATGCCAGACCGTGAGAAGCTCGCTCCGCGCAAGGATGCTGCAGAGGAGTGTCAGTTCTATGAGAGAGGCAGGAACAGCGACTTGCCAACGGGCACGGGTCGGCTTGGTGGCGGGGGGGCTGGCACTGGCGCTAGCGGCATGCGGGGCCAGGGTGAGTGATGCGGCGCCACCCATGTGCACTCCGGGCGCGTCGGTGCAGTGCGCGTGTCCCGAGGGGGGGACTGGGGCCCAGGTGTGTCTGCCGACGGGGGCATTCGCAGAATGTGTTTGCGGGCCCGTCACCACGCCTCCGGTCGTAGCGCCTGCTGTGGCTCCGACACCTGTTTCTCCCACCCCTCCGTTTGCCCCCACACTGCCGCCTCGGACGACACCATCCCCAGTTCGTGGTGTGGACTGGCCAGCATTTCATGCGGCGCAGGATGGTCCTCCGGACCCCGACTTCATGGACCCAGGGACCGACTACGGCGAACCCACCTTCGCTGATCTCACGGGTGACGGGTGGGACGAGGCGATCTTCGTCGAGGTGATGTTCAGCGGAGGTACATCGGTGTCCAGCTTCGTCAGCGTCTACTCGATGCTTCCTGGTGAGCATCGGCCTCGGAACGTCCACCACTTCGGCAGCGACCCTCGACTCGAGCAGTACGGCGGGGATACCCGACTCGACCTCCGAAGCGCTGATGCCAATGGGCTCGTGCTGACTCGTGCCGTGTTCACAGAAGACGACGCCATGTGCTGTCCGAGCAGACGGCGCGTCGAGACATGGCGATGGAACGGACGGGCATTTGTCGAGGCCGTCAGCGCACGCAGGGTAGAGGCTATCCCCATGTCGGAATACCAGGCCGAGTAACCGCGGCATCGACCCGCTGTTAGGCGTTCCGTACACTCACAAGGGAGCGTTCATGCTGGCTACGGGCTCGTGGACGTGAGCTTCGCCGTGTTGGCTCAGGGGCAGACGCAGAACTTGCACCTGATGGTGCGTGAGGAGCGCCGCGAGCATCTGACCGCGCTCCCCCGAGCCCCGTCTTGTCGCGCGCGCGTGCCGCACGTCGAGTTCGGTCATGGGATTGAGGCGGGGGCGTCCACACGTGCTACCGTCGCGAGGCTTTCGTGAGGAGGCCGCGCCACGAGGCGGTTGGGCTCCTCCGTTCAAGGGAGGAGAAGCTCGTGGACATCAAAGGCAAGGTCGTCGTTCTCACCGGGAAGTTCTCGTCGTTCGGGCGGGAAGAGGCGACGCAGAAGCTGCGGGCGCTCGGCGCCGTCGTGAGCGAGTCGCTCTCGAAGAAGACGGACGTGTTGTTCGCCGGTGACAAGGCGGGGTCCAAGAAGGACAAGGCGGACAAGCTCGGGGTGATGGTGCTGGGGGAGGCCGAGCTGCTGGAGGTGCTGCGGTCCGGTGCGAACCCTGCGCCCACCGACGTCGATGCGAAGCTCGCGCCCACGGGCACGCAAGGGGCAACGCCAGCCCAGCGCGCAGCGGCTCCCCTCGCCGCCGGCCGTGATGCCTCGAGCTTCGTCCGCGCGCTGGAGGCCCAGATCCGCGAGAAGGGTCACCTGCTCAACGAGCCGCGCGCCATCGCGCTCGGGCTGGACGGCGCGCCGGACATCATCCGGAGCCTGGCGGACGCGCTCGCCACACACGGCTATCACATCGACCTCGGGGAGTTCGACCTGTGGCCCGCTCATTCCGTGGACTCACTGGCGGACGCCATCGCCCAGTCGCTCGACGCGCTGGATGAGGACCCTGACGCCGCTCTCGCAGGGCTCGATCCCACCAAGACACTCCGGCTCGGCGCCGACGGTGGCGGCATGAGCGAGTTCGGGGTCGCGTGGGCAGACGACACCATCACCATCATCGTCGTGGAGCTGGAGGACCCCACTCCGGACAACCTCGTCGCCCGCTACCACAGCACGAGCGCGTTCTTCGCGTTCCTACGCGACCGGCTGGACGCACGAGAGGCGCCCGAGGTCGACGCAGACCTACCCTTCGATCCCGATGGCTTGGCGGACTTGGCCGACCGCATCCAGCCCGGCTCCGGAAACCGATTCGTCGCGCCCCCCTCCGCCGCCGACCTCCGCTTCGCCACGTACTTCGCGGACCCCGCCGTCACGGCCAGTCTCCGCAAGAAGGCGCTGGCTGCCGCCAAGAAGGGTCAGGTCGGCCTCGCGCCCATCGTGGGGTTCACCAGCGCTTCCGTGCCGAGCGACACCGCGCGTGAGGAGCCGCTGCGCTGGCCAGGCGCAGGGCGCGACGTGCTGTTCGTGCCGCACGAGGACGGCCGAGAGCGCGTCCTGATCACCGAGCATGGCGCCTCCACCGGTCAGGAGCTCTCGCTCCCCTCGACACGCTCGTATCGCGATCTGGCTGCGCTGTCGCCGGATGGTCGAAAGCTGCTGGTGGGGTCACCCGTCTGCATGCGCGTCGTCGACCTCGTTTCCGGTGATGCGCGCGTGGTGCTGCAGGGGCCACAGCAGGTCGGGGTGGTGTGGCTCGACCGCGAGTTCGTCGGCGTGCTGACGCGCGCCGGGGACCATGCGCTCGATCCCCAGGACCCCGACGTGGCGGAGCTTCCCGCGGTCAAGAAGCTCGGGAACGTGACCACGCTCCCCGCCATGCGCACGCCCGGCCTGCTACACGTGCTCAGCGAGCACTCGGGGAAGCTCGTCGCGAGCCTGCAGATCAACGCCGAGTCCATCGAGCGGGTGCCCGCTCTTTCCGCGCTCTGTGTCCGTCGTGAGCCACCCGATGAGAAGTCCTGGGGCACGCTGTTCCTGCGCACGGACGGGAGTCGTCTGACCAGCATCGCCAAGCTCCCCTGTGACATCGGCGCGCTGACGACCGATGGGTCGATGCTGCGAGGCAGCCATGGGTTCGAGATCCTGGGGCTCGAGGCGGCCGCTCGGAGCACGACGGTGGCAGACCACCGGAAGTTCATCGACGGGATGAAGCTCGAGCCGACACCGCCACCGCCGAGCCAGAGCAAGCGCTTGGGGCACACCATCGAGCTCTCGCTGACGGACGAGTGGGGCACGACGACGCCCGAGGCGTTGGCCGCCAACCACGACTGGATACAGTCGTCCACCGTGAGTGGCCTCGCGCTCGCGACACGACGCGTGGGGGATGAGCACGAGATCTCGTTGGTGAACGTGGGCGATGGGAGCACGGTGACGGTGGTCCCACCGCTTCGCATGAAGTCGCTCGAGTACGCGTGGGCATGGGACGGCTCGCGGGTGCTCTTGTGGGAGGGTCAGGTGGTCCACGAGCTGCTCCCCTCCGGCGCCTGGCGCACGCTGCCGATGCTTCCCGGTCCCGTGCTCTCGGTGGCTGCGGTGCGCGACGGCGAGACGGCCATCCTGCATCGTGGCAAAGACCTCGACGCGCAGCTGGACGTGTACGACGCGACGGGTGCGCTCCACTGGTTCGTGGACGTCTTCTCGCACGACGCCATGTGGAGCATGAACCAAGGCACCCTCTTGGTGATCGGTGCGGCACATGCTCATGCGGAGAACGCGGGCATTCACCTGTGGACGCTCGGGACCGACGGTCCGCGCCTGCTCCAGGCACAACCCATGTCGTTGCCAGTGCGCGACGTGCTGAGCGCGGGCGACACCACGTTCGTGGAGCTGGTGGATGGTGCTCGCTACAAGCTGGAGAACGCGACCGTGCCTTCGCTGGACCCGGCGTCCGCCATCGTCAGGAAGCTCGACACGCGTACCGGGGTGGGTTGGCGCTACGGCTACATCGACAAGGCGGGGGAGTGGGTGGTCGCGCCGGTGTGGGAGATGCTCGACAAGTGGCAGGGGGGATGTGGCCGAGCGGGGTCCTTTCAGCGCCTTGGCTTGATCGGCGCGGACGGGCGACACCGGACCTCCGCGAGCTTCAAGCTGATTCATCCGTTCGTGGAAGGGGTGGCGCCAGCGGCCACCGCCAACGGTCCCATGGGCGCGCTCGCGCCGGACGGCAGCTGGGTGTTGGAGCCCGTCTTCGACTTCGTCGGGGACGTGTCGGGAGGCTGCGTCCGAACCGGTCGCGGTGGGGTCTATGCGCTGCGGACGCTGTCTGGGGACGTGCTCGCTGACGGCTTCAAGAGGCTCTACGCGTTCTCGGACGGTCTCGCCTACGCCGAGCGAGAAGGGCAGGCTGGCTTCCTGAAGCCTGACGGAACGTGGGCCTTCGAGGGTCCGTTCACCGAGACGACGGGCTTCGTGGACGGCGTGGCCGGCGTGAAGTTCGAGACGGACTGGGGTCTGGTACGCGCCGATGGAACCCGGGTACCCGGCACCTACGAGCAGTTGGGGAGAGGTCGTCTCGGGACGGGCTCGTTCATCGCGGTCGCGCGTAGAGGCTCCGACTGGGGCTACGTCAACGGTGCGGGTGAGCTGATGGCGGACTACCAGTTCAAGGCCGCGTACGGGTTTCGCGGTGAGCTGGCTCCGGTGGTTCTCCACTCGGGTGCGGGCGCCTACGTGACCTCCGCGGGCAAGGTCTTGCAGGGCACGAACTGGAAGACCTACAGCATCACCTCGGCGCTCGCCTGGTTCAGCGTCAATGGAAAGTTCGGCGCGCTGACCGCCGACGGCACCATCGTGCACGAGCCCACCTTCGACGCGGTCGAGAACTTCTCCGAGGGCTTGGTGCCCGTGAAGAACGCTGGAAAATGGGCGTTGATGGACGAGTCGGGCCGCATCGTCATGCCACCCGTCCACGACTTGCTCCGGTCGCCGTCCGACGGGCGAATCGCCTTTCAAGCGGGGACCAAGTGGGGCTACCTCGACATGGAGGGCAAGGTCGTGGTGGAGCCCAAGTTCGCCGAAGCGCTCAGCTTCTACGAAGGCTACGCCATGGCACGCCCCGGATGAGTCGAGGGACACGCCACGCAGGTCATGCTGCAGCGGGCGCGCGGGGCCGGCGACTTGACAGGCCATCGCGGGGGCGCGCTCTCCTTGCACGTCCGCAGATGCCCAAGTGCAGCGCCACAGTCGATCCAGGTCGACTGGTTTTGCATGGTGTCACTCTGTGGGGACGGGCGTCTCCCGGCCCCACAGACGCAGGGTCCTTGCGTTGGTGACCTCGCCCGCAAACACGAACGTCACGCGCGTCCTCGCGTTCGCGGCGATCACGATGGTGTCGTCCCCGCTGCGGAGCGGGGTCGCGAACCCATCGGCGTCGAGCAGGATGACGTTGCCCTCGGCCAGCACGTCGGCGATGTGAATGGGCTGTTCGGCCTCGGTGCCGGCCGCGATGACGACCTGCGTCTCGCCTTCGTTGGTGCTGACCTCGAGGACCTCGAAGGACACCGCATCGTGAATCGCCTCGGCGCGGGTGAGCGTGCGAGCACCGGATGCCCCCTCGGTGTTCTCGCGTCCCTGCGCGGTCCCCTCCTGGACCCCTGCGACCAGCGCCTTGAGTCGCTCGACCACCCCGCTGACGACGCTCGCGGTGTTCTCGCGTGTGTCTTCGCCGGAGCAAGCCATCAGAAAGATCAGCGAACCCATCACTACTGCACGCCTCATTCGCACCGTCCTGCCCATGGTCCGTGCGCAGGGTAGCGCCGATATCTTTCGGGAGCGAGGCTAGCCACAAGGCGGTCACAGCGGCACGGCCCTCCCGCACCGCCATCACCCGCGTGAGCGTCTCGTCACGGAAGTCGTCGCCGAGCTCCACGTGGGCGCCGTCCACCTCGAGCACGTCGCGTCCGATGCTCCCGAGCGTCGTCGGCCGTGAGGTGGGCACGAGCTCCGCGAGGCCCGAGCTCACCCGCTTCGCCCAGCGCTTCGTGGGCCGCGCTCCGGCCCCGGGGGCGAGCAGTAGGACGCGGGCACGCTGCAGCTCGCCAAACGGAGCGCGTTGCCGACGCACGAGACGCTTCAGAACACCTGGAACTCGGTGGCACATCGTCAAAGGGGTCGCCTTGGGTCCGCTCGACATCACCAGTCAACGCCCCACTCGCGTTCTATCTCGATCCAAACCTGGATCGCCCTCTAGGCGGCGACGTCTGGCGGCGTGATAATCGCGTTCATGCGCTCCCTCGCCCACGTTTCGTTCATTGCGCTCCTCTGCCATGCCTCCACGGCCTTCGCGTATGCGGGCGGTGCCACCAGCGCCGACTTCGCGGGGCCTGCGGGGTGCGCGAACTGCCACGCGCCGAACACTCCGTCCGCGTCGGTGAGCCTTCGCTTCGCGAGCGCGCCCGTCTTCGGCGAGCCGGTCGACGTGACCGTCGAGGTCGAGGGGGAGGGCAGCGCGGGCGGCTTCTTGCTGATCGTCAGCGGGGGCACGTTGGAGGCGGGCGCCGGGAGCGTCGTCGTCGAGGGTGAGGCCACGCAGAGCGCGGCGCTCGCGTTGCCCGCGAGCTGGACGATGTCCTGGACCCCGGACGCGACCGGGCCTGCGTCCTACACGCTCTGGGCGACGAGCGTCGACGGCGATGGAACGCTGGCGGGCGATCATCCGCGCCGCTCTCCCATCGTCGGCTCGGTGACGGTGCTGCGCGCGCAGGGCGACGCGTGCACGACCAGCGAAGAATGCGGCAGCGGGTTCTGCGTCGACGGCGTGTGCTGTGACAGCGCGTGCGGCGGCACCTGCCAAGCGTGCTCCGTCGCAGTGGGCGGCAGCGCGGACGGGAGCTGCACTGGCATCGTCGGCGTGGACTGCATCGCGACGGCGAGCTGCAGCGAGCTCGGCGCTGCGCCCTTCTTCATGTGCACGTGCCCGCCGGGGACGACCGGCGCCGGGGACGCGGACGGTTGCGCGAACGTCGACGAGTGCGCGGGTCATCCCTGTGGCCCTTTTGGCGTCGGCGGCCAAGACGGACAGGGATGCACCGAGACATCCCTCGGCTCCTGGTCCGCACCGGGCTACACCTGCAGCTGCCAAGTGGGCTATCTCCAGGACGGGACCCCGCGAACCTGTCGGGTCGGCAACGAGTGCTCGATGGGCACCGACGACTGCGACAACTCTCCGGCGGCGGTGTGCAACGACCCCAACCCCTCGCCGACCTCACTCAACGACTTCACGTGCACCTGCCCCGGACCGGGCTGGCGGAACGATCCGGTCCGTCAGGGACATGGGGCCGCGGGCTGCATCGACGTCGACGAGTGCGCCGAGAACATCGCCGGCTGCGACGTGAACGCGGCGTGTACCAACGTGACCGGCTCCTTCATCTGCACCTGCAACGCACCGGACTGGGCCGACTCGGGTTCCGGTACGTGTGTACCCACCGATCACTGCGCGCGCGGCAGCGACGACTGCGACGACAACGCGATCTGCACCAGCATGCCGCCCACCTTCACGTGCGCCTGCGGTCCCGGCTTCAGCGACGCGCCCGGCACCAGCGGCGGCCGCGACTGCGTGCCCGCCGACGAGTGCGCTGAAGGCAGCGACGACTGCGACGAGCACGCGACCTGCACCAACACCGACGAGGGCTACGCGTGCGAGTGCGACCCCGGGTGGGGCGGTTCGGGCACGAGCTGCGAAGACGTCGATGAGTGCACCAGCGGCGCGCTCGATTGCGCAGGGACAGAGGTCTGCGAGAACCAAACGGGTGCGCCGGCGGAGTGCGTCTGTCCGACGGGCACGATGCGCGACACGTCAGGCGGCTGCGTGCCTGTGCCCGATGCCGGCTCGGGGACAGGCGACGCGGGTGGCGCTGTGCTCGATGCCGGCACGCGCGCAGATGGCGGCACGGCATCGCCCGCGAGCGGCTGCACCTGTCGCGCGGGCGCGAATCAACCGCAGCCGCACGCGTGGCTGCTGTTCGCAGCTCTGGCCGTCGCGCGGATGCGCCGAAGGCGCTGACGTCGTCTCGGTCTCGCCGAGACGTGTTCGACTATTGAGTGGCAGTACCGTCCAGCACAAACATCTGTGGGCTTCGCCCCAATTCCGAGACGGGCCTACATTTCGCTGAGGATGCGCGCCTTGAGCGCGTCGAACTCCGCTTGGTCGATCAAGCCTGCGGCCAGCATCTCTTTGCCCTGCCGGAGCCGGCTGACGAGGTCGGGGCTGCCGCTCGGCGCAGGGCTGCTCGTGCCGCCCGTCGGGGCCGCGGCGCTGTCCCCCGCCTTCGCGCGACCAACCGCCTCGCGCGCCTGCTGCATGGCGCCGCTGTCCTTCATCCTGTCGGTCTGGAACGACGACTTGGCGCTCTTGACCGTGCGCTCGTACAGGGCCCGCATCTCGATTTCGGAGAGCGTGCCCCCGCTGTTGAACCACTGGTCGGCCACGGCCCCAATGGCGAGCGTGCTGGCGAACATGAAGGGCGCCGCGATGATGCCGCCGAGCCCCGGCAGGACGAACTTGGCGGCGGTCGTCGCGACGCGCGAGCCCAGCAGCGACGCCCCAACCGTGGTGCCAATCTGAATCAGCAGCTCGGTCGCGGTCTCGGTGGTGAGGTTCTGCCCGTGGTGGTGAGCGATGCCCACCACCATGCCGACGTGGAGGGGCATCACGCCGATGACCTCGGACCCAGGGATGGGGATGATGGTGAGCGCGGCCGTGGCGTAGCCGCACTTCTCGATGAGCCCGTTGACGTGAGGATCGGCGCTGACGCGAAACAGAGACATGGTGGTTCCTCGAGGAGCGGTCGCTAGTGGGGCCAGAGGGAACTCCAACACGTTTCAGGCTCGTCGGGTAGCCCAGCTTGGCTGCTCGCGACGCTCTGGAGCTGTCGACGCTCTCCTCGCATTTCCGCACCGTACCCAAGTGCAGAGCCACAATCGATCCCCATCGACCACTCGCTGCGGGTTCCGCGCCTCCGCTCACTGTCGTCGGTCCGCCTCGTCCGGAACGCGCAGCGCGTACTCGACGCGCATCGAAGCGACGAGCTCCTCTGCCGCCTCCCTCGAGGGGCAGAACTGGTGATCGCTCGCGTCCCAGAAGAGGTCGGCGCGATGCGTGCGGAGCAGATTCTCCGACACGGCGCTCACCTCGGCCGAGCAGCGCGGGCGTGCATCGACGGATGCTCGTGCGTCCACCGCGTGAGGTACGCCGCATGGCTGACCAGGCCAAGCACCTGGTGGAGCGCGTGCTCTCGTTGGTGCGGACGCGCCAGTGGGTGCTCACCTCCCTTCGAGCTGCGCTGGCACATGGCCTTCGACCGCGGCCTCACGCTGGAAGTCTGCGGCGTAGCGCGCCGCGTGATCGACGCCTTCTACAAAGAACGCGTCTGCCGCATGGGCCCGCCTGGCCAACACGACGACGCGCAGGCGGGAAGCATCATGGACATCCAGCGCTTGGCAGCGCGCCCATACACTTACAAGAGAGCGTTCATGCTGGCTATGGGCACGCTGGCTATGCGGGCTACTGCGAACTCGCCCGGATGCTGACGCTACTGAGCGTCGAACGCGCTCGGAGCGAGCGTCGGTGGAGTGCGGCAACGACTCAGCGGAGCACGACACGGGTGCATGTCGCCTCTCCCCCCGGCGCCTGCGGTGGCGCGCAGTGGTACACCCCCGTGTTGCGGTCCTTGGATGTCTGAATGAACACCCAGGTGGAACCGTTCTCGGCGGGGGTCAGCGCTACTGCGCCAGTGTATCGGGTGCACCCCACGGCGCTGAGGATGGTGAGCGAGAGAATCAGCAGTCGTCCCATGGCCCGATACTCGCACGTCGTCGTGTGGTGTGCATCACGCATGTTCGGCCACATGACCGGAGGTGCCCCGCGTGAACTGCCCGGTGGTAGGCGCACGGAACGCGGGATGACTCTCGTGCTCCGACCGTTCGGGGCGAATGGGCGACCCCACACACGTGGCAACGACGTCCGGTCGAGCCCGAGCACCAGAGTTCGCGCGCCGTCCGGAAGCGTCTCCGCGCGCCGGGCCACCGCCCGCACCACGGCCTGTCGGCGATGCAATGAGGATCCGATCGCGTTGCCCTTGTTCTCCAGGGTCGTCCGGCTCGGGGGGACTCGGCGCGACGAGATAAGGTCGTCGAAGAGATCACGCGACGTGACCTTGCCTTTGCCCCGCGCGATTCGCTCCGCGAACGCTGGCGTCGCGCCGTGCACCAGCCCCGCCGCGAGGTCGAGCGGCACGACCGTCGGGCCGTTCCGGACGCCGACCTTGCGGAACGTCGGGCGCTCCACGTCGAGCGGACCCACGAAGCTCGCGTAGCTCTGCGAGCCCGCCTCGTGGAACCGGTAGCGGTCATCGCCCACGAGCACGTCCTCCGTCCCGTGCGACGCCACGATCGACTCCAGCGCGGCGGTTAGATCGCCGCGCACGACTTCGTTCGCCAGCGCGAGCGCGACTTCCTCTCGCTTCGCGAAGTCGCCGTCCTCGACTCGTTCGTCGACCTCGGCGCGGAACGCCTCCGCGAGGCGGCGAGGCACGAGGGGGTTGGCGGAGGCGTCGGGGTCAGGCACGATCTTGAACTACGTTGTCTCTCTGCTTCATACACCCTCCATGCCGCCAAGCGCGCTTCACGTTTGCGCTCTGGGTGGAATGGCGCTGGGCGTCAATCTGAATGCGCCGCTGGGCGGCCCAGGGCATGAGCGCCAGCGTTGCGACGCCCATGCTGTCCAGCTGCGCCTCCAGCGTACTCACGACCGCGACTCTCGTACGCTGCTCCAGACGCCGTTCGCACAGGCCGTCTGTCCGCCTCGTGCCCGTCCCTGCGACACGAGGCTGGCGACGGTCCGTGGCGGTCCGGCGTGTCGTGCGGTATCTTCGCGTGCAATGAGGGGAGACAAGTTCTACTTCGCCTACGTACTGACCGCCGAGGACCGTATTGTGCACTTCGGGGCGGGCAGCGTCGCGAGCCCAGAGGCAACGGCGGTGATGGAGTACCTGCTTCGCGCGCATGAGGCGGAACTCTTCTGGGACGGGAGCGATCACCAGTTCTGTGCCTCGCGGGAGGCCGCGGACGAGCTCGTTGCTTCGATGCGTCTCGAGTACGCACTGCTCGTCCCGGGTGACGGGGAGACGCCTTGAGTGGCCGACGCCAAACAAGAGCCCGGTCCACTATGCGGACCGGGCCGAAAAGGACAGACATCCGAGGTGCAAGGAGGGAGGACTGCGAGTGTCTCGGATGCCCGTGTGCGCCGTCTCGGGCGCAGCCAAACGATGAGTCCAGGAAGCAGATAGTCAAGCATGTGGACGCGATCTGATGTCGCTACACAGCAAACCCGAGGACCTGCCGCGCGCAGGCCAGTGGCGGTTCATCGGTGCCCTATCGCAGAGTCGGCCAATCGTGGCCAACGTGGATGTGCTCTTGCGAAGTCCCTTGACGCTACGTCAACGCCCAGCAGACTAAGCTATCAGCTCACGGCTGAGTCGAACCCGACAAGAGCCGTTGGCCGGAATCATGAGCGGAGGAACGAAACGCATGCGACGAGGGACTATCCACGTATTCACCGTTGTCATCGGTGATGGGCTGCGGGGACCCATCTGTTCCGCCGCCCCCCGTCTACGATCCGTGTGAGACCTCAAGCGATTGTCCCCCAGAGGAACCTGTGTGCGGAGCCATCCTCTTTAACGGCACGGATCTGCGGCGCATGTGCACCACACACTGTACCCAGTCAGACCAGTGCCACTCGTTCTCCGGGCAGAATAGCTATCTCGGGGTATGCGTGCCTGTTGATGGAGACGGAATAGTCGTTAGCTCATTTGATGATGCCATCTGTCTTCGCGACTGCGATGCACAGAGGTTTTGTCTCGCTACCCATGAGTGTATCGAGAGCGAGTACCTGGGGCACTCATTTTGCATCCCCGAACCGTGACAAGGGTATTCGACCTTCATGGGTGGGCGGCCACGCTAGGTGGCGTCCTGATTCTGGTTACTGGTTGCGCAAACGAAGGCGTAACCCAAACCGACGTCACGGGTGACGCAGGTGTGATCATGGCTCGTCAAGTACCCCGATCATGATGTGCGTACCCCGGCCGACGGTGGACTGCAATTTCGGGTGACGCAGGCGACCGGCTGGCCAACACAGGAGACCAATGCCCGACTCGTTTCCAAGAACGGAGTTCCCACAAGCGGTTCGCTCGGCGCAACGGTCGCACTTCTTCTTGGGACATTTGAGACCGAACACTCGTAGCCGCTGCATGAACCCGCTCTTCACGAGGTTCGGTGCGGGCCCCACGCTCGGGAGATGAAGAGACTTCAGGGTGAGTGGCCCGACCACGTGCGTGCGTGGCGATCGAGCGGGGAGACAGCGCGGGCGTACTGCGAGGCGCGCGGCCTGAACGTGAACCGGCTCTGGTCGTGGTCGGCGCGGATGCAGGACGAGAAGAAGGCCGCACGGAAGGTCGCGAAGTCGGGCGCGGAGATTCGGATGGCGCTGGTGCGGCCGGCGCGGCCGCCGGAGACCATCATGCCGGTGACGCGCGGCCCCGGGGTGCGGCTGTCGGTGGGTGCGGTGCGCGTAGAGGTGGAGCGCGGGTTCGACGAGGAGACGTTGTCGCGTGTGCTCGCCGTGCTCGAGCGCCCGGAGGTGGTGCGATGATCCCGGCCGACATCGAGGTGTTTGTCGCCCTCGACCCGGTGAGCCTGCGCAAGAGCTTCGACACGCTCGCAGGTGAGGTGCAGGAGCGCGTCGGCCGCTCGCCACGCACCGGCGGACTCTTCATCTTCTTCAACCGTCGGCGCACCGCGCTCAAGGCAATCTTCGCGGACGGCACCGGCCTCTGCATCTTCTACAAGCGCCTCGACCGCAGACGCTTCCAGCTCCCCGACCCCATCGACGAGGGACGCGTGGTGGAGCTGAGCGAGGACCAGTTGGATGTGCTGCTGGACGGCATCGAGCTGCCTCCCCCGCGTGCGCGCGCGAAGCGCAACACGACTCCGTCGGTGCATTGAGCCGAGAGCGTGGAGAATCTCGGATCGGGCTATGGACAAGCGCGATCCGAGATCCTATGAGTCGACCCAGCGATGGCGACGAAGGCAGACCTCGAGTCGTTGACCGGAGAGCGCGGTGAGCTCGTGGACAAGCTCGTGGCCGCGCTTGCGGAGCGCAACGCCGAGCTCGCCGCCCGCGACGCTGAACTCGCCGCCCGCGACGCAGCACTCGCTGCGAGGGAGGCCAAGCTCGAGGCAGCAACGGCGCAGATCGCGAAGCAGGCGGCGCAGTACGAGGCGCTGCGTGATGCGTACATGCAGCTCCAGCTGGAGCTGAAGCTGCTGAAGCGCAGGATCTTCATCGCGTCCGCGGAGCGCGCAGACACCACCCAGCTGCAGCTCGAGTTCGAGGCGCTGACGCAGAAGCTGAACGCACTCGCGGACGCGATGGGCTCCCCAGCCGAGACCGACGACGACAGCGAGAACAACGACGGGGACGACAAAGGGAAGAAGAAGCGTCGAACGACCCAAGGGCGTCGCAAGCTCAACGAGCTGGGGCTGCCCAAGGTGACGGTGCCGCTTCCGGATCCCGTCATGGAGAAGCTCGTCGAGGAGGGAAAGGCGCGACGACTGCCGGAGCCCGAGGTCAGCTACAAGCTCGCCCGCAAGCCCGCCGAGTACTACTGCCTCGAGATCCTCCGCACCACCTACGCCACGCGCCCCGACGAGAACGGGCTCACGGAGATGTTCACGGCGGAGATGCCGCCGGAGCTGCTGTCGCGCTGTCTCGCGGCGCCCTCGCTGCTTGCTGAGATCGTCACCGACAAGTTCAGCAAGGGGCTGCCGCTGTACCGGCAGGAGCAGGAGCTGCTCTTCGAAGGCACCCCGATTGACCGCGGCACGATGAGCCGCTGGCTCGACCAGCTCGGCTCGCGCTTCAACGCAACCATCGTCGCGGCGATGGAGCAGGACGCGTTGGCCAACGCCTTCTGCATCGCCACGGATGCCACGGGCTTCGCCGTGCAGCCCGGCAAGCTCGATGGCGGGGAGCGGAGGCCCTGTCGCAAGGGCCACTACTTCGTGCGCATCGCGGACCGCGACCACATCCTGTTCAACTTCACCGAGCGTCAGCGCAGCGAAGACGTCGCCACGTTGTTCAAAGGCTACGCCGGTCACATCCAGGCCGATGCCTGCAGCGTGTACAACGCGCTCTTCCGGCCAGCCGACCCGGACGCGCCCGACGACGAAGACGTGCCCACCGAGGTCGGGTGTTGGGCGCACGCTCGGAGAAAGTTCTTCGAAGCCGCCTTCGCCAAGCTCGCGCTCGGGCGGGAGGGGCTCGTGTACCTGCACAAGATCTTCGAGGTCGAGCAGCGCTGCCGGGCTGGCAAGCCACCGCCGTCCACGATCAAGACGCGGCGAAAGCAACACCTCGCGCCCTTGATCGACGCGTTCATCGACTTCGCGAAGCAGCACTACGAGCGCGAGAAGCACCGCCGCGGTCCCGCGCGCGCGGCGCTCGGGTACGTCGTCCGTCAGGAGGGTCCACTGCGCGCCGTGCTCGCTGACGGCCGGCTTCGCATCGACAACAACTGGAGCGAGCGCGAGCTGCGCAAGGTGGTCCGCATCCGCGACGCGGCCCTCTTCGCTGGCAGCACCGAGCACGCCGAGAGCGCCGGCGCGCACCTCACCCTCATCGCCTCCGCCAAGCTCCACAACCTCAACCCTCGCGAATACGTCCGCGACCTGATCCGCGTCCTCCCCTCCTGGCCCGAGGACCGCTACCTCGAGCTCTCGCCCCTCTTCTGGGCTCAGACTCGCGCTCGCCTCGACTCCGACGAGCTCGCGGCGGAGATCGGCTGGCTCACCGTGCCCGACCCCATTCCGCTGCGCCGCCCGGGCGAAGAATCGCCCGCGGAGGACCGCGCCTGAGCGCGTCGAGCTGGTCGGCGGAAGCATCAGCCCACTGTGAGCCGGTCATCCATCCCCGACGAGAGCGGGTTCATGCAGCGCTTACGAACACTCAGCGGTCGACGCACTTCGACATACGACTTCGTCGGTGAAGACCGCCGCGGCGGGAACGGGGCTGATACCCTGTACTCGCCGGTAAGCGCCAGGGCGATTGCGCAACGTGGCATCGTCTTGGTCAGTATCGAGAACGTGGTCGTCGTGCCGGCCGGGAACGGAGTGTGTCTATGAATGCAAAACGCTACCTCATGGTCGCCGTCGGAGTGTTGGTGACCGGGTGCTCCGACGAGTCCGGCGCCATCGATCCAGAAACCATCCCGACGACCCCAGCGACGCTTCAGTGGGATGGGGAGTTCTTCCAAACCACTGAGGCCGTCGCAAGGCTCTCCTCGAGAACGCCGACGATGATCTTTCAGTCCGCGCCTGGAGCGAACTGTGATCCGCTTGGCGAGACGATTCCCGCCGTGGGGACCATCGAGGCGTCGGTGTTCCTTCCGGCCGAATCCCTCGTTGCGGGCATGGTCTTCGAGATAACGGGGCAAACCGGGACCGGGAGCGTCGACGAAGTGCGAGTCGCACTGTCGCGCACCGTGGATGGTCGCGTCGACGCGCACTCGTACCGCGACGGATACGTCGTCGTGGACTCGGTTAGCGAGGAAGAGATCACGCTACGTGTGGCCGCTCGCGATCGCGACAGCGAGGTCAGCGGCGCCATCACGGCCCGCGTCTGTCCGTAGTCGGAAGAGCCCCGGCGCGTGTCAGAGAACGCGTGAGGCACGCGTCCCTCACCGGGTGCCGATCATGCGCAACAACGCGACCGCTCCCCACGGTGAGTCCCCTTCGAGTCGCATCACACCGAGCCCGAGTTGCAACTGCGCATGGGGACCCATGCATACGTGCGCTTGAGGGACGATGGCGCGCTCTCCCCACCGACGGTCCCACGACAAGTTCACCTCGACGCCGAGGGCGTTGTTCCCCAGCGGGACGAACAATGCGCCGTTCCACAGACCTTTCAAGTGATGCGCACCATGTCCCAGCCACTCCCCCCGGAGTCCGAGGGACGTGACGAATGCGACGTGCCGCGCGATGCTTCCTGAACTCACCCACAGCACGTGCGCACCGGCGCGCCGCTGTCGCGCGAACGAGGCCGCGACCTGTATGCCATGGGCGATACGGCGGCTCGACGTCGGCAGCGTGATCTGCAGCGACGGCTTAAGGGCCTCCAAGTGCCGCCCCGCGAATGGGAGCTCCAACTCGACGGCCAGATTGTCTAACGGTGCCCATTCCATCTCTGGCGCCCACTCCAGCGCCTGACCCGACAAAGTCAGCGAGGCGAGGACGTTGGCTTCGAGCTCTCCGCGCTCGGCGCCGAGCCCACGGACGAGGTCGACGCGCATCGGCTCTGGCACGTGGCCCTCGGCGAAGGAGCGTCTGGGCGACAAGGGAAGGGTGACCAGCACGAGCAAGACGAGAGCGACGACGCGGAACATGCATCGTACGTAAGTGCCGCGCGGCAACGGAAGCCGAACGACCTCAACGCCGTCGCAACGAGGGGGAGGGGCGGGAGGCGGCGTTCCCCCCGACGTCAGCGCGTGTCGGTTCGGGCCCGCGGCCGCCACGCAGGCAGCCGTGCGACGAGCACTGTACCCATGGGGGAGGCAGACCCCAGAGACGTCGAACCGCCGTGTGCTCTGGCCACGTGAGCGATCAGAGCCAACCCTACGCCATGCCCCAGCGTCGCGGACTGACGCGCTGCGCGGCTGCGATAGAACGGCTCGAACACGCGCTCACGCTCGCCTGCTGGGATGCCGGGGCCGCGGTCCTCGACCGCGAGCGTGACGTCGTCCCCATCGCAGGCGATGCGCACAGCCACGTCGTCGTGTGAGAATCTGAGGGCGTTCTCGACGGCGTTCGAGAGCAGCGAGACAAGCAGCGCGGAGTCCCCCCGTACGAGCACGTCATCGTCGGCGGTGGCGCGTACGCGCTCTCGCTGGTTCGGCGCCAGCGTTGCCAGGGTGGCTTCAAGGACATCGCCGAGATCGACAGCGTCCGCCTCGTCGTTCGCGACACTGTCTGGTTGCGCGAGAATGAGGAGACGTTGCACCAACCCCACGAGGTCTGCGACGCGACGTCGAGCGACATCGATGGAGGCCGTAGCGTCGGGAGACGAGGCTTCGGAAAGCAGCTCGAGCTCGCCCACGAGTGATGCGAGCGGCGTACGAAGCTCGTGAGCAGCCAGGGCAGCAAAGCCCTGCGCCGTCGAGAGCGCCTCCCCCAGTTGCATCACGAGATTCGCGACAGAGGCGCGAACATCCTCCAACTCGGCGTGGATTAGTGCCCCGCCCAACACTTCAGGGCGCGGGTTGGCTGTGTCGACCTGACGGACCTGCTCAGCGAGCGCACGCAATGGCGCGAGAGCCCACACGGAGGCGCGGTAGCTCGCGGCGCCACCGAGCGAGGCGCCGATGAGCACTCCAACCAACACCGACCAACCGAGTAGCGCCTTCCGCGCGTCAGCCGCGCCGGAGGCCATGGCGAGCGTCAGGCGAGCGGCCCCGGAGCCGACTCCGCAGGCGCGTAGGGAGGATCCAGCGATCACGGCATCGTCGCACGTACCCGGTGGAACGGCCGCGAGTTCGCGGTCCCCGGCGAGGTAGCCTCCGGCGCCGTCGAGGCGGGCGTGGGCAGCTGGCAGGTGCTCGACCTCGTCCCACTCGTCCAGGAGGGCACGGTCGTACACGGAGCGAGCCGTGGCATCGTCCTCCGCGGCCCCGAATGAACGCGTGATGGCGAGAGTCGGGTGGTCGTCCCATTCCTCCTCCACCTCCTCGCGGACCTCGTCGAGGAGGTCCACCGCGGCGAGTCGCAACGTCTCGTCGTCGTGCGCTGCCAACAGGCGGTCCGCCGACGTCCCCGCGGCCACCGCCGCCGCCGCGCCTCCCATGGCGGCGGCGAGTCCGCATGCGAGCGCGACGCGCCTCGCCAGTGGACGAGTGGCGCGGGTCGCACCTGCGGCGTCATCTGCCGTCGAGCGCATATCCCTCGCTGCGTATCGTCCGAACCACCCGCGTCCCGAGCTTTCGGCGTATTCGTCCCATGAGCGTGTCGAGGCTCGCGCTCGCACCTGGACTCTGGTCGTCCCAGATCAAGTCCAAGATGGTCGCGCGGGAGAAGACACGACCGGGGGCGCTGCCCAGCAGCTTGAGGATCTCCCACTCGCGCGCCGTGATGGGGACCTCGCTCGAGCCGCGGGTAGCGAGACACCCGTCGAAGTCCAGCACGACGTCGCTGATGGTCAGCCGCACCCCGCGCTCGATAGGACCTCGCCTCCCCAACGCGCGTACTCGCGCACGCAGCTCCGCGACCGCGAACGGCTTGGGGAGGAAGTCGTCCGCACCCGCGTCGAGACCCTCGACGCGCTGCCGCACTTCGCCGTGTGCGGTGAGGAGGAGTATCGGAACGCGCGCCCCCTCTCGGCGCAGCTCCCGACAAAGGTCCACGCCGCTCCCATCCGGTAGTTCGACATCCAGCACCAATACGTCGGGGATGCGTCGAGAAAGCTCCCTGCGGGCTTCCGCGAGGGTCTGCGCCAACACGACGCGGTGGGCCTCCCGTTCGAACGAGCGGGAAAGCATGTCAAGGAGTTCGGGGTGGTCATCGACGACGAGCAGGTGCACGCAGAGAGCGTACGGTGTCCACGAATGAGACGCCCACCGCGTCGTTCAGTCGCTGTTGAGGTGGTGAGCTGTCTCGTTCAAGGACCGTTGAGGAGCGTGCTTCATCGTCGGTGGGAAAGGATCTTCCCATGTTCAAGAGAACCCCCCGCCTCCACCAGCACTTCTTCGCCGCCCTCGCGGCACTATTCATCAGCCTTGCGGTCGCTCCCGCACTCGGACAGACGGCAAGCGGAATCGGACTTCAGGACGCCGAACGCATCGCGCTCCAGCTATTTCCAGGGGCCACCGTGGAGAGCGTCGAACGAGAACGTGACCGTGGGATCGCCGTGTACGAGGTCGAGCTGCGAGACGACCGTGGCGTAGAACACGAGGTCATCATCGATGCGCGCGACGGCCGGGTGATCCGGACACGCGTCGACGACTGAGTCAACATTGGCCTTGGAGCTGGGTGTCGCGGGCGGTTCCCTCACGAGCCTTGCACGTCGAGCCTCACAGCAGGTGCATTCCACCCGCCCTCATGCAGGCTTGCGCGCCACCAAGAAGCTGTTCATCCCGTCCGCGCCGACGTCTGGCTCCGTGATGTCCACGAAGCCAGCGCGGTGACCAGCTCGCGGAGCTGTTCTTTGCTGAGCTGGCCGACCCAGGGGGCCTTCCCGAACCAGCGCATCATGGCGATCAGCGGCGCGTAGGGCACCCACGACTCGCACAGACACGCGGTCGACGACACCGAGAAGCCGCACAGCGCGAGCAGGCGGTGCATGCGCGCGAGGGCGTCGTTCGGGTCCTGCAGCAGGTGCAGGATGCTGTACGCGCACACGCCATCCAGCCATCCAAGAAGGCGGCGCCCTCGTGTCGGGGCGCATCGACGGAGGGGGAAGGCGTGGTGGTGGTCGTCATCGTGCTCGTCACGCCGCCACGATACGAGTGCCTGGTCGGCGACGCAGGTGGGCATCAGCGCGATGCACAGCCCACGCTGGGCCGCCTGCACCATCAGCTCCAGCGAAGGGAAAGCGCCCCACACGGGTGTCTCGGGGTGGCTCGTGGTGCACACAACCTCCTGCTGCGCGCGCCCATCGTCCGCGCCCGTGGCTCCACCCGAGATCGTGATGTCGGGCCCGAGGTCGCTCGCGTTGCGGGCAGGTTTGGCGCCCGTGGGAGACGTGCACGCACCGTCGTCCGCGTCGCCACCGCCGCCCTGCGCGCGAGGCTGGTCACGGTGCTACCGACCTGCTGCACCAGGCTGCCAGCGAGTGACAGCCCCGCGGTCTTGTGCGCATCCCGGATGCCACGGGCCTGCTGCTCGCGCCGCGCGTCGAGGAGGCTGCTGAAGAGGTCGACGAGGACCCCGAGACGTCACGTCGGCGCTGTCGGCTACGTGGAACCAACCGTTGGGGAAGGGCGGGGTGAAGCGGCGGGTGCTCTGGGTCATGAGCTGATCTGTAGAACGCGTTCTACTCGACGCGCAACGACGCCCCTAGGTGCAGAAGGCGTGGCTCGGAAAGCGGAAACCTCGACGATTTCAGGCGTGTGCGGCGCCTCGATAAGCGGCGCGCATGCGGCCATGCCGAGTTTCCATGGCGCCTCACCCCACGCGCGACGAGGCCGTTCGCGTGCTCGCGCTCCGCGTGCGCTCGATGCTCTCGAAGAGCTCCACGAACTGCAGCGTGAGCTTGTGCTGCGGCGCCAGGTGGATGAGCGGCAGGTGCGCCTGGTGGGACTCGCGCATCTTGACCGACTGCGCGAGGTGCTGGCTGAGCACCGGCAGCCCTTCGGCGAGCAGCTCGTCGATGAGGGCCTGCGGTAGGCGCGCGCTGGACTGGTATTGGTTGACCACGATGCCCTCGAGCATCAGGCCCGGGTTGTGATCCTCGCGCAGCTCCGCGATGGTCTCGAGCACGCGGTAGAGCGACTGGCGCGAGAAGTTGTCGCAGTCGAAGGGCACCAGGCAGCGCTCGGCCGCGATGAGCGCCGAGCGCGTGAAGAAGTTCGCAGCGGGCGCGGTGTCCACGAAGATGCGGTCGTAGCGCCGGCCGAGCTTCTCGAGCGCGTCGCGCAGCTTGTAGATCTTCTGGCGCGCCTCGAGCTTGGGGGCCAGGAAGTCGAGCTCGGGGCCCGCGGGCATCACGTGCAGCTTGGGGAAGCGCGAGGTGTGCACGAAGGTCTCGGGGTCGGTCGACGTGATCAGGTTCTTGATGGAGAGGGTCTGCTCGAAGAAGTCGTGGGCCGTGCGCGAGAGCTCGGCCACGGGCTTCTCCAGCAGGTACTCGCTGGCGTTGCCCTGCGGGTCGAGGTCCACGACCAGCGTCGTGAGGCCGCGCGCCGCCGCGATGGCGGCCAAGTTGCAGGCGATGCTGGACTTACCGACCCCGCCCTTCTGGGTGAACACGACGCGACGCATGGGAAACTCTCCTGATCAATGGCGATGCTGCACTGCGTCATAGCAGCATGGGGCGCGTGACTGAAGCGGAGATGTGTGATTTCAGGCGCAACCCGAGAAACGGGCCACCCATCTCGCGGTTCGGACCCCTCCGCGGGCGCGGTGCGACGATCGTCGAGCGCCGCTGGTTCGTGGTAGCATGGCGCGGCTGCCGGAGGGGCTCTCTCGGCAGGGAGTGACCCGTGTCCAGAGACAAGAAGATCCTGTTCGGCTGCATCGCGGCCCTCGTGTTGATCGGCCTGTGCGCCTGCTGCGGCATCGGCCTGGTGTCCGTCAGCGTCGTGGGCGCCGCGGGACCTGCCCTCGAGGGCGCGCAGGTGGGCCAAGGCGCGACCGCGCATCAGGTATGCGTCGACGCCGCGCTCGTCCGAGGCGATGCGTGCCCCAACATGGACATGTCGTGCGGGTTCAACGTGGGCGCGTTTCACTCGGGTTGTCTCAGAGCGGTGCCCGCGGACCCCACGGCCTTCTGCCGCACCCCGAGCTGGGCGCCGTCGGCTCCGGGCGAGGAGCCCGGCGTGGCTTTCTGTGCTGCCCACGGTCGTGCCGCGACCTTTGGGTGTGGCGCCGTGTTCGGTAGCTGGGAAGACTTCTGCGAGCCCTACCGCAGGGGGCCCTAGCAGCAGCACGTCAGGGCACGCGTCGGTAGTGCATCGCCACCGCGCCACAGCGGAGCGGCAGCGCCGACACCAGCTCGAGGCGCCGCGTGCTGGGCAACCCGCCTGCGTACAGCGTCGGGCCGTGTCCCGCGATCCTCGGCTGCACGAGGAACCTGTAGTCGTCGACGAGATCCAGCGCGTCCAGCGCGAGCGCCAGCTTTCCGCTCCCCAGGAGCACGCCCGCCGGGGTGGCGTCCTTGAGCTGCTGCACCGCGTCGCGCAGGTCGCCGGTGAGGTGGTGGCTGTTGGTCCACGGGAAGTCGCTGCGCGTGGAGGACACCACGTACTTCGGCTTGGTCTCGAGCTTGGTGGCCCACGCGCGGATCGCCTCGGGGGCGTCTACGTCCCCCCGGGCGACGGATGGCCAGTAGCTCTCCATCATCTCGTAGGTGGTGCGGCCCCACAGCATCGCGCCGCTGTCGTCCATGAGCCCCGTGAAAAAGGCGTGCGTCTCGTCGTCCGCGATGCCCTCCTGGTGGTCGACGCAGCCGTCGAGGGTGACGTTGATGCTGAAGGTCAGGAGTCCCATGCGGCGAGTCTGCGCCGCGGACACGACGAACGCGAGCGCTCCCTCACCGTCCCGCGCCGCGAGGCGCTCGTCGCACCCGACTGTGGCGCAATGCCCCACCCGACGCGTTCCGACACGCGCAGGCGTCGGGTCGCACCAGCCTGCATGACCGCGCGGAACCCGTCGAAACCAAGCGTTTCCTGCGGTGGCACAGCACGTGCTCAGGTCCGGTGCACAGGTCGGCCCCCCCGAGCGCAAGCGACTTGCCTCGAGCCCCGACCGCCTTTCTCGAAACCAAAGGACGACCCCATGGACATCAAGCACATCATCTTCACCGCGCTGGCGGTGTTCGCCCTGACGACGACCGCCGGCTGCGACGACGAGGGGCCGCTCGAGAGCGCCGGCGAGCGCGTGGACGACGCGTTCGACCGCGACACCCCGGCGGAGAACGCCGCCGAAGAGATCGAGGAAGCCGGCGAGGCGGTCGGCGACACAGTGCGGGAAGCGACCGAGTGATCGACGCTGACAAGCACGCGGGCAACCACCGGCGAGGAGAGTGACATGGGCGAGCAATGGGCGACGTCGTACGGAAAACTGATGGAGAAGCTGCGCGACTGGTTCGACGCGGTGGTCACCAATCTCCCCAACTTCGTCGTGGCGTTGGTCGCCTTCTCCATCGCCTATCTGCTCGCGGTCGGGACGCGGCGCGTCGTCGCGCGTCGCCTCACGGGCGTGCACGACGCCTCGCTGCGGGCGCTCATCGCCAGCGTGGCGTCGGGCGTGGTCATCACGCTCGGGCTGCTGGTGGCGCTCAACGTGATGAACTTGGACACGGTGCTGCACTCCATGCTCGCCGGTGCCGGTGTGGCCGGTGTCGCGATTGGTCTCGCGCTCCAGTCGTCGCTGTCCAACACCTTCGCGGGCATGTACCTCGCGGTGCGCAAGGTGCTGAACGTGGGCGACTGGGTGGAGACCGCCGGCTACTCGGGTACCGTGCACGAGCTGAACCTGCGCAACACCGTGCTGCGGGGGAGCGACAACAACCTCGTCATCATCCCGAACAAGACGGTGGTGGAGAACCCGTTCAAGAACTTCAGCCTGACGGAGCGCGTCCGGGCCTCGGTGCGCTGTGGCGTCGCCTACGGGAGCGACCTCGACGACGTACAACGGTTGGTCACGGCTGCCCTCCAAGAGCGATTTCCACAGCGGGAGACCGAAGGCATCGAGTTCCACTTCCTGGAGTTCGGCGCGAACTCGGTCGACTTCCAGGCGCGCTTCTGGACCGACGCGCGCGTCAAGCTCGCGCTGCTCGAGGCGCGCAGCGAGGCGATCAAGATCATCCATCGGACGTTCGAGCGCGAAGGCGTCGAGATCCCGTTCCCACAGCGCGTGGTGCGTACGCTCGTCGACGAGCGCCGGGACGACGAGAGCACCGCCGAGGCCGCCGAGTAGACGCTCGGGGGCGGTGACTCGACGGGGGGCCGGTGGCGGTCCGATGCGCACGTCGCTACACTCGGGGGCGTGCGGGGTCGCTTCACAAGGGGTCTCTTCAAGCTGGTTCTCGTCGCGTCGCTCGTGTCTTGTGGCGGTGCCGGCGACTACGGCGACAGCGACTACGGTGACGCCGCCGCGGGGCTGGCCGTGGGGGTCGCGGGCACCGCCCTTCACCGCGCAAGCACCGGGAGCTGCTGGGGGCGGTGTTCACCGGGCTTCGCGTGCGACCGGGAGAGCGGCCTGTGTGAGCGCGGGGACTGCGACCCCGCGTGCCCGGGTGGGATGTCGTGTACGCTGACGCCCATGGGGACCGAGTGTCGCGGCGACCCAGGGCTCACCGTGGACCCCTTCGACGTCGAGTCGACGGGCGGTTCCGAGTGGTGACGCTACCGCTTGGGTCGTGATGGGGCGTATGGTCCGCACCATGACTGAACCGAAGTCCGCGATCGAGGTCGACGCCAGCTACTGGCCGCTCCTGATCGTCGTCGTCCCCGACCAGCTGGACGCGGCGTCCGTGGCCGACCTGATTCGCCGCGTGGACAAGCTCCACGAGCGAAAGGAGCACTTCGCGACGTTGGTCGACACCACGGCCGTCAAGACGCTGCCGCGCGCCAGCGAGCGTCAGGCGCTGGCCGAGTGGCAGAACCGCACGATCGAGGTGATCCGTCGCTACAACGTGATCACCGCCACGGTCATCGAGAACTCGCTCGTGCGCGGCGCGATGACGGCCATGAACTGGGTGTTCCGCCCGCCCAACGAGCAGGTCGCGGTGGCCACCTTCCGGGAGGGGCTGACCATCTGTTGCGACCGCCTGCGTGCAGCGGATGTCCCGCTGGGCGTCGCGCTCGAAGCCGCCGAGGCGAGGACCCCCGGCAGCTACCGCGCGATGAAGCGCGCGTCCATGTTCCCACCAGCGCATTGAGCCGCGCTCTGTGCGTTCACAGCCCCCCGACGAGGGTGACGGGCGCGGGGCAGCGCGAGTAGCAGCCGTTGCCGTCGCAGTAGCCCGGGCAGTTCGTCACGACGACCCCCGCGTTGCCTGCCCCACTCTCGCCCCAGCAGCGCACAGCGGCGTCCACGTCGAGCGCGCAGCGCGTGTTCGCGTGAGCGGTGATGGCGGTGGCGGGCAGGCCAGGGACCACCACGGCGGAGAACGCGTTGCCGCCAGCGCCCCCGTCGCCCAGCTGTCCCGAGCGGTTCTCACCCCAGCAGTGCACCTCGCCGGTGCGGTCGAGCGCGCACGCCCCCGCGCCCGAGACGGCCAGCTGGACGATGTCGGTCAGGCCGAGGACACGAGTGGGCGTTGCGGCCTGTGTGCGGGTCAGCCCGGCGCCGAGCTGTCCCAGGTCGCCGCGGCCCCAGCACCACACTTGGCCGGAAGCGCGCAGCGCGCAGCTGAAGGTCTCACCGACACCCACGACGAGCGCGTCGTCGATGGTGGCCACGTCGACGGGCTCGAGCGCGTCCGCAGCCGTCCCGTCGCCGAGCTCGCCGTACGTCCCGGTCCCCCAGCAGCGGATGCGCCCGTCGGCGCGTCGCGCGCACGCGTGCGACCCCGAGAGCGCGACTTGCACGGCGTCGTCGAGCGTGGGGATGGACACCGGGGTGTTGGAGATGGCCACGCTGTCCGTGGCGAGGAGGCGCGCGCTGTTGTTGCCCCAGCAGAGCACCTCGCCCGCCGTCGTGACCGCGCAGGTGGTGTCCGCGGCCGCGTCCAGCGCGCGGACAGCCGGCAGCGTGACGTCCCCGGCGGGCTCGCCCGAGCCCGTGGTGGTCCCTCGGCCGAGCTGCCCGTTTTCGTTGCTACCCCAGCACCGGACCCCCTCGTCCTCGGTGACGATGCAGCGGTGCCGCCCGCCGGAGGCGACGGCGACCGCGACGGCCCCCGCGTCTTGCGCTTCGGGAGTCGGCGTGCCGTCTCCCCAGCAGGTCACGTCGCCGGTGGACAACACGGCGCACGGACGGCCCCCGCCGCCGCCGAGCGCGCGTGTGGTCTCGAAGCCGAGGACGCGTGTCGGGACGGAGCGCGCCGTGCTCGTGCGGTCGCCGACCTGGCCGTCCGTGTTGCGCCCCCAACAGAGCACGTCCCCCGCGTCGTCCAATGCACACGTGGTGCGCCCCGCCGCCACCACGCGCTCGAACACGAGCCCACTGGTCACGGGTCCGAGCCCTGCGTAGGGGGCGACGCTGCCGCGGCCCAGCTGCCCTCCGTCGTTGCGGCCCCAGCACATGAGCGAGCCGTCCGTCCGTAGGCCACACGTGTGGTCGTCGCCCGCCTCGAGCGCGGTGAACGTGGGCGCGCCCGGCCCACCTGCAATTGCCAGCGCCGTCAGCTGGGTGTACTGGGTCGGCGGTGGGACGAGCGCTTGCTGGAAGGTGTTGAGCCCCCAGCACCCGACCGCGATGCCCGTCGTGGCGCAGGTGTAGCCTCCGCCCGTGGCGATCGACGTGAGCGCCGTGCCCGTCGCCACTGGCGTCGGGCTCGCGGCGCAGGGCGCGTTCAGGCTGAACTGCTCGACTGGGCTGCGAGACATGCAGGTGGGCAACACGGCCATGTCGCCGAGCG
The DNA here is from genome assembly GCA_020633055.1 of Sandaracinaceae bacterium. Lineage (NCBI taxonomy): Bacteria > Pseudomonadati > Myxococcota > Polyangiales > Sandaracinaceae > Sandaracinaceae bacterium. Next base: position 912,700 of record JACKEJ010000005.1, on the reverse strand, counting down.
CGCCGCTCTCGTCGCCGCCCATGCACCACGGGCCGCTGAGCGGTCCGTCGATGCCGCAGACGGTCCCGGACCCCACGTCGTAGTCCCCCACGTCCATCGCGAGGGTGACCGGGATGGTGGCGTCCACGAGCCCTGCACCCCAGCCCCAGCAGGCGAGGCTGCCGTCGGGTCGACGCGCGCACGCGACGTTGTGACTCGCGCGCAGGTCCACCGCGTCCGCGAGGCCTAGCACCTCCGTGGGACCGCTACGCGCGCCGCGGTTGCCGATGCCGCGCTCGCCGTACGCGTTGCGACCCGTGCAGACCACGTGCCCCGTCTCGTCGATCACGCACGTCGTGGCAGCGGTCGTCGCGAGCTCCCGCGCCACCGGTAGCTGCGGGGCGTGCGCGACGTAACCCCGGGGGCTGCCCGCGACCTGGCCCAGCTGCCCGTACTCGTTGCGACCCCAACAGCCCACGTGGCCGGTCGCGGTGAGCACGCAGCCATGCGCTTCCCCAATGGCGAGGTCGACGACCGTCGGGGCCACGCACGCGGCCGCGACGCAAGCTTCGCCGAGCGGGCACGCCGCGCCGCACGCGCCGCAGTGGGCGGCGTCGTTCGCGAGATCCTGCTCGCAGCCGTCCGAACCATCGCGGTTGCAGTCTCCGCGCAGCGGCTCGCACGCGGCCACGATGCAGCTCTCGTCGAGGCAGTAGGCGGCACGCGTCCCGGTCGTGGCGCACACCGCGTCAGCGTCTGCGCGCTCGTCGATGAGCTGATCGCAGTCGTTGTCGATTCCGTCGCAGCGCTCCTCGGCGCCGCCGTAGATGCCAGCCACGAAGTCGTTGCAGTCGTCCGTGGGCAGCTGCGCGGGCGCGCACACAGAGGCCGGGTCGAGGTGGCCGTCCCGATCCAGGTCACGCTCGTAGAGGCCGTCGCAGTTGTTGTCGACGCCGTCACACAGCTCGACGGCTCCGGGGCGCACGGTGTCGTTGTCGTCGTCGCAGTCGAAGCCGTTCTCCGAGTCGTCGTGGGCCGAGCCGCAGGCGTGCTCCACGGGCGCGGTGGGGTCGCCATATCCGTCGCCGTCCGCGTCTCGGTAGAACGTGGCGAACACGCCCTCGTCGTTCGTCCCGTCGCAGTCGTTGTCCGCCCCGTCGCACACCTCGGGCGCGTTGGGGTGCACGCCCGCCGCGGTGTCGTCGCAGTCCCGGCCGCAGAAGCGCTCGTCGCCGCTGACGTTGCAGCATGCGCCGTCGGCGATGCCGTCCTGGTCGAGGTCGCGCACGCCGAAGGTGCTCGGATCGCAGTCCTCGTCGTGGTCCGCCGTGTCGCAGACCTCGAGGTTGCCGGGGAAGCGCAGCGCGTCGTTGTCGGCGCAATCGTCCCCGCCACAGGACACGTCGAGGTGACCGTCGCCGTCGGCGTCCCCCGTGATCTCGCACTCGGTCGTGCAGCGCTGCGCCCCTTCGTCGCACGTCTGTGCGGCGAGGCACGGGCTCACGGCGGCGACGCAGCCTCGCGCGTCGGCGTCGGCGCTCCCCGGGGCGCAGCGCTCGGCGCCGTTGCAGAAGCGACCGTCGCTGCACTCGATGTCCGCCGTGCACAACGTGGTGGTCCCACCGTCGCCTCCTCCGTCGCCACCGCAGCCCGTCAGCGTGGAGAGGGAGGCGAGCAGGAAGGCGGCGAGGGAGCAGGGTGCGGGACGTGACATGTGGAGCGCCGTGAGGTCGATTGTTCCAGAGGCAACGTACCACGCATGTGCACGAGGGAGTTCAACCTGGCGCTGCGTCGGGTACTCCCCGCCCGAGCGCGGGATCAGATGGTCGTCGGGTCGTCGCTGATGGTGAGCTGCCCGTTGCTCGGGGCGCTCAGGACCAGCCACTTGGCGTCGGTCGCGTCGCCGTCTCGCCGCAGGGTCGCGGGGACGGGCTCCCAGTTGGCGACTCCCAGGATGCTCACCTCTTCGCCCTGTTCGAGCACGCCCTCTTCGTAGCGGAGGGCCTTCTTCAAGCGCAGCACGTTCTCGCTCTCCGTGCCCTGCCGCATGAGGAAGTCCTTCGCGCGCTCCGCGTGGTCGCTGAGCGCGCCCGAGTGGACGTGCCCGTCGCGGACCAGGACCAGGTGGGCGCCCGCGGCCTTCACCAGGGCGCGCCCCGTGGCGTCTTCGACGACGAACGCCACCGCGTCCTCGGTCATGACGATGGTGTCCCAGTTCGCCTTGGCGCCCGACTGCGTACGCTCTTTGACCTCGACCACGTAGCCGACGCAGCGTCGGCCGGTGAGGGGGCCCTCGAGCTCGGGGTGGTCCGCGAGCGAGAGCGTGCCCGTGACCTTCACGAGCGCGCCCTCCGCAGCGCTCTCGATGGGTGTGCTCGCGACGCTCTGCAGGCGGCGTTTGCCGACGCGGTCCGACGAGAACCACCACACGCCCAGGCCGAGGGCGGCGAGGACGAAGAACACGATCGTGAGGATGACGGCTTCCATCGACGGCGGGAGTCAACCACAGGGCGAGGCGGGGTGTCGAGCCGAAGCACCGACGCGCGCGGAGCATTCGCCCCACAGGGAGTGTGGCCGAACGTCGCGCCGTCGAGTCATCGCCCGACGGCGCGGGATCTGGGCCGCCGCCTCACAGGAGGTCAGGACTCGTCGGTCCCTTCGGGCTTCGGGGGAGTGGTCTCTGCGGGTGCTTGCGGCGCGTCGGTGGTCGCTGCGCTGGGCTTCGTGGGTTCGGGCTCCGCCGTGGCTGACGGCGTGGGCTTGGCGGACTCGGGCGTTGCGGCGGGGGGCGGCACGGATGCCGCCGGCGAAGTGGCCGCGCTGGGCTCGGGGGCTTTCGGCGCGACGGGCGCGAGGGTCTGCGTAGGCTCGGCCTCGGCGGGCGTCGGCGCGGGCGTCGACTGCGCGGGCTCGGCCTTGGCGGACGTCGGCGCAGGCGGGGTTGGCTCCGGCCTCTCGGGCGGGGCGGCCGGTTCAGGCGAAGCGGCGACCGGCGCTCCGACCACCACTGGCGCTGCCCCTGCCGCGGTCGTGGCCGTCTCGGGTGGCGCCTTGGTATCGTTCGGGCCGGACGTGGTCGAAGCCGCGGGCTCGTCGGGCAGGTCCTCGAACGTGAACGGCGTGTCCTCCGAGGGCTCGCTGAGCGGCGTGTCCACCTCGTCTCGCAAGAGCTTCTTGCCGTCCGAGATGCGCGCGAACAGGTAGTACAGGCCCGGGATGACGATGACACCCACGACCGTGCCCAAGAGCATGCCGCCGACGCCCGTGATGCCGATGGTGCGGTTGCCGATGGCGCCGGCGCCGTGGGACACGACGAGCGGGATGAGGCCGGCGACGAACGCGAAGGACGTCATCTGGATGGGCCGGAAGCGCAGCTTGCCGCCCTCGATGGCCGCGTCCTTCAGCGACGCCCCCTCGTGTCTCCGCTGGACGGCGAACTCCACGATCAGGATCGCGTTCTTTCCGAGCAGACCGACCAACATGATCATGCCCAGCTGCGCCCAGACGTCGTTCGCCAGGCCGGCTCCCTGCAGCAGGAAGAAGGAGCCGAAGATGCCGATGGGGAGCGAGAAGATGACGGCCAACGGGATCAGGAAGCTCTCGTACTGCGCGACGAGCACCAAATACACGAAGGCGACGACGATCAGGAAGATGTAGAGGGCTGCGTTGCCTTGCCGCGACTCGTCCCACGAGAGGCCTTCCCAGCCGAGGTCGTAGCCGCGTGGGAGGGTGGCCTCGGCGACCTCGCGGACGGCGGCGATGGCCTGACCCGTGGAGTAGCCCGACGCTGGGACGAGCTGGATGGCCGCGGAGGGATACAGGTTGTAGCGGGTGATCTCGTTCAGGCCCTGCCTCCGCTCGATACGCATGAACGACGAGTAGGGGACCATCTCGCCGGCCTCGTTGCGGACGAAGAGGTCATTGAGGTCGTCCGGCATGCGCCGGAACTCGGGCCACGCCTGCACGTAGACCTTGTAGAACTGGTTGAAGCGCACGAAGCCCTGCTCGTACGTGCTGCCGATGAGGATGTTGAGGTTGTTCAGGGCGCGCTCGATGGACACGCCCTTCTGCATGGCCACGTCGTTGTTGATGACGAGCTCGTACTGCGGATAGTCGGCCGCGTAGAACGTGAAGACGCTGCCCACCTCCGGCCTCTCCCGCAGCGCCGCGATGAACTCCTCGGTGACGACCCCCAGCCGCTCGTAGTCCGGTGTACTCGACTGCGTCTGGTCGAGCACGCGCATGGCGATACCGCCCGCGGCGCCGAAGCCCGGGATGGCAGGCGGCTCGAAGAACTCGAGCTTGATGTCCGTCATCTCGTGCGTGCGCTCCTCGAGCTCCTCGATGATCTCCTGGGCTGTGTGCTCGCGCTCGGACCAGTCCTCGAGGTTGATGATGGCAGTGCCGGCGTTGGAGCCACGGCCCTCGGTGAGGATCTCGTAGCCCGCGACGGACGTCACGGAGCGCACTCCTTCGATGTCGTGGGCGATGCGCTCGAGCTCCTGCGACTTGGCGTTGGTGTACTCCAGCGTCGAGCCGGGTGGGGTCTGGAGCACGGCGTAGATGATGCCCTGGTCCTCGCCGGGGATGAAGCCGCTGGGGAGGAGGGAGCTCTCGCCGACGATGCCCATCGCGAAGCCGGCGACCACCAGCACCGTCACGAGCCGACGCGTCACGATGGGCTTGAGCAGGCGCAGCGCGTAGAAGTTCGTGATCTTGTCGATGCCGCGGCTGAAGGGCGCCTGAACGAAGGGAACCAGCAGGAGCAGGAAGCCGATGGGTCCCCACAGCTCGTGGGCCAGGTAGGTGATGCCGAGCAACGCGGGCAACCCCAGCAGCGCGTACACGGCGATCTGCTTGCCGCTCAGCGCCTGGAAGCGCTCCTTCAGGCTACGCGTGTCGTGCTCGCCGTGGGCGTGCGGGTCGTGTGGCTTGAGGATCATCGCGCACAGCACGGGCGTGAGCGTGAGCGCGACCACGCCCGAGAGGATGATGGTCGACGCCATCGTCACGCCGAACTGGCGGTAGAACACGCCGACCGGGCCCGGGACGAACGTCACCGGGACGAACACGGCGGTCATCACGAGCGTGATGGCGATGATGGCGCCGCTGATCTCCTGGAGCACCTCCCACGTGGCCCGATAGGGCGTGAGGTGTTTCTCGGCCATCTTCGCGTGCACGGCCTCCACGACCACGATCGCGTCGTCCACGACGACGCCGATGGCCAACACCATGGCGAAGAGGGTGATGAGGTTGATGGAGAAGCCCATCAGCGTCAGCACGAAGAAGCTGCCGATGAGCGAGACGGGCACGGCCAGCGTCGGGATGAGCGTCGAGCGGACGTCGCCGAGGAACATGAAGACCACGAGCGACACCAGCAGGAACGCTTCGAGCAGCGTGTGGAGCACCTGCTCGATGGACGCGTCGACGAAGCGCGAGACGTCGTAGGCGATCTCGTAGTCCATGCCAGGGGGGAACGACTCGCGCAGCTCGTCGAGGGTGCGCTTGACCTCCTCGATGATCTCGGCCGCGTTCGAACCTGGCGCCTGCTTGAGCACGATGGACGCGGTGGGGTGTCCATCGACGTCCGAGTAGATGTCGAAGAACTCCGAGCCCAGCTCGATGCCCTCGTGCTCGTTCGTGCCGTGCGCCGGGCGGGCGGCCGCCACGTGGTCATCGGCGTCGGCCTCCGCCGTGTCGTCGGCGTCGTCTCCTGCCGGCACCACGATGGGTTCCACTGTGTTCGGGCGGACGCAGATGTCCCTCAGGCGCAGGATCTCGCCGTTGGGTCGCGCTCGCAGGATGATGTCGCCGTACTGCTCGGGCTCGTTGTAGCGGCCGATGTACGTGAGCACGTACTCGCGCGACTGCGAGACCATGCCGGTCGCCTGACCGAGTCGCCCCGGCGAGCCGATGATGCTCTGTTCGGCGACGGCCTCCATGACGTCCTCGACGGAGATGTCGTAGGCGCGCATGCGCTCGGGGTTCAGCCAGATGCGCATCGCGAAGCTACGGTTGCCGAGGTTGCGCGGGATGCCCATGCCCTGGATGCGTTTGAGCACCGGCATGATGTAGACGTTCGCGTAGTTGAAGAGGTCAGTCTGATCCGCGTTCGGATCAGTGCTGAAGATGTTGAGATACATCAACATACTCGGCACGACCTGGCTGACGAGGATGCCTTCTCGAACGACGAGGGGTGGCAATCGGCTCAACATGATGTTGACGCGGTTCTGCACGTTCACGACGTTGATGTCCGGGTTGGTCCCGGGCTCGAAGAAGATGGCGATGGTCGCCTCGCCGGCGCTCGTGGCGCTGGAGACCATGTAGCGCATGTCCTGCACGCCGTTGATGGACTGCTCGAGCGGCACGAGCACGGAGTCGGTCAAGACGTTCGCGCTGGCGCCTGGGTACGCGATGGACACGTAGACCGTCGGCGGGGCCACGTCGGGGAACTGCGCGATGGGGAGGCTTTCGATACCTAGAACACCAAGGAACATGATGACGATCGAGAGAACAATCGCCAGACCTGGTCGCTTGAGAATCTTCGTGAACATGGTCGCCTGTCTTGTTGTGAGGCCCCGTGGAGCGCCGCCTGGGAAGGTCTATTCGGCGTGCTGCTTCAAATGCGAGAGACCGTCTTCGGGCGAGCGGAACTCGGTGCTCTCGATGTGCTCTCCGTCGTGTACCTGGCGCACTCCGTCGAGCACGATGCGGTCCTCGGCGGTAAGGCCGCGGCTGATGACGAAGACGTCGTCCGACTCGTTCGAGACGGTGATCTCGCGCTGGTGGGCGATGCCTTCCGCGTCGACGACGAACACGTACTGCTTGTCGAGCACGTCGAACACGGCGCGCTGTGGGATGACGAGCACGTCGTGGAGGGTCTCGTTGATGACCAACGTGCCCGTCTGGCCGTGCCGTAGGAGGTTGGCGGGGTTCGGGAAGTCCGCCCTGAACTGGATGTTGCCGGTCTCGTTGTCGAACGTTGACTCGATGGTGAGCGTCTCGGCCGCCACCTGGTCGAACAGCGCCCCGTTCGCGAGGCGCAGCTCCACGCGCGCGCCAGGGATGCGTAGGGTCTGCGGGTGCTCTGGATCCGTGGCGTCGGGGATGGCCCTGAAGCGCAGGTAGTCGGCCTCGGGCACGTTGAAGTACACCCACATGAGGCTGTTGTCGGAGACCGTGGTGAGCATGTCGCCGGCCTCGACCAGGCTGCCCTCCTGCACGTACTGCCGGTCCATGATGCCGTCGAAGGGCGCGACGATGTTCGTGAAGCGGAACTCGGCTTCGGCGAGGTCGTTCTCGGCGCGCGCCCGATTGCGCTCGGCCTCGGCCATGGCGACCTCCTGGTCCGACACGATGTGCTGCTCGAACAGCTGGCGGGCGTTGCGCACCCGGATCTCGGCCAGGTGCAGCTCGGCGCGGTGGCTGTCGAGGCGCGCGCGGTAGACCACCGGGAGCAGCTTGAACATCAGCTGCCCTTGGGTGACGGCCTGGCCCTCCTGCACGGGGATGGCCCGCAGGTAGCCCTCGTCCAGCGCGCGGATCTCGACGTGCCGCCGCGAGTGGATCTGGCTTACGTATTCCTCACTGGTGGGGAAGTCCATCACGGCCGGGTTGGTCAGCACGACCGGGTGGTGGGCCTCCTCCGTGTGGTGCTCGGCGTGGCCCGAGCTGCACGCGACCATCGCGGAGGACGGGAGGGACAGAAGCAGCGCGCAGGCCAAGGACCGCATAGAGGGCCCGGTGCTCGCGGTGGATCGTGCTCTAGACATCATTGTTCTCCTCCGGCGGTGCTTTCCGCGGAATCTTGTGTGGACCCTGGTGCCGTGGACCCTTCGGTCGCGTCGTCTCCTGTGCGCCAACCGCCGCCCAGCGCGCGGTACACCTCGACCGCAGCGCTGAGCTGCAGCCGGCGGATCTCGATCAGCTCGATCTGGGCCTCGAGGGCGTCGCGGCGCGTGGTCAGGACCTCGAGGTAGTCGGCGCGCGCCGAGTTGAAGAGGTTGTTCGAGATCTCGATGGACTCCGTGAGCCGCGCCACCTGCATCTCCTTCAGCTCGAACATGCTGCGCAGGTTGTTGATGCGGCTGAGCGACGTCATGACCTCGACGTAGGCGCCGAGGATGGCCTGCTCGTACACGATGACCGCCTGCATCTGGCGCGCGTTCGACGCGAAGTACTGCGCCGTGATGTCGTTCCGGTTGAACAGCGGCGCGAGGATGTTGGCGAACAGGTTGTAGACGATGGAGCCCGGCGAGATGAGCTGCCGGATGTTGTAGGAGTGGAGCCCTACGCCCGCCTCCAGGCGCAGCGCGGGGTAGAAGCGCGCGCGGGCGGCCCGGACGTCCAAGGACGAGGCCTCGAGCAAGAGCTCCGCTTGGCGCACGTCGGGTCGGTTCTCGAGCAGCTGCGTCGGTAGCCCGGCAGACACCACCATGGGCTGCCGGGAGAGGAAGTCCGCGGAGCTGCGGGGGATGGGCTGCGGGAAGCGCCCCAACAGGAAGTTCAGCCGGTTCTCGCGCTCCACGATGGCCTGGGCGATCTCGTACTGGTTGGCTTGGAAGCCGCGCAGCTGCGCCTCGAAGCGGGTGACGGCGAGCGACGTGACGCGGGCCGACTGCAGCTGCGCGCGCACCAACTCCAGCGCGGTCTCCTGGAGCGCGATGCTGTTGGTGATGACCTCCTGGCGGGCGTCCAGCGCGAGCAGCTCGTAGTAGAGGTTGGCGATCTCGGCCACCAGCCGGGTCACCATGAAGTTCCGCCCCTCGACGCTGGCCAGGTATCGGTTGACCGCCGCGTCGCGCAGGTTGCGCAGCTGGCGCCAGATGTCGACCTCCCAGGACGCGAAGAGTCCGACCCGGTAGTCCTGCAGGTCTTGGCGGAGGCCCGCCTGTTCGTCGCTGCGACCCTGGCTGCTGTGCTCGCCCACGCGCTCGATGCCGGCGCCACCCCCGATGCCGAGGCGCGGGAGGTAGTCGCCGCGCCGCGCCCGGATCTCGCTCTGCGTGACCAGCATCTCCTGGACCAGGATGTTGAGCTCCTGGTTGTTCTCGAGGGCGACGTCGATGAGGGCCACCAGCTGGGGGTCCTCGAAGAAGTCGTGCCAGTCGACCAGCGCGGAGTTGCTGGTGTCGAGGGCACCTCCGAACGCGTCCGGGACCTCCGTGTTCGGGGCCCGGGCGGCGCCCTGAGGGAGCGCAGGGACACAGCCCGCGACCATCAAGGACACGCCCGCGAGCACCGAGAGCGGTGAAACCAAGCGGCTACTCATGTTGACTCTCTCTTTCCGTGAGCGACGACCCCAGCCCGTGTCGATGCGCAAGACGACGGACGGCCAGCGTGCCGTCCTGCTTGCCGATGACGACAAGCTCGGACCCACGACGCGAGAGGCCGTGGGTATGGAGCGACGGGGGGATGAACTCTTGACGCATGCGGGGGACCCCTGAGGGGCAATGGTCGAGCAGGGCCGGGTTGCGGCGCGAATTACAGGCGCATCGGGCCGCGTGGCAGCGCGTGGGACGGGCCCAGCACGGACGTGGCGAGACTGTGTGCGAACGACGTGGCGCTACGGAGACGGCGCTACGATGCGAACGTGGGAGCGCACACGTGATCGTGTGACTCCAGCCGTGTTCACCAGCGTCGGCCCGGACGAAACGAGGTCAGGGCGGGCAGGCGCGGGGTGCGCGACGGCTCAGGCGCGGGGCGGCGCGCGTGCGCCGACGGCCGCGGTGAAGTGGGCGGGCTCTACCTGCTGATGACCGAGGACGAAGTCCTCGCTCGGCTCGCCGACCCGCTGCGGCCCGAAGGGCGCGTGCAAGGTCGTGAGGGCGTCTTCGAGCTCCACCTGGTCTTCGTCCAGGTTGTCCGGTCGACGCACGTCGGGTTCGAACTCCTGCGCGGCCTCGTCCATGGACAGCACCGCGTGCCCGGAACCGGACTCGCTGTGCTCCATGACCTGGGCGACCTGTGCGCTGGTGGCGATGGGCGTGCTCGCGGAGAGCAAGGCCGCTGCCAGCCAGGCGAAGAAGGCGGTCGCTCGCAGTGTGGGAAGCGCGGGCATCTCGAACACGGGTTCTTTAGGCCCGGAATGACGCAGGCGCAAGCCGTCACGCTGCGCCGTGTCAATTCACATGACGCTGCTGACGGCCTGCGCTCGGTCGCCACCCACCGTTCCCCCCGGCGACACGGAGTGGTGACGCTTGAGTCCCCGAGATGGACGTGCTCCCCTGTCGTGCACTTCCCATGGCGGGCCCGGGTCCGCGTGAGGCCCCATGCGATCACCCCTCCATCATCCGCGTAGGCTCGCGGCGGCCATCCTGACCGTCGCGTCATGCGCGCTCCCTTCCGCGTGCGGCTCCGGTGGGTCTGACGCGCCAGTCGTCGTCACGACGGAACTCCATCATCGGTGGCGCGACCTCCCGCATCGCCTCTCGCGCATGGAGCTCACGTCCGAGGTGCTTCTGGACGAGAGCGGTCTGCGCGTCGTGGCACAGAACGATGGCGGCGCGGCGGGGTTGTTCGACCGTCCGAACGTCCGCGTCGGGGTCGAGCGCTGGGACAGCGCACGTCTCGAGAGCGTCGAGGGGAGCGTGCTGATCACCATCCCACCGCACGCGGCGGCGATGCCCGAGCTGCACGTCGCGAGCGCCGTGGCGACGGTCACCGACGAGAGGCTGGCTTCGGCCGACACGCTGGTCGCGTTCATCCGCGGCTATCGGATCGACACCGACCTCTACGAGGTGGCGCCGGACTTCGCCGAGCGCATCCCCTACGACCCGGCGCTCGGCTACACGTCGCAAGGGCTCGGCATCCAGCTGGGTGCGCCCGCCGTCGAGGGCGACGACATCCGCTTCGCGGTTCAGGCCCGGAACAGCCTCGGCCTCTCGGATCGGGCGGACATGAACGAAGCCATGTCCGAGGCGACGACGTGGGTGCGCGTGGACTACCTCCTGGTGGGAGCCTTCGGGCGCAGCCACGGCGCGCGCGCTGCGGCCGAGTACACGCTCAGCTACGCGACGTTTGGCCAGAACACGGTTCACGAGCACGCCGACCCGTCGGCGCAGGAGGCTACGGTGACGGGAGAGCCGGGGCTGCCCAACGGCCTCCTCGGGCTGACCGGCTTCGACTTCTGGTTGAACGTGCCCGGGCGGATCGACCCGAGCTGCGTCGAGGTGCACGCCATGGACGGCATTGCTTCTGGACCGGGCCGCTACGTGACCGAGCTGAGCGTGCGCCTCTGGGACCCCCAATACGAGCCCGGTTCGGGGCGGGCGACGGCCAAGGTCGACATGATGCTGAGCAACTCGTCCAACTTCACGGAGGTGGGCAACGTGTGCCTCGGGCTGCGAGGCGAGGTCGGCTTGCTGCAGTTCGGTGGTGCGGCGCGCTCCTCCTCGTTCGAGACGGACACGGTCGAGCTCCCGCTCTCGCGCGGCCTCCCCCACACGTTCGACGCGTTGTTCGACGAGCTCTGAGGGTCCGCAGGTGGCTCCCGGTGTGGCAGCGGAGCTGCGCAGCGTGGTGAGGTCGTCGTCCCTGCCAAGAAGGCCTCAGCCGCCCAAGCCGGTCATGCGGGTGGCTACCTTCAGCAGCGTGAGCACCGCGGGGACGTGGGCGTCGCGGCCGCTCATGCGGTCCAGCACCAGGCCGTTCATGAGCGCGAACACCAGGCGACGCGGCGGTTCGGCTCCGGCGGCACGCGGCAAGAACCGCACGTAGCGCTCCGCGATGCGCTCGTCGAACTCTTCCATCAGCCGGATCAGCTCGGCCCGCAGCACGGCGTCGTTGCGCGTGGCGACCACGAGCTCCACCCACGCGAGGGTCGTGCCGCCGTCGATGGCGCGCCACAGGAGCTCGATCAGCGCGTCGGTGTCGGGCGCGCCGTGTGGGTCGTCGAGCAGCCCGAGCGCGTCGACCTGTTGCTCGAACTCGGCCAGGCGGCGCTCGAACACGTGACGCACCGCGGCCACCATCAGGGACTCGCGGTCCGGGAAGTGATGTAGCAGCGTGCCACGCGCGACCCCGGCGCGGCGCCCGATCTCGACCGTGGTCGTCTTCGCGTAGCCGACGTCCAGCAGCGTCTCGAGCGCGGCGTCCAGGATGCGCGCGCGGGTCGCGGCCGAGCGCTGCGCGTCGTACTCGGCGCGGGTGCGGGTCGTGGGCTTGGTCGACACACGAGGACTGTAGCGCGGGGCGCCGTCCCCGTCATCTCAACAGTCACGCTTGACGGTTGAGTGGTGGCGTGCTCTTCTGCCGGCATGCAGTCGTTGGAAGTGGAGCGCGCGACGCGCGCGGTCTCGTCTCGGTCATGGCGGAGCATGCGGCCTCGCACAGGAGCGTCGTGGGTATGGCTCGCCATGAGCCTCACGCTCGGCGCGTGTGCCAGCAGCGACGGCAGGTTGCCGTCGGTCGTCGAGGGCAGCGCTCGTTTCACGGTGATCACGCCGACGCTCATCCGGCTCGAGTACGCGGCGGACGGGCAGTTCGAAGATCGCCCGTCGCAGACGGTCGGCGTGCGACCCGTCGGTCGCACTCCGTACACCACACGCCTCGAGGGTGACGAGCGCGTCATCGAGACCGAGGCGCTCACGCTGCGCTACCGCGTCGACTCCGGTCCGTTCGCGGCCGACAACCTCACCATCGCGCTGCGTCGTGGTGATGAAGACGTCGCGGCGCGGCCCGTCTTCGGGGACAATCAGCCCAACGCCGAGCAGCTGGGCGG